>NZ_AP017558.1:2308379-2638148 GCF_002355635.1 Halopenitus persicus | reverse complement strand
ACCCTGATCGACGAGGGCGCGGCCGCGTTCGGCTCGCAGTGTATCGTCATCTCGATCGATGCCCGCCGCCGCTACGACGAGGCCGGCGAGCACTACGTCGAGGCGGACGGCGAGTCGGTCTGGTTCGAATGTACGAAAAAGGGCGGGCGCGAGGGGACCGGCATCGACGCCGTCGAGTGGGCACTGGAGGCCGAGGAACGCGGCGCCGGCGAGCTGTTCATCAACTCGATCGACCGCGACGGCACCAAGGACGGCTACGACATCCCCCTGATGACCGCGGTCTGTGACGCCGTCTCGACGCCGGTGATCGCCTCCTCGGGCTGTGGCGGCCCAGAGGACGCCTACGAGGTGTTCACCCAGGCGGACGCCGACGCGGCGCTGGCGGCCTCGATCTTCCACTTCGGCGAGTACACGATCGCCGAGGTCAAGGAGTATCTGGACGAGCGCGGCGTGCCGGTTCGCAACTAGAACGAATCGCCGCTGGAACGAATCGCCGCTGGAACGAGTTCGAACGAACGCTGCACCACGATCGCCACGCGCGAGGATCGTCGAGCGTCAGGCCGCGCGGACCGCCTCGGAGAGAGCCGTCGTCTTCTCGGTGATCGCGTCCGCGGCGTCCTCGAGGGCGTCCAGCGGGTCGCCGGATTCGGTCTTGACGGTCAAGATTGGCTCGGTCTGACCGCCCGACTGCTCGGGGTTGACGTCGTAGGTCGCCGCGGCGACGTCCTCGGCCTCCAACAGCGCGCCCTTCAGGACGTTCATAAACGTGTGGTCCTCGCCCGCGATCTCGATGCGGAGTTCCGCCTCGCTCTTATCGATGACCCGCAGTTCCATAGCGAGCGATTCGTCCGAGCCGCGTTTCAACGTTTCGTCTCGACGGGCGCGACCGGGCACTGAAAAGGGATCTGCATCCGGTTTCGCCGATCGGATCGCGTGCCGCCGTCGGCGAGGCCGGATCCGCGGGTGGTCGAGCTACTCGTCGACCGCGACGTCCTCGGAGTCGACGTCCACTGCAGCCTCCTCCTCGGCCGCGACCTCCTCGGGCCGCGCCTCGAGGGTGAGCTTCTGGACCTCGACGCGGCGAAGCGGGTAGATCGTCTTCGCGTCGCCGTAGATGGCCGAGGAGAGCCGCCCCTCGACGATCGAGTCGACGAGCTCATCGAAGGTCCGGTCGGCGGCAGCCTCGTGGACCTGGTCGATCATCACGCGACGGATGGCCTGCTCCTGGGAGCGGTCGGCCTTCTTCGTCGTGAACGACACGGGCTGGAGTCGGACGCGGTAGTCGTCGGTCGTGAGGACCGTGATCGACGCCTCGACCTTCGAGGAGCCGCGCCGCACGAGCGAGCGCAGGTAATCCCGCGTCAGCTCGTACTTCACGAACTCGGTGTAGGCCGTGTCGCTGCCGACGTCGGTGATCTTGAACGTCAGCTTGGTGTTGTTGCCGCTGCTGTCCTGGTTCAGGTCGCCGAGCGTCGTCGTGATCGTCCGGCCGACGACCTGGTCGGGTTCCTCCGCGAGGGTCTCGCCGATCTCGTCCCGGTCGAACTGCTCGGGGGCGAGCACCGAGTACCATCGCTTCTCTTGCGTCTGTTTGGATACGGATCGTTCGCTCATGTCTGGTGTGTCGTGTCTGCGTCGGTTGCGTCTGCGTCGGTTGCGTCTGCGTCGGTTGCGTCTGCGTCGGTTGCGTCTGCGTCGGTTGCGTCTGCGTCGGTTGCGTCTGCGTCGGTTGCGTCTGCGTCGGTTGCGTCTGCGTCGGTCGTGTGCCCGTTCGTCCCGTCCGTCCGTCGATCCTGATCGGCGTGCACTCGATCGGCGCGATCCCGATCGTCCCCGATGACGTGTCGGTGTTCGTGGCCGCGAGCGACGAGACGGTCGGCAACCCGAAGGTTGACGATGTAGTCGTCGACCGTCGACTGCAGCCCGCCGGTCGTCTCCCGCTCGATCGCACAAACGACCGCGTCGCCGTCGACGCGCGCGTCCATCGAGTCGGTGTTGTCGGGCGCCAGCGCGTCCCGGACGAGCGCCGGATCGTCGTGCTCGGTCCGGACCAGCGCCGTCCTGGGCGAACCCCTGGACGAACCCACTGCGCGGTCGTCGGAGCCGTCTGCGGCACCATTGGGGCCATCCGCGGACTCGTCGTCGGCCCCGTGGCCGTTCATAGCGCCTCCCTCGTGGCCGCGATCACGGCCGCACCGTCGTCGTCGATCGAAACCTGCGCGCCGCCGCGCGTCGGGCCGCCCCAACCGGTGCCGTCGAGCTCGGCGGCGGCGTGACGAAGCGCGGCGCCAACGCCGGCCGGGTCGGCGGCCGCGGCGGCCAGCCGGCCCGTCTCCGGGTCGACGACGAGCGTGACCCGTTCCGGCGAGCGGTACGCGCTGAGCAGCCGGGCGACGGTGGGTAGCGTCGACGCCGGTGCGGACACGCGGGCGACGGAGACGCCGTCGTATCGCGCCGTCGTCGCCTCGGCGACCGCCGCGTGGGCGGCCGTGCCGTGTGCCCGCCACGTCTCGAGCGCGGCCGATCGCAGATCGTCGTCCACGTCGGATCCGTCCGTGCCGGCGAGCGCGAGCGCGATCCCGGTCCCGGGTGCCTCGCGTGCGAGCACGTCGAGGACGTCGGCGTAGCCGCCGACGGTCCCCACGGGACCGGTCGTCGCGTAGGGGCGCAGCGCGCGTTCGACGGCGGCGGACGCCTGTGGCGTCGCCGTCTCGGGCGCAACCACGTCGACCGCGACCGTCGACGCGATCCGGCGGCGGTCGGAGTCCGCGAGGACGTCCGTTCCGATCGCCTCCCGAACGTCGTCGGGGTCGCCCGAGTAGGGGGCGTGGAACAGCGTCGAGGCGGCGATCCCGGTCGCCAGCCCGGTCTCCGTCTCGGGATTCGGGACGGCGAGTCCGGGGCGCCGTTCGACGAGCTGACGGCGGGTCGCGACGTCGAGCGCGTCCCCGGACCCGTCCGTTCCCGGAACGGAACCGGCGGCGACGACGCCGGCGAGCGCGAGCACGGGATCGGGATCGACTCCGAGTTCGGTCCCGACGGCGAAGGCCGCGGTGCTCGCGGGGCGGCCGTCGCTCTCGAGCCCGTAGGACTCGACCGCCGATGCGGTCGGCCGATCGGGCAAATCGGCGCCCACGAGCAGATGGACCTCGTCACCGCTTCCTCCGGACCGCTCCGGCTCCGCGGTGTCGACCGCGTCGCGGATCGAACCGGTCGGATCCGGATGGATCCGGATCTGGAACGGCGTGCCGACGCCGCGTGCGGCCGCCGCGAGCAGCGCCGCCGCTGCGAGGGAATCGCCGTCGTCGCGGGCGACGAGCCGGATGAACGGCGCGTCGCGGACGACGCCGGCGATCGTGTCAGGCGTCGTGCCGGATGCGGTCGCGGGTTCGGTCATCGTGTGTGGGTTGGGAGTCGGGTCGACGGATGGATCGGCGGTCGGTTACTCCTCGAGGAGCTCGACGCCGTTCTCGTAGGTGTACGTGAAGTCCTCGGCGAGCTGGTCGCCGCGGTAGTAGTCGGCGAGCCGGCGGATCTTCGACTCCGTGTTCTGGAGCGCCCGCTTGTTCTGGTGGTCCTGCGGGTTCTCCTCCATGTGTTCACGGAGCCGGACCGCGCGCTCGACGAGGTTCCGGAAGTCCTCGGGGACCGACGAGCCCGCGTCGTTCTCCTCGAGGATCTCGGTGACCTTCTTGCCGGTCGCCAGCTTGACGTCCGGGATCGGCGTGCCGGTCACGCCCTCGTCACGCAGTTTCATTCCGATCTGGCTGGGGTCGTAGCCCTGTTCGGACAGTTCGACGACGCGGGACTCGATGTCCTCGGCGTCGACGTCGCTCCACTCCGGCGAGTCGTCTGCCACGGGCTTGTCCGAACCGGACGAGCCACGGCGGCGTGTATGCATTCGTGCCATTGTCTGTCATTGGAACGGCACAACCGCAAAAGCGTGACCGCGGGTCCCCGGAGGGACTCGCGGCGCACTGCCGCAATCCCGAGCCGTGGGCGAGTGCCCCGGCGAGTCGGATTTACGGCTGTGCTGTTCCCACGAGTGAGTTCCCGCCGAGCCTCTTAAGGATGTTCTCTTCGTCCGGAGAGCGGGTCGACGAGGGGCGTGGACGGGACACAATCCATTTACCCTTCCTCCGAGAACCCCGGCGTATGACACACCAGGGGGCCGCCCCGTGCACGTAGTCATCATCGGGGCGGGACAGGTCGGCGAGAGCATCGCCGCCGACCTCCAACACGACCACGACGTCGTGGTCGTCGAGAACCGCGCCGACCGGGCCGACGAGCTGACGTACGCGCTGGACGTCCTGACGATCACCGGCGACGGAACGGAGCTACACACGCTCGAGGAGGCCGGCGTCGACGAGGCGGATATGGTCTTGGCCACCACCGACGACGACGAGACGAACATCGTCGCGTGTTCGACGGCGAAGGCGCTTGCCCCCTCGACGTTCACCATCGCGCGCATCAAGAACACGAAGTACCTCCGGACGTGGGAACACGACGAGGGCGCGTTCGGCATCGATCTGATGGTCTGCACCAACCTCCTCACCGCGGAGTCGATCGTTCGCGTCGTCGGGCTGCCGGCGGCCCGCGACGCCGACGTCTTCGCCGGCGGGCGGGTCCAAATGGCCGAGTTCGAGATCGGCGAGGGGTCGCCGATCGTCGACCAGACGGTCGAGGAGGCCGACCGGTTCGACTCGCTCACCTTCGCCGCGATCATCCGGAACGGCGACGTCGAGGTTCCCCGCGGCGACTCCTGCCTGTTGGCGGGCGACCGCGTAGTCGTGATCGGGTCGCCACACAGCGTGCAGACGTTCGCCCGAACGATCGCGCCAAAGGAATCACCGGACGAGGCGGCGGAAGTGGTCGTCATCGGCGGCTCGGAGATCGGGTATCACGTCTGCCGGCTGCTCGAGGAGCGCGGCCTCTCGCCCCGCCTGGTCGAGCAAGATCACGATCGCGCTCGCACCCTCGCCGAACACCTTCCCGAGACGCTCGTGATGGAGTCGGACGCGACGGATATGGGCTTCCTCGAGCGGGAACACGTCGGCGACGCGGACATCCTCGTGTCGACGCTGGATTCCGACGAGAAGAACCTCCTCGAGTGTCTCCTCGCGAGACGGCTCGGCGTCGAGCGGACGGTCGCGGTCATCGACCGGACCTCCTACGTCGACCTCTTCGAGACGGTCGGCGTCGACGTCGGCGTCTCCCCCCGGGAGGTCGTCGCCGAGGAGATAACGCGGTTCACCCAGTCCGGATCGGCGGAGAACGTCGCGTTCATCGAGTCCGACAGGGCGGAGGTGCTCGAGGTGGAGATCAGCGCCGACAGCGCGCTCGCCGGGAAACGGATCCAGGACGCGATGGCTGACCTCCCCGAGTGCGTCGTCATCGGCGCGATCACCCGCGATCGGGAGTTCATCGTCCCGCGCGGGGACACCGAACTCCGCGCCGGCGACCACGTCGTCGTCTTCGTCGAGACCGCCGTCGTCGACGAAGTAACGGCGCTGCTGTGACGACCCGCCAAGACAGTCCTCCCTTACATGTCCTCGATCCCGATCCTCACCGGAATCGCCGACCGGATCGACCGGTGGCGACGCCGGCCCGTTCGGGTGAAGTGGCGGGCCAGTCTCGGACTGGTCGGGAGCATCCTCGTCTGGCTCGCCGTCCCGCTGTCGTTCCCGCTGGTGCTGGCGGGCTACTACGACGAGCCGCTTCTCCCGTTCCTCGTGACCATCGCCGTCACGCTGGGCGTCGGCCGGTGGCTCGAACGGCTCTCCGGCGATGCCGATCTGGGCGGCCGCGAGGCGTTCCTGATGGTGGCGCTCGCGTGGCTCGCCGTCGGCCTCATCGGGGCGATCCCCTTCCTCGTCGCCGGAAACGGCGTCATCGCACATCCGGTCGACGCGCTCTTCGAGTCGATGTCGGGGATCACGACCACCGGCGCGACCGTGCTCGTCGACTTCTCGGTGCACGGGCGGTCGATCCTGATGTGGCGGCAGGTCATCCAGTGGCTCGGCGGGCTCGGCGTGCTCGTGTTGGCCATCTCGGTGCTCTCACAGCTGTCGATCGGCGGGACCCAGTTGATGGAGACGGAGGCACAGACCCAGAACGTCCACAAGCTCTCGCCGCACATCGAGGAGACGGCGCGGATGCTGTGGTCGCTCTATTCGGCGATCACCCTGACCTGTGCGGGCGTGCTGTACGTCCTGAACCTCGCCGGGGTCGCGCCCGGAATGACGCCGTACAACGCGCTCGCACACGCGCTCACCGCGGTCGCGACGGCGGGATTCTCGCCGGACCCGGGCAGCGTCGGGGCGTTCTCGCGGGCGGCCCAGTGGACGGTCATCCCCTTCATGTTCATCGGGGCGACGAACTTCATCCTGATCTACTACTTCGTCCGCGGCGACTGGCTTCGCCCGGTCCGCAACGAGGAGTTCCGCTACTACGTCGGCGTGGTCGTCGGGACGACGGTGCTGATGGCGCTGTTGCTTCTCACCGACCCGAGCGTATCGTTCCCGATCGAGGCGAAGCTGCGCCACGCCACCTTCCAGGTCGTCTCGATCCTCACGACGACCGGGTTCGCGACCGTCGATTTCAACGGCTGGTCCCCGGCCGCGAAACACGTGCTGTTCCTGTTGATGTTCCTCGGCGGGATGGCCGGCTCGACGACCTGTTCCATCAAGCTTTTGCGGTGGATGATCGTGCTGAAGGGGTTCCGCCGGGACCTGTTCACCGCGGTTCACACCGACGCGGTCCGCCCGATCCGGCTCTCCGGAACCGTCGTCGAGGAGGAGACGGTCCGGGACGTCTATGCGTACACGCTCCTCTCGGTCGTGATCTTCTTCGCGCTCACCGCGTTCATCGCGGTCGACGGGGCGCGAGCCAGCCTCGAACTCACGGAGTTCGAGGCGATGAGCGCGGCCGCGGCCACCTTCTTCAACATCGGCCCGGCATTCGGCGTCGCCGGCCCGTTCGGGAGCTATCATCCGTTCTCGAACGCGACGAAGGCGGCGATGATCGTGTTGATGTGGGTCGGCCGGATCGAGATACTCCCCGTGTTCGTCCTGTTGACGCCCGCCTACTGGCGGTCGTGACGTGCAGCCGTCCGATCCCCGGTCGTTCCGAACCCGGTGGATTCTTGCCGGACCCCCGTCTCGGCAGGGATATGTCTCGAGTGCGGGTCGGTGCGGCCACGCAAACGCGGGTCGGTGCGACCACGCATCGTCCGGACCCTCGAACGGGGGGTGACGCCGCGTGTCCGTGTCGGTGAGGGTCGACTGGCGGACGAGCGTCGCGATCACCGGCACGGTCATCAAATACACCGCCGTCGCGATGGCGATCCCGCTCGTCGTCGCGCTCGTGTACGGCGAGGACCTGCTCGTCTTCGGAACCTCGATCTTCTGCGTGCTCGGGCTCGGCATCCTGCTCGAGCGGGCCGACCCCGAACCGGATCTGGGCCCGCGGGAGGCACTCCTCCTCGTCGCGCTCGCCTGGCTGGCGGTCGGCGTCGTCGGCACGATCCCCTACCTGCTGGCGGGCTACGGCACGGCGTCGACGCTTGCCCACCCCGTCAACGCGCTCTTCGAGTCGATGTCGGGGTTTACCACCACCGGGGCGACCGTGATGGGCGAGATATCGACCGAGCGGCACTCCCACGCGCTGTTGTTGTGGCGCCAGCTCACCCAGTGGCTCGGCGGGATGGGGATCATCGTTCTGATGGTGGCCATCCTCCCGGAGCTCGCGGTCAACGGCGCCGACCTCATCCAGGCCGAGGCGCCCGGCCCGCAGCTTCAGAAGCTCACGCCGCACATCCAGGAGACGGCCAGGGTCCTTTGGAAGGTCTACTTCGCGTTCACCCTCCTGCTCGCGGTCGTCCTCTACGGGCTCCACCTGGCCGGATTCGCGCCGCGGATGGATCTGTTCAACGCGATCGCGCACGCCTTTTCCACGATGCCGACGGGCGGATTCTCGACGAAGGCCGACAGCATTGCGGCCTTCTCGGCCGCCGTCCAGTGGGCGATCATCCCGTTCATGGTCGTCGCCGGGGTCAACTTCGCGCTGTTCTGGCACGTCCTCGCGGGCGACACGCGCGAGTTCTTCCGAGACACCGAACTGCGGACATACGCGGGCGCGGTCGCGGCCTTCGTCGCGGTCGTCTTCGGCCTGCTGTATGCCGGCGTCGCGCCGCCGATGGAGATCGGCGGGACGACCGAAGGGACCGTGGAGCCCGCGCTCCGACACGCCGTCTTCCAGATCGGCTCGCTGCTGAACTCCACCGGGTTCGCCACGAGCGACTTCGCCCAGTGGGGCACCTACGGGCAGCTCACGCTGCTGTTCGCGATGTTCGTCGGCGGATCGGCCGGGTCGACCGGCGGCGGGATCAAAGTGATCCGCTGGCTGATCGTTTTTAAAGCACTCCGTCGCGAGCTGTTCCGGACCTCACACCCCGACGCGGTGCAGCCGATCCGACTCGCCGGGACCGTCGTCGACGAGGGAGCCATCCGCGGCGTCGTCGTCTTCACGCTGCTGTACCTCGGGCTGTTCGGCGCCGGCGTGCTCGTGATCGCACTCGATGCGGCTCGCATCGGGCTCGAGCTCACGGCCCTGGAGGCGATCGGCGCCAGCCTCGCGGCGATCGGCAACATCGGGCCCGCGTTCGGCCGGTTGGGACCTTTCGGATCGTATCTCGATCTGCCGGCCACCTCGAAGCTGGTGATGGTCCTTCTGATGTGGTTCGGCCGGCTCGAGATCCTGCCCGTGCTCGTCGTGTTCACGGGAAGCTTCTGGCGCCGCTAGATCGGAGCGGCGGGTCGCGATGGAGCGGGTGGCGATGGGGCCGGCGCGGGCGCCTCAGCGCCCCTCGGTTTCGGCCGTGACCCGACCGTAGAACCGCGTCTCGGGGAACAGCGACCTGACGTCGGGGTCCGTGTCCACGAGCGCGTACTCGGTTCCATCGCGTTCGACGATCTCGGCGTCCGCGAGATGCTCGAGGTGGGCGTGCGCCTCGCCGGGGCCGTGGAGGATGTGGACCGCCGAGAGGTCGCCGAAGAGGTGTGCGGAGACGCTCCAGGTGTCGATCGGGCCGTGATCGCGGAGGACGTCGATGACGCGCTCGGTGCGCTCGCGGTGGTGTTCGAGGATCACCGCGGCCCGCCGACTCGGGTCCGCGATCGTGTCCCGATGGCCGGGATAGGCCACCGACCAGTCGCGGTCGATGACGCGAACGAGGCTGTTCACGTACTGGGCGAGCGCGTTCGTCATCCGAAGGTCCGCGCCGCCCACGTTCGGCGTGTACCGCGGCAGGATCGCGTCGCCGACGAAGGCGGCCTCGTCGCCGCCTCCGTCACGCGTCGTTTTCGTTCCGGACCCGGTCGCGTGATCGTCGATCTCCGACGTGTCGACGCCCGTTCGGTCGAACGCGAACGCGGCGAGCCCGGCGGCGTGGCCGGGCAGGTGCACCGCCTCCATCTCGGTCCCGTTGATCGTGAACCGGTCGCCGTCGGCGAACGGCGTGACGTCGGCGTCCACCTCGCGGAACGACTCGTTGACGTCGAGCACCTCCTCGAGCTCCTCGCGGGCCGCGTCGGGCATTCCCCACCGGTCGAAGACGTTCCGCCGCAGCTCCGGGTCGCTCGACGGCGGGCGTTCCGCGCCCGACACGAGCGGGGCGTCGGCCTCGTGGACGCGGACGACGCAGTCGCTCTCGCGCTGTATCACCCCGGCCAGACCGGCGTGGTCCTGGTGCCAATGGGTGAGCAGGACCTCGTCGACGTCCGTGAACTCGAGTCCGAACTCGGCGAGCCCGTCCGCCAGTTCCGATTCGACCGCCGGCGTTGCGATCCCCGTATCGACGAGGGCCGTCGTCTCCCCGTCGAGGACGTAGACGTCGTTGAGTCCCTCGAAGACGGCGTTCCCGAGCCTGATTCGCTTCACGTGGGTACCTGTGTCGTGGTCGGTTTTTAACGTTCCTCCTGCGGCCGAGGCTGCCGGCTCGTGGTCGCAGCGCCGTCGGCAGCCTCGCGATCGGCACTCGCGTTCGATCGTCGACATCGTCACCCTCAAGCGACGCCCCGCCCGACCGTGACGGTATATGCATTACCACGAGGCGGCGAACTTCCTGTTCGGCCTCCGCCGCTTCTCGGTTCGGCCCGGGACCGACTCGATCGAGGCGCTGCTCGACCACCTCGGGAACCCGGAGGACGAGCTCGAGTTCGTGCAGATCGCCGGGTCGAACGGGAAGGGAAGCACCGCTCGGATCGCCGAATCGGTCCTGCGGCAGGGCGACCGGACGGTCGGCCTGTACACCTCCCCACATCTCGAGGACCTCTCGGAGCGCGTCCGCGTCGACGGGCGCCCGATGAGCGACGACGCGATCGCCGCGTTCGTCGAGCGAACGCGTCCGTGGCTCGTCGATCGGGCCGCATCCGGCGATCCGCTCACCTTCTTCGAGGTGGTGACCGCGATGGCTATCCAGGAGTTCGCCCGCCGTGACGTCGACGTCGCGGTCCTCGAGGTCGGTCTCGGGGGCGAGTACGACGCCACGAGCGCCGTCGATCCGATCGCGGCCGCCATCACGAACGTCTCGCTCGAGCATACGGCGGTCCTCGGCGACTCGATCGAGGAGATCGCCCGAACCAAGGCCCGGATCGCGGGCGCTGGGACCCCGGTCGTCACGGCGTGCGGCGGGACCGCGCTGTCGGTCGTCAGGGAGGTCGTCGCGGACGTCGGCGGCGAGGTCCGGACGGTGGACGGGCCGACCGTCTCCGACCCCGATCCCGACCCGGACGTGACCGCCACCTACCACGGGCGGATGGAGACGCGGTCGGGGGGACGCAGCCCGACCGATTCCCGGATCGAGGTGACGGGGTCGGGTTGGGGGTACGATGCGCGTCTTCCGCTCGTCGGCGAGTATCAGGCCACCAACGCCGCGATCGCAGTCGCGCTCGCCCACGCGACCGTCGACCGGCTCACGGACGGTCGGAGTTCCGGGACCGCCGCTGACGGTCGGAGTTCCGGATCCGAACCGGAGACGGCAGCCGCCCCGATCCCGGATGCGGCAGTCACCGACGGGCTGGCCACGGCCACCTGGCCGGGACGGTTCGAGGTCCTCGGAACCGATCCCCTCGTCGTCCTCGATGGTGCCCATAACCCGGCCGCCTGCCGGACGCTGGCGGGAACGCTGGGGGAATACGACTACGACGAGCTCCACCTCGCGTTCGGGGCGATGCACGACAAGGACCACGCGGGGACGATCGCAGCCCTGCCGACGCCGTCGTCAGTCCACACCTGTGAGCCCGACCACCCGCGTGCGGAGGACCCCGACGTGCTGGCGGCGGCGTTCGACGACGCCGGGGTCGGGAACGTGACGGTCGAGCCCGCGGTGGCGGACGCGCTCGAGGCCGCGGTCGACCGCGCAGGCGCCGACGACTGCGTCCTTCTTGCCGGGTCGCTGTTTGCGGTTGCGGAGGGTCGCGCACGCTACACGCGGCGGGTCGTTCCGAAGCGGACCGACGACCTCGATGACGCCGAGACGCTGCTCGTGGACGCGGACGTGGCCGAGGCCGACCGCGACCGCGTCCGCGACGGGCTGGTCCACCGCGTCCTCCGGACGCAGCTCGACCCGACGCGAGCGGAGACGGTTCGCCGGGCGGCGCTCGAGGCCGACGTGGAGTGTGCGGTCTCGGGAGTCGGACCCGGCGGCGAATCGATCGAGGTCGTGCTCGGCGGAACCGTCGACCGGCTTCGCGAGCTTGCCGACGCGATCGACGGGAGGGACCACAACGGCGGTCACGAGGGCCTTCCCGGCCTCGCCGGGACCATCCGCGATCGGGCGGGTATCCCGGCGTTCGAGTCGGCGGAGGCGGGCGTGTCCCGAACCGACCAGGCGGACGCGGGCGGTGCCCACCGAACCGGCGATGCCGCCGATGTCGACTGGCCCTGGACCGATGGACCCACAGTGATGGGGATCCTCAACGTCACGCCGGACTCCTTTCACGACGGCGGACGCCACGGGGGGCTCGAGGACGCCGTCGCGGGCGCGCGGCGGATGATCGACGCCGGCGTGGGGGTCATCGACGTCGGCGGCGAGTCGACGCGGCCCGGCGCCGACCCGGTTCCGGTCGACGACGAGATCGATCGCGTGGTTCCAGCCGTCGAGGCGCTTCGGGAGCTGCCGGCCGTCGCGGACGGAGACGTCGCGATTTCGGTCGACACGCGCAAGCCGGCCGTCGCGGAGGCGGCGCTTGCGGCCGGCGCGGACGTCATCAACGACGTGACAGGACTCGAGGACCCCCGGATGCGGGAGGTCGTCGCCGAGGCCGGCTGTCCGGTCGTCGTGATGCACAGCCTCGATGCACCCGTCGATCCCGACACCACCGTCGAGTACGAGGACGTCGTCGACGACGTGATCGCCGCCCTCCGAGAGCGGATCCTGCGCGCCGAGGCGGCGGGGATCGACCGCGACAACGTGATCGTCGATCCGGGACTCGGGTTCGCCAAGTCCTCCGCCGAGGAGTTCGAGATCCTGTCGCGGGTCGAGGAGTTCGCCGCGCTCGACTGTCCGATCCTGATCGGCCACTCACACAAGTCGATGTTCGGGTCGCTCGGCTACGACGCCGACGACCGCGGGGCTGCGACGGTCGCCGGAACGGCGGTCGCGGTCGATCGTGGCGCCGACATCGTCCGCGTCCACGACGTGGCCCGGAACCGAGCCGCGGTCGACGTCGTCACGGCGGTGCACGACCCCGACGCCGTGGACGACTGAAGCGGTCGGTGGCAGCCGGGAGCAGTCGGAAACGGTCTCACCTCAGCGGAAACGGTCTCACCTCAGCGGACCGGTGGCGGCACGGCGACGCCGACAAGCGCAATCCCCAAATCCCCGGCCGCCGAACGCCGGCGTATGTATGAGGCGGTCCACGCGCATCCGGCGGGCGAGAGCACCGTCGCCCGATTCGCCGAGGCGGCAGCACGGCTCGGCTACTCGGGGCTGGTGGTCCGGACGCGGTCCGCCTCGAACGGGACGGACCTGGCGGCGGTCGGCGACGAGTACGGCATCGACGTCGTCGACGGTGCCGAGATCGACGCGGACGACCCCTCGGCAGCGAGCGGGTCGGTCGGGAACTTCCGACCCGACTTCACGGTGCTGTCGGTCCGGGGCGGGTCGAACGCGCTCAACCGGTTCGCGGTCGAGTCCGACCGCGTCGACGTGCTCTCGACGCCGATGGCCGACCGCGGGGACGTGAACCACGTGCTCGCGAAGGCCGCCGTCGACCACGGCGTGGCAATCGAGTTCGACCTCGGGCCGGTCCTCCGGGCGACCGGCGGACGCCGCGTTCAGGCGCTCGCGGGCCTCCGGAAGCTGCGGGAGATCGTCGACCACTACGGCGCGCCCTACGTCGTGAGCGCGACCGCGGAATCACACCTCGAGCTCCGTGCGCCACGGGAGCTGCGGGCGGTCGGCGAGGCCATCGGGTTCGATGCGGCCGCGATCGACGAGGGGCTCCGCGCGTGGCGGCGGATCGCCGAGCGGAACCGCCATCGGCTCTCGGAATCGTTCGTCGAGCCGGGCGTCCGGCGTGGTCGGTACGGTGACGACGCCGAACCCGTGGACGATGCCGGATCGGAGGTGGGGAAGTGAAGCATCTTCCAAAGCACCTCCGGCCGCGGTGGCGGTACCTCGGCGTCGGGATCGAGACGTGGCCCGACGCGACGATCGGCCGGCGGGACTTTCAGCGGGCGCTCTGGTACGCGGCAGGGAACCTCCTCGGGGACCCAGGAAGCGCGGACGCGGACCTGTCGGTGCTGTCGTTCACGTTCGACGAGACGACGGGCGAGGGGGAGGCGGTGGTCCGGATTCGACGCGGACACGTGTCGACTGCCCGGGCCGCGATCGCCTGCGTCTCGACGATCGAGGACCAGCAGGTCGGGATCCACGTTCGCGGGATTTCGGGGACGGTTCGAGCCTGTGAAGAAAGATATATGGGTCGGGCGGGCGGACCTGCGGAACAGAGAGACGTCGCGTTCGAGGGCGCCGACCGACCGGCCGTCGTCCGCGGTGACGCGGTCGACGTGTCCACGGGGTCGGGTCACGTCGGCGCGACGCGACTCGATCTCGAGTGATACCATATGCAGGGACAAGCCCAACAACAGGCGTACGACCGCGGCATCACGATCTTCTCGCCCGACGGTCGGCTCTACCAGGTCGAATACGCCCGCGAGGCCGTCAAGCGCGGCACCGCGAGCATCGGCGTCCGCGCCGCGGACGGCGTCGTCCTCGTCGCGGACAAGCGCGCTCGGTCGTCGCTGATGGAGCCGGCGAGCGTCGAGAAGATCCACAAGGCGGACGACCACGTCGGCGTCGCGTCGGCCGGCCACGTTGCCGACGCGCGCAAGCTCATCGACTTCGCCCGCCGCCAGGCCCAGGTGAACCGGCTGCGATACGGCGAGGCGATCGGCATCGAGACGCTGACCAAGGACATCACCGACCACATCCAGCAGTACACCCAGGTCGGCGGCGCGCGCCCGTTCGGCGTCGCGCTGGTCGTCGGCGGGATCGAGAACGGGGAGCCGCGTCTGTTCGAGACGGACCCGTCCGGAACCCCCTACGAGTGGAAGGCGCTCTCGGTCGGCTCGAACCGGACGGACATCCGTGAGTACCTCGAGGAGCACTACAGCGAGGACCTCTCGACCGACGAGGCGGTCGCCCTCGCGCTCGAGGCGCTGGCCGAGGTGAACGACGAGGGACTGCGCCCGGAGGGCGTCGGCGTCGGGACCGTGACGGTCGACGACGAGACGTTCCACGAGCGGTCGACCGCGGAGAAGGAGGCGATCCTCGAGGAACACGGGCTGCTCGCCGAGGACGAACCGGACGAGGACGACGCGGCCGACGCCGATGCGGCCGACGCCGATGCGGCCGACGCCGATGCGGCCGACGCCGATTCGGCCGAGGACGACGCGTCCGGGGACGCTGAGGAGTCCGGAGCGGACGCTGACGAGGAGTAGCGCGACCGCCACCGCGGCTCGATCCGGTTTTCATATATTCTCGCCACGCCGAACGGGGGTATGTCCGAGTCGGACCCCTACGAGGTGCTGATCGTCGGCGGCGGGATGGCGGGGCTGTCCGCGGCCACGTTCACCGCGCGCGCCGGTCTGGACACCGTCGTCGTCACCGCCGGCGAGTCGATCCTGAAGCGCAACGCGCACGTCGAGAACTACCTCGGCTTCCCCGCCGGGATCAACCCGCGACTGCTCCTCGAGATGGGACGGTCGCAGGCGACCCGCAACGGCGTCGACCTGCGTCGGGGGCGCGTGACGCGGCTAGAGGACGTTGCGGATCACGACGAAACCGATCGAACGAACCGTGGCGGGAGCGATCGTGACCCGCGGTTTCGCGCGGTGCTCGAGCGCGAGGAGGGGGCTGAAGACGACGACGGGGAGGCTCCCGAGGCACTGCTCGCCGAGCGCGCGATCGCGACCTCCTGGTCGGACACCTCCTATCTGGATCCGGTCGGCGCGGACCGTCGCGCCGCGGGGTCGAAGACGTACGTCGAGGACGACGGCCACGGCCGGACCTCGGTCGACGGGCTTTACGTGGCCGGACGGCTGGCGGAGCGGTACCACCAGGCGATCGTCGCGGCGGGCGACGGGGCCGAGACGGCGCTCACGCTGATCCACGACGCGGAGATCCCCTTTTACCACGACTGGGTCGCCCCGGAGGGGTACTTCACCGACCGCAACCGGGAGGTCCCGCCGGGGTGTGAGGAGGTTTCGGAGACGGAGCGCCGCGTCCGCGAGCGCGAGTCGCTCGCCGCGATGCGGGAGTATCTCGCCGAACCACACGGGGAGCGACAGCGGACGCACCCGAGCCTGGTCGACGACGATCTCGGACGACTGCCCGAGGAGTGAGGCGGTAGGATCCGGAAGTCGCGACGGCACGCCGCGACGTCGGCTACACTCGGTCGCGACCGAGCAGGAGGTACAACACGATCCCCAGCAGGGGCGCGAAGAAGATCACGATCGCCCACAGAAACGCGGGGTGGCTGCTGTTCCGTTGCGCGTCCGAATACGTCCAGACGATGAGCGCGACCTGGACGGCCAGCAGCAGCAGGCCGAACAGGAACACGAACGCCATCGCTCCGTCCTGGAGGAGAATGCTGGAGGGCATACGCCTGCGATGCGTCGCCGGACGGCCAAGTGTGTTTCGGCCGGCCGCCGACCCGGGACGGATGCGGCTCGACGGCGCTCCGACACGTTTCGGGAGAGTATTTAAGGGCCACGTCCGAACCGGCGACCAATGCTCTCGGGGGTCAACGTCGCGTTGGGCGTGACGGGCAGCATCGCGGCCGTGAAGACCGTCGAACTCGCCCACGAGCTCCGCCGCCGGGGCGCGTCCGTGCGCGCGGTGATGACGGATGCCGCTTCGAACATCGTCCATCCGTGGGCGCTCGAGTTCGCGACCGAGGCCGACGTCGTCACGGATATCACCGGCGAGGTCGAGCACGTCGCGCTCTGCGGCGTCGACGGTTGGGGGGACGTGCTGCTGATCGCGCCGGGGACAGCCAACACCGCCGGAAAGATGGCCGCGGCGATCGACGACACGCCGGTCACGACGTGCGCGACGACCGCGCTCGGGGCCGGCGTCCCGGTCGTGTTCGCGCCCGCGATGCACGAGCCGATGTACGACCACCCGGGCGTGCTCGCGGCGCTCGACACGCTGGAGTCCTGGGGCGTGCGCTTCGCCGACCCCCGGATCGAGGAGGGGAAGGCGAAGATCGCCACCGAGGAGACCATCCTCACGGAGGTCGCCCGCGCGACGACGCCCGACTCGCTGGCCGGCGCGCACGTCGTCGTCACCGCGGGCGCGACCAAGGAGTACATCGATCCCATTCGGATCCTGACCAACCGGTCCTCGGGCAAGACCGGGCGCGCGGTCGCGCGTGCCTGCTACATCAGGGGCGCGGACGTCACGCTCGTCCAGGACGGTCCGGAGGTGGGGTACGCGGACGTGGCCCCCGTCGAGACGGCCGACGAGATGCTGGCGGCGGTCACGGACGCCTGCGCGACCGCGGACGCGCTCGTGTCGGCCGCGGCGATCTCGGATTTCACCGCGGACGCGGTCGACGAGAAGATCCGATCCGGATCGCCGCTCTCGGTCGATCTGGAGCCGACCCCGAAGCTGATCGACGCCGTCCGAAGCGCCCATCCGGACCTGCCGATCGTCGGGTTCAAGGCCGAGACGTCCGGCGACGACGCGGCGATGGTGCGGGAAGCGAACCGGATCTACGACCGCGTCGGACTCTCGTTCGTCGTCGCCAACGACGCGAGCGTGATGGGCGCCGACGAGACGCGCGTGTTGCTCGTAGCCGGGGAGTCGGACCCCGACGACGTCGAGGAAGCTCGCGGGAGCAAGGACGTCGTCGCGGGGCGCGTCGCCGACCGGTTGGCGGACGTACTCCGGGCGTGAACCGTCGCCCGGCGGAGCCGCGACGATCGCCGATCGGTCGAGCGCGTCCTCGGAGGTTTGGCCAGATCTCGTTTCACGCCGCCGACCGAAGACTGACGAACCGGCGGTTTCGCTCGCTCGTCGCCGATCTCGTCTCTCCTGAATGACGTATTCGCCGTGGATATATTTGGGTAATATTCCGATATTGATCCACGAATGACCGAATATGACTCGAATCTGGGTGAAGCTATATAATTCTACGGCGAGACGAAACTCAACAAATGTGTGGGGTACAGTAAGTTTATTAATGATATGTACCATCGGTATAAATTAAGCATGGGAGAGACGTGTCATATGTCCGAGCCGGTCCGATCCGTTCCACGGCCACACCCCAAGGGGTCGGATCGGCGGATCCCGCGTCACCACGATCCGACCGCCCGTCCCTTCCGCCACGAGCCAGCCACCCGTCCCCTCCGCCACGAGCCAACCGTCCGTTCCCCGCCGAACGTTCAACTACGATGCCGGGGCGAGGACCTCGTGATGCTTGACCGACTGCACGATCACGCCACGACGGTCCGGTTCCCGACCACGGAGGACCGGTGATGGCTCCGCCCCATCCCTCCGAGGTCGACTGGACGGTGGTAAAGGCCATCATCGACGCACAGTCGCACACCAACACGAGCCTGGAGCGGTACCTCCTCGCCGTCACGCACGACGAGTTCGAGTTGAGCGAGGCCGAGATCGAGACCAGTCTCGAGGACGCGATCGACAACCACGCGCAGGCGATCGACGACCTCCGGACCGCCAAGGAGTACCTCGACCGCGAGGCCGACGGCGATCGATGAGCACCGGTTCCGACGGAGAGGACGGTTCGGAGCCGGCCGCGGCGATCGAGCCGGGGTCCGCCGTCCTCGTCCTCGACCGAACCACGGACGCGGCCGCCGCGCCCCCGTTCCCCGAGCGTCCGGTCGTGAATCCTGCCGACGCGGGCGTGCTGCTGGTCAGCCTGACGCGGTCGCCGCGTCGGTGTCTCGAGTCGTGGGACCGCCGTGTCGGCACGGACCCGGGCGACGGTGCGATCCTCTGTACCGGAGCGAACGCGACCGCGTTCGACGATTCCCGGTCGGCGTTCTCGGTCCTCGCGGTGAGCTCGCCCGGCGCGTTGACGCCGCTCGGGATCCGGATCACCGAGCGGGTCGACGCGTGGACCGACCGCGAGTACCCGGTCGACCTCCAGTTCGCCTCGATCACGACGCTGCTCCAGTACGTCGACGTCAAACGCGGCTACCGGTTCGTCAACCGGATCACCGGCCACTGTGCGGCCGCGAACGCGACCGCGCGATTCCACCTGGATCCGCGTGCACACGACGAGCAAACCGTGAACGCGTTCCTCGGACTGTTCGATACCGTGATCGAGCACTGCGACGACGGCGTTCGGGTCCGGTCGCGGTAGGCCGCCCGGAATCCATCAGTCAACGTTGCCAGTTGGGAGAGACATAATGACTGATACCCACGCATATGGGGACGACACTGATACGTCGATCCGGACCCGCAGCTATGTACGTGCTCGACGAAGAGGACGGTCTCGACCCCGAAGGATTCGTCATTCGCCCCGATCTGACGATCGCGAGCCATAAACGCACGACGACGGAACAGGATGCCGCGCGACGGGGGATTCGAACGGCGTTCCGGCCGGTCGACCGTTCGAGTGGGAATCCACGGGACAATTCGAGAGATCAGCCACTGGTTGGTTAGACAAGGTTCAACCGTACTGAAATATCCCAATGATCTCTTCTTAATTTAGTTATAACTCGCACGCGAATCAATAAGGACTATATATTTGCACGAGTTATACCGCCCTAATGCGGTTGACCGTTCCGACCGACTTCGAGATCCTCGATGCCCTCATCGACGGTCGGCGGAACAACGCGGCGAATCTCGCGTACGTTCTCGACCGAAACCGGTCGTACATCAACACCCGACTTCCGGTATTGGCGGATTACGACCTCCTCGACCGCGTCGGCCCGGCCCCGAACAGCGGGCTCTACGTGATCACCGAGAAGGGCTGTATCGTCGCCCAAAACAGGGACGCATACGAGCGTGGCGACGTCGACTTCGACGAGCTGATCGAACGGAAACTCCGAGAGGAGTAACGGGCGCAAGTCGTGGTTCCGCCGGAACGAGCGTATCGTGGTTCGAGGATCGGTACGCCGATTCGGTTCCTCCCGGCTCGCTCCGTGCGAGAGGGTGTCGGCGAGCGGCGACCCGCCCCGAAGATAAGAACTGTTTTGAGGAGTCCGTGCCACTCCCCGAACGAGAACCCTGTATGTCGTCCACACCAGTCGTAACTACGGTCCCCGGAGGTGGTCCCGGTGGCTAACGGCCGGGTCGTCGTCCCGATCGAGGACACTGCCACGCTGCGGTCGACTGTCGCCCACGTCGTCGCGGCCGCCGCCGACGGCGACGTCTCGGCGATCCACTTCGTCTACCTCGCCTCCTGGCGCGAGGACGATCCGCGGATCGACGACCGTCGGCGGACTGCGCGGACGCTGCTCGAGGAGGTGGCGGACTGGGCGCGCTACGACCTCGACGACGCCGACGTACCGGAGGGAACCGTCGCCGTCGAGACCGCGCTGATCGCGGAGGACGTCTACCTGTTCGGCCCGAGCCAGTATGCCGACCGCCTCCACGAGTACGCCGACGAACACGGGATCGAAACGGTCGTGCTCGACCCCGAATACACCCCCGTCGGCAACACGACGCTCCTCCAGCCGATGGAGTTCGAGCTTGCATCCTCCCCGCTCGAGGTCCGGGAGGCACCCGTGGACCGCCCGTCGCGCGGCGAGCGACTCGTCTCGGAGATCACCGGGCCGAGATTCGCGACCGTCTTCGGCGGGTCGCTGTTGTTCTACCTGGTGTTGGGCGATCCGACCTATCCCTTCGATCTCGTCACCGGCGTCGCGACCGCGCTCGTGGTGGCCATCTCGCTGTCGCAGGTGAGCCTGGACCACGATCCGACGCTGCGGGACTCCCCGCTCCGGCTGGTTCGCGGGCTGATCTACGTGCCGTTCCTGCTGCTGGAGATCCTCAAATCGAACGTCGTCGTGGCCCGGGTCATCCTGTCGCCGTCGCTACCGATCGAGCCGACGATGACGCGGATGCGCGTGCTCGTGGGGTCGGGACTGCCGGTCACGACGCTTGCCAACTCGATCACGCTGACGCCGGGTACGCTGACGGTCCGAGCGCGCGACGCGGATCTCTACGTCCACACGCTGATCCCGTGGGCCCGCGAGGGACTTTTCGACGGCGGGCTCGAGCGGTGGACCCGTTTCGTCTTCTACGGCCGGGAGGCCGCCCGTATGCCCACGCCCCGGGAGCGCGACGACTGCGCGGTCCTGCAGGGGCCGGACGCCGACGAACCGATGCCGTTCGCGACCACCGACGGCGGCCGTGAGCCCCCCGCGAACGGGACTGATCACGACGAGGACGGTGACCACCGATGAGCATCGCCGACGTCGTGATCGCGGGCGGCTATACGGTTGGCGACGTGCTGCTTGCCGGCGCGGCGGGATTCGTCGTCCTCGCGCTCGGTATGCTCTACCGCGCGGTGGTCGGCCCGACGATGCAGGACCGCGTGCTCGCGGTGAACGTCCTCGGGACGAACACGGTCGTCATCCTGGCGCTGCTTGGCGCCGCGCTCGACGAGCCGACGTTCCTCGACATCGCGATCGTCTACGCGCTGTTGAACTTCCTGATGGCGATCGCCGTCTCGAAGTTCACGGTCGAACGTGGGGGGGTCCTCTGATGGCCCTCGACGCGCTCGACCCCGTCACGGCGGCACGCGTGGGCCTGATCCTCGTGCTCCTTGCGGGGGCGTTGTTCTTCACGTTCGTCTCGATGACGGGCGTGATCCGGCTTCCGGACGTCTACGCGCGTGCCCACACCGCCTCGCAGGCGGACACGCTCGGCGCCGGCTTCGGTCTGGCCGCGGTCGCGCTCACGCTCGGCTGGCAGGGAGCGTCGGTGAAGACGGCCATCCTGCTGTTCTTCATCTTCGTGACCAACCCGACCGCCGCCCACGCGGTCGCACGGGCGGCCTTCGAGGACGGGAACGTGCCGTGGACCGAGGGGGACGAGCGCCGATGAGCGCCGCGGTGACCGCGATCGAGGCGACGCTGTTCGTCTTCGTGATCGCCACGGCCGTCGTGACCGCGCTCGCCCGCGACGTGCTCTCGTCGATCATCGTCTTCGGGGCCTACAGCCTCGGGATGGCGGCGCTGTACACGTTCTACCGGGCACCCGACGTGGCGTTGACCGAGGCGGCGATCTCGGCCGGCGTCACGACCGTGCTCCTGCTGCTCACGATCGCGAAGACCTCGCGAATGGACCACGAGGCCGTCTTCGAGCGCGTGAATCCCACCGCGGCGCTGGCCGTTGGTGGATTGTGCGTCGTGATGCTCGCAACGGTCACGCAGATGCCGGCCGTCGGGGACCCGAGCGCGCCCGTCTACTCGAATCCGGACGTCACCGGCTACTACCTCGAGAACACCTACGCGGACACCGGCGTCGGCAACACGGTGATGGCGGTGTTGGCCTCCTACCGTGGGTTCGACACCTTCGGCGAGGCCGTCGTCGTCTTCGGGGCCGGGATCGCGACGATGCTCGTGCTCCACCGGGAGGTGTTCTCGTGAGCGATCCGACTGACGCCGGCGACGGCGAACGCGACCCTGACGTCGTCGACGACGTCGCCACCACCGCTGAGCCGGGCGACGACGCCGCCAACGGCGCTGCGCCGGGCGACGACGCTGCCGGATCGGACGCCACGACCGACCGACCGCCGATCCAACCGACCTACTCGGGACACGACGCCCGGCCGCATCTCTCGGCGATCCAGCGCCAGCAGACGCCCTACACGGAGAGCCAGGTGATCATGTCGACCGTGAAGGTCGTGGCGCCGTTCGCGCTCACCTACGGGCTGTTCGTCACCTTCCACGGGGCGGGCTCGCCCGGCGGCGGGTTCCAGGGCGGTGCGATCGCCGCCGCCGTCGTGTTGATGATCGCCTTCGCGTTCGGGATCGACGCCACCCGCGAGTGGTTCACGAACGTCGTCGTCGTCGGCCTCGCGGTCGGCGGCGTGCTCGTCTTCGGCGGGATCGGCCTCGTCGGGCTCGCCCGCGGCGGGACCTTCCTCGAGTACGCCCGGCTGCCGATCCCGCATCCGGTGAAGTACGGAATGGAGGGCGTGGAGATCCTCGGCATCGCGCCGATCGTCGCCGGGGTTCTCGTCGGCCTGTTCTTCCTGTTGGCGGCCGGCTTCGACGACCGGGCCGGCGCGGGGACGGAGACCGAGATCGCTGACGCAACCACCGACGACGGAGCTGACGCCGACACGACCACGGAGGCCGACCGATGACCGACCACCTACCGATCCAACTCGCACTCGACGTGCTGGCGACGCGCCACGCCTACGCGGTGTTCACCGTGCTGTTGTGCATCGGACTGTACATGATGATCGCCAACCCGCACCTCGTGAAGAAGATCATCGGGCTCAATCTGTTCCAGACCGCGATCTTCCTGTTCTTCATCGCCTCCGCGTACGTCCACGGCGGCTCGATACCGATCGTCGAGAGCGGCGGCGCGCCGGAGGCGACCCTCGTGAGCCCGCTCCCGCAGGTGATCGTCCTGACCGCCATCGTCGTGGGCGTGAGCCTCACCGCGGTGGGGCTCGCGCTCTGTGTCCGTATTTACACGGAGTACGGGACCCTTCGAACCGACGCGCTCCGGGAGGCGATGGCCGAGGAGGACGATCTGCCGGCGGCCGGTGGCGACTCCCCGAGCGCTGGTGGCGGCTCCCCGAGCGCTGGTGGCGGCTCCCCAGGTGGTGAGCGCGCGTGAGCGACCTGCTACTTCCACTTGCGATCGTCGTCCCGATCCTCGCGGCGACGCTTCCGCTGCTGCTCGGACGGCGATACGACCGGATCGGCTGGCCGATCGCGGCAGCGACGGCCGTCTCGCTGGTCGGCATAGCCGCCTGGATCGCTCGGACGGTCTTCGTGGTCGGGGCGCCGACCGAGTACGGGATCGTCCACGAGCTGGGCGGCTGGCAGCGCCCCTACGGCATCGAACTCGTCGCCGATGAGCTGTCGGCCGCGCTCGTGGTCCTCGTCGCGCTCGTCGCGGCCGGTACGCTCGTCCTCTCGCGCGTGATCGGGCCGCGCGGGAACGCCTTCTACTCCGGGTACCTGCTGCTGACCGGCGGGTTGATGGGGATCACCCTCACCGGCGACCTCTTCAACCTCTTCGTCTTCCTGGAGATCGTCGGGTTGACCACCTACGCGCTCGTCGCGGCCGATCGGTCGGGCGCCAGCGCGTACGCGTCGATCAAGTATCTGATCGTGGGAACGGTCGGCGCCTCGCTGTATCTGATCGGCGTCGGCTACACCTTCCTCGCGACGGGGTCGCTGAACATGATCGACCTCCAGTCCGCGATCGCGGGGGTCGGATACGGCGACCCCCTGATCCGGGCGGGCTACGCGTTCATCGTCGTCGGCCTCTCGCTGAAGATCGCCGTCTTCCCGCTGCACGTCTGGCAGCCGGACGCCTACCAGCGCGCGCCGGACGCGGTGACGGCGTTCATCGCGGCGCTGGTTTCCACGTCGGCGGCGTACGCGCTGTTGCGCATCACCTACACCGTCTTCACGGTCGAGTTCCTCGCGGCGAACGACGCGATCACGAACGCGATGCTGCTGGCCGCCGGGGTCTCGATCCTCGTCGGTTCGGCGCTGGCGGCGATGCAGTCCGACCTCAAGCGGCTGTTCGCCTACTCGTCGGTCGCGCAGTTCGGGATGATCGTCGCCGCGATCGCGCTCGCCAACGAGACGGCGCTGCTGGGCGGCATCGTCCACCTGCTCGGCCACGGCCTGCTCAAGTTCGGGCTGTTCCTGGCCGTCGCCCTGCTCGCGTACGGCTACGGCGCGCGGCGCGTCGCCGACCTCGCGAGCCTCGCGCGGCGGGCGCCGTACCTCTCGGGGGCGTTCGTCGTCCTCGGGCTCGCGCTCGTCGGCATCCCGCCCTCGGTCGGGCTCCTCGGCAAGTGGTACATCGCGCTCGGTGCGGTGCGGGCCGCCGGGAGCGGCGATCCCGCCGGACTGGGGATCGCGGCCGTGATGCTCGCGAGCACCCTGTTCACGCTGGCGTACGTCGCCCGGGTCATCGAGCAACTGTACTTCGCCGGCGCCGATCCCGGTCCCGGCGACGCCGGGTCGTCGGCTTCCGTCGCGGACGCCCCGACCCAACCGAACGCGTCGACGCAGTCGGACGCCCCGGCCCAGCCGGACGGCGGTCACACGGGAGCGCGTGACGTCCCGACCGGCGCGTTCGTCGTCCTCGTTGTCGTCACGTTGGCCGCGGTCGGGCTCGGATTCGCTGGCTTCGCCGCCGCCGATCTCTTCGAACCGTTCCTCGGGAGGATGATCTGAATGACCGAAGTCGACTCACTGCGACCGTTGTTCGTCGTTCTCGTATCGTTCGTTGCCAGCGGGGCTATCGTCGCGTCCCACCGCCGGCCGAACCTCCGCGAGGGGTGGACGCTGTTGGCCGCCCTCGCGAAGTTCGGCGCCGTGGTCTCGCTGCTGCCCGGCGTGTTCGCCGGGACCGTCTACGTCACCGAGGTCGTGACCTTCCTGCCGTACGTCGAATTCACCCTGCGGGCGGACCCGCTGGGAATGTTGTTCGCGGTGCTGGCCAGCGGGCTGTGGATCATCACGTCGCTGTACAGCATCGGGTATATGCGCGGGCTGGGCGAGCCCAACCAGACCCGGTACTTCGCGGCCTTCGCAGTCTCGCTGTCGACGACGATGGGGATCGCCTTCGCGGGCAACCTGGTCACCATCTTCGTCTTCTACGAGCTGCTGTCGGTCGCGACCTACCCGCTCGTCGCCCACGACGAGACGCCCGAGGCGCGGTCGGCGGGCCGGAAGTACCTCGCGTACACGATGTTCGGGGGCGGCGTGCTCGTGCTCGCCGGCACCGTGCTGGTCTACTGGCTCACCGGCCTCGTGGGAGAGCCGACCGTCGCCTTCTCTGCGGGCGGGATCGACGCGATCGCGACCGCGGCGAACAGCGATCCCCTAATGGCGAAGATCGCCTTCGTCCTGCTCGGGGTCGGGTTCGCGGTGAAGGCCGGCCTGATGCCGCTGCACCAGTGGCTGCCGGAGGCGATGGTCGCGCCGACGCCGGTGTCGGGGCTGTTGCACGCGGTGGCCGTCGTCAAGTCCGGCGCGTTCGGCGTCTCGCGGGTCGTCCTCGACGTCTTCGGCCCCGAGGTCGTCTTCGACCTCGGCGTCGGCGTCTGGCTGTCGGTGATGGCCGCGATCACGCTCACCGCCGCCAGCATCATCGCCATGCGGAAGGACCACCTCAAACAGCGGCTCGCCTACTCGACGGTGAGCCAGCTCAGCTACATCCTGCTCGGACTCGGGTTGTTCGGCTGGCACGGGCTCGTTGGCGCGCTGTTGCACATCCCCGCACACGCCTTCATGAAGCTCACCCTGTTCTTCTGTGCGGGCTGCATCCACGTCGAGACCCACACCGACTACATCTCGGAGATGGCCGGCATCGGCAAACGGATGCCGGTGACGATGGTCGCGTTCACGGTGGCGGCCGCCGGGATGGCAGGCATCCCGCTCGTCGCCGGGTTCGTGAGCAAGTTCTATATGTTGGTCGGGGGAGTCGCCATGGGCGCGGCGACGCCGGTCGGCTACTACCTCGCCGGCGCGCTGCTGCTGTCGGGCGTGCTCAACATCGCGTACTTCTGGCCGGTCGTTTACACCGCCTTCTTCGAGGCGGAGGATGCCCACGACGCCAAGCCGCTCGTCGAGTTCCCGCTCGGCGGCCGGACGGCGGCCACGATCGAGGCCGTCAGAACCGACGGCGGCGACCGCGACGAGCGGACCGGCGACGTCGACCCGGACGCGAGCACCACCTCGGAACCGGACGGCGAGACGCCGATCCCGGACGCCGAGGGCGACGACGTGGCGGAGGGAGACGAGCGCGACGAGAACGACGCTGCCGACGAGACGGAGGACGTCGAACCGGACGACGGCGTCGTGAGACCCGACTTCGCGCCCGGGGATCGTGACTTCTCGGAGCCCGCCGAACGCGTGGACACGGGGGACTACGCGGTCGATATGAACCCTTCCGACACGGACGTTCGGTTCTCCCCGGAAAGCGGTTCCGCCGACCACGCAGGTGAAAGAGACGGGAGCGGCCACGTTGACGAGGTCAGCACGCACGACCACGACGGACACGATGACGACGGACGCGATGACTACGACGGACACGATGACGACGGACGCGATGACTACGACGGACGCGATGACCACGCACACGACGACCACGCTCACCACGGCGGCCCGCCGCCGGGTGGCTGGACGTCGATCCGGGGTGCGTCGGCCCTGCTGGGTCGTGAGACGACGTGGTTCATGCTCGCGCCGATCCTGGCCGCGATGACGCTTGCGGTCCTGCTCGGCGTGATCCCGAGCGAGATGGCGTTTCTCGATCTGATCGAGCTCATCGTCGAAACGCGTCTCGAGGGCGCGGGGGTGGGCCGATGACTGCCGGAACCGCCGGAACCGCCGGTGTTGCGCTCGTCACCGACGTTACCGGCGGGATCGCCCTGACGACGATCCCGCCCTACCTGCTCGTGGCGATCGCCGCTGTTCTGGCGGTCGTGTTGCCGCGGCGCCTTGGCCACCTGCTCGGAGCGGCCGCGACCGCGTTCGTGTTCGTGCAGGCGGCGAGTTTCGACCCGGCGATGTACGGGCCACACCTGGCGTCGACGTTCCTCGGGTTCGACGTCGTCTTCTTCAACGTCGACGACTTCTCTCGGCTGATGGGCGTCGTCGTCGGGTTCCTCGCGACGGCGGCGGTGATCTACGCCTACGGCAGCGACGCGCCGCGATGGATGACCGGGCTCGCGCTGATCTACGTCGCGTCGACGGTCGCGACGATCTACGCCGGGGACTGGCTCACGTTGATCGTCTTCTGGGAGCTGATGGCGGTCACCTCGACGCTGCTCGTCTGGCATCACGGCGGGGCGGCGGTCCGTGCCGGCTTCCGGTACGCCATCTTCCACGGCATCGGCGGGACGGTGCTGCTCGGCGCGGTCGTCGTCCACTTCGGTGCCGTCGAGAGCTTCCTGTTCACGGCCGAGACCGGGATCCACGACTCCGCGGCGCTGCTCGCGGCGATCGGGATCGGCATCAACTGCGGGTTCATCGGCCTGCACACCTGGCTGCCGGACACCTACCCGCGCCCCCACGTCGCCGCGTCGGTGTTCCTCTCGGTGTTTACGACCAAGACGGCCGTCTACGTGCTCTACCGGGCGTTCCCCGAGGGCGGGATGTGGATGGCCTACCTCGGCGGCGCGATGGCGGTCTACGGCGCCTTCTTCGCGCTGTTGCAGTACGACCCGCGGCGGCTCCTCTCGTATCACATCCAGGCGCAGGTCGGGTACATGCTCGCGGGGATCGGCCTGGCGGGCTACGTCGGCGAGAAGGCGCTGGCCGGCGGGTTCGCCCACCTGCTCAACAACGTCCTCTACAAGAGCCTGCTGTTCATGGCCGTCGGCGTGATCATCTATCGGACCGGAACGGAGGACATCCGCGAGATGGGCGGGCTCTGGCGAAAGACCCCGATCGCGTTCGTGATCTATCTGGTCGGTGCCGCGTCGATCACGGCCGTCCCCGGCTTCAACGGCTTCGTCTCGAAGGGGATGGTGATCGACTCCGCTCACGAGATCCACCGGTTCACGATCGCTCTCGACGGCGGGCTGCTCTGGTGGCTGCTCATCCTCGGTGGGGTCGGGACGTTCATGTCCTTCATCAAGCTCGGCTACTACACGTTCTTCCACGGGAGCGCCTCGAGCTCGCCGCGCGACGCGACGCCGTTCCAGACGGTCGGCATGACGCTTGCCGCCGGCGCCTGCATCTATCTCGGCGTTTCCTACGAGACGCTGCTCGGACTGATGCCCCACACCGAGTACCTGCTCGCTGAGCTACATCCCTACAGCACCGGCCACCTGACCGAATCCGCCGCGCTGTTGACCGCCGGCTTCGTCGGCTTCTTCGCGCTCAAGCGTCCCCTCGCGTGGCTCGCCCACCGGATGCGCGACGTCGACGCGGTCACCTACCCGGCGTTCTTCTACGCCGGTCGCGGACTCGTCATCGGGGTAACAGAGTCGTGGGCGGCCGTCGACCGGCTCACGATGCGTCTCGTGGCCGCCATCGAGTGGGTCGCGATGAACCCGCGGTCCGCCGCCCGTCGGGTCGGGATCGACGCGGAGCTGCGCAGCGGGATCGGTCGCGGCGTCCTCATCATCACGCTCGTGGCGGCCGGCACGGTGCTGATCGGACTCGTCTGGTAGGCCGGTTCGGGGTCGGTGGGCCGCGGTCCGGCGCGGACGGCGGTCGGCGCCGGGCGCCGTCGTCGTCTTTTTATCGGTCTCGCCCGTGGTCGCAACCGTGACGGAGCGCCGCCCACGGACCGACGACACCAGCGCCGGCCGGTCGGATTCCGGGAGTTCAACCGCCGACCGATCGGATTCCGGCCGATCGGGGAACGTGGACCCGTGGAATCGCCGGATGCGATTGGCGGTCGGCCTGTTCCTCGTCGGAGTCCTCGCCGACGTGGCGACGACGTACGTGGCGATCACCTTCGGACCGTTCGTCGAGGGATCGCCGGTCGGTCGGGTCCTCATCGATCGTTACGGGCTCGTTCGCGGGATGATCGCGACGAAGCTGGCCGGGATGGTGCTCATCGCGCTGCCGGTCGCGATCGCGAAGCGGAACCGAACCGTCGTGCTGGCCGTGATGTTCGGCGGCGTCGGCGCCCTCTCGCTGCTTGCGGCCGTCCACAACCTCGCCAGGATCCTCGGGGCGGTATGACGGCTTCGGCCGGCCGATCACCTCACAGCTCGATCCGCTCGACGAGCCGGTCCCCGTCGTCGCTCTTCGTGTTGATCGCGACGATCCGGACCAGATCCTCGAGCATCGAGCCACGGAGCTTCTCCTTCAGCAGGGAGTCGACCTGGTAGACGCCGGCGGCGCTGTTCATCGTGATCTCCACCTCGACGGGCTCCTCGTCGCCGGTCGTCAGCCGAACGCGTTCGATCGCCCGCGAGGAGATGGTGTTGATCCCGCGCCCGCCCTTCTCATAGGGGATCCGCGACCGACCGCGCTCCATGTCGAGCCCGTCGGCGATCCGGATGACGCCGGCTTCCCGGGTGAGCGGCGTCTCCTCGGTGTGGTGACAGAGGATCGCGTGGAGCACCTCGGCTTTGACCCGGACCGCGGTCGCCGTGTCGTACCACTCCGGAAGGAACCGGTCGAGGAGATCCGCCGCAAGCGGGATCGAGTAGTAGGAGTGGTCATCGCGATGGACGACGTGGCCGATGTCGTGGAGCGTGGCCGCCAACGCGATCACGACCGGCTCGTCCGACTCCTCGAGGCCCTGTTCGCTCGCGCCGTTGAATTCGACGCCGGCCCGTTTGAGCAGGTCATACAGCCGCAGCGCGCGGTCCCTGACGATCTCGATGTGTTTGGTCCCGTGGTCGTTGTACCCCTTCCGAGTGACCGCGTTGACGTTTTGCGCCTCGAGGTACGCCCCGATCTCCGGGTCGGACTCGACCGTCTCGAGCACCTCGTTCACCCGCCCGTCCGGAAATGCGTGGTCGGCCGTCGGGTCGTACTCCCGTCGCGACTCGTCGACGTCGGTCTTGACGCTCCGGGTCGTGGGATCGCCGTCGTCGATGTCCATCGTTCGATGCTGAGGGGCGACCGTCTTAAAAGCCATCCGCCATCGTGGACGCCACCTCGAACCGCCTCACTGAGCGGGGTCGCCGAGGCGTGGGGGCGGCGCGTGGGGGCGGCGCGTGGCGGTGACTCCGGCGCGGATCGAATACGGTGTTTGGTATCGACATACGCGGTAATTATACGCACTGGTAGTATCAAAGGTTATCTATAATATTTATAAATGATCATCGTAAATCATTAATAATAGCTCGCGAACCGTTTCGGTGATGTCGGACCCCGACTACGAGGCGATCGCCTGGTCGTTCGACGAGGACGCCGGCGTTGGACGGATCGAACTCGATCGCCCGGACGCGATGAACGCGATCGACGGACGAATGCAACGGGAACTCATCGAGGGATTCCGGCGGTTTCGACGGCTCGAGGAGGACCGGACGGGCGTGGCCGTCCGCGCGATCGTCGTCTCGGGCGCCGGCGACCGGGCGTTCAGCACCGGCCTCGACGTCGGCGAGATGCAGTCGATCACCGACTACGGCGAGAAGAAGCGGATCCCGGACGGGTTCCACGAGATGGCGGAGACGATCGAGCGGTGCGAGCCGCCGGTGATCGCGCGGATCGACGGACTCTGTCTCGGCGGCGGCTTGGAGATCGCGCTCGCGTCCGACTTCCGACTCGCCAGCGAGCGGAGCTCGTTCGGCCAGCCCGAGGTCAACTTCGGTGTCCTTCCGGGCGGGGGCGGGGCACAGCGGCTATCGATGATCGTCGGCGTCAGCCGCGCGAAGGAGCTGTGTATGACCGGCGAACGGATCGACGCCCAGCAGGCCGCGGCGGAGGGGATCGTCGATCACGTTCACCCGGCCGCGGAACTTGCGGAGGCGGTCGAATCGTTCGTCGACTCGATCGTCGACAAGCCGCCGCTCGCGGTGCGAACGATCAAGGAGGCCGCCGACCGCACCCGCGAGGTCGGCTTCGAGGAGGCCCTCCAGTACGGCAACCGGGCGTGGCTGTCGCTCTCGCAGACGCGCGATTACGACCGGGCGGTCGAGGCGTTCGGTACCGATGCCGACGTCGAGTGGGAGGGACGGTAACCCCGATGCTCGAGGCCTTCGAGGACGCGCTCGACTTCTCGGATCGCGTCGTCTGCGTCACGGGCGCCGGGCAGGGAATCGGGGAGGCCGTGGCGGCGGCGTTCGCCGATGCGGGCGCCGCGGTCGTCGTCGCGGACGTCGACGTCGACGCCGCCGAGACGACCGCCGAGCGGATCGGATCGGAGTACGGTACCGAGACGCTCCCGGTCGAGGTGGACGTCACGGAGTACGACGAGACACTGGCGCTGGTCGAGACCGCCGTCGCGGAGCTCGGCGGCCTGGACGTCCTCGTCAACAACGCGGGGGTCGCGGGGGCCCAGCGGTTCCGCGAGTCCGACCCCGAGGACTGGGACCGAAAGATCGGCGTCTCCCTGTTCGGAACGTTGAATTGCACTCACGCCGCGTTGCCGGAGCTCGTCGACCGGTCGGGCGTCGTCATCAACTACGCGAGCTCCTCCTACCGCGGCAACGACCCCGGGCTCGCGGTCTACGGCGCCGCGAAGGCGGCCAACCGGTCGTTCACCAAGACTCTCGCCAGGGAGGTCGGCGGTGACGGCGTCCGCGTGAACTGCGTCTGTCCCGGCACCGTCCACACCCCGGCAACCGAGGCGTTCGTCGAGCAGTACGCGGACGAGCTGCTGGACGCGTACGCGCTCGACCGGATCGGCGAGCCGGATGACGTCGCGTCCGCGGTCGTCTTCCTGGCGAGCGACGCCGCCGAGTGGATCACCGGCGAGACGCTCCACGTTGACGGCGGATATCTCCGTCGCTGAGGGACCGCCGCTCGGCCACCCGCCTGCACGGTCCGAGGCCGTCAGTTTCTCGGGGATCGTTCTCGATATCGCCGGTAGACGGCGTTCAGACGGCGTTCAGACGGCGTTCCGTGGCCATCCCGGCGCCGTGTCACGGCCCGAAAGGCAAAAGGCATATAATAATAACCGGGCTACTCCGAGGTGAGATGGTACCTTCGATCCCACTGTTCGGCCCGCTTCCCGTCGGTCCCGAACTCCTCATCATCCTGCTCGTCCTCGTGCTGCTGTTCGGCGCGAACAAGATCCCGAAGCTCGCCCGCTCGACCGGCCAGGCGATGGGCGAGTTCAAGAAGGGGCGCGAGGAGATCGAGGAGGAGCTCCAGGAGATGCAGGGCGATGAGGACGAGGAGGATGAGACGACGACCGCCGGCTCGACGGGCGCGGACGCGTCCGCCGACGAGACGAGCACCGACTCGACGTCCTCGGACGCGACCGACGAGGACGACGCGACCGAGACCGAAACCGAATCGTCGTCGAAATAACCGCGACCGACCGCGCCCAACCGACGCATCGCCGACGACCGGGCCGACGATCGACGACCGTTTCTCGTGGACGCGTGGCCTAGCGGATAGGGCGAGAGGTTCCTAACCTCTCGATCGCGGGTTCGAATCCCGCCGCGTCCGCTCGTTCACTGCGTTCACTCGCGGCCGCGGCGTAGTCCCGCTCGCTCACGTCGTTCGCTCGCGGGACTCCCGCCGCGTCCTCCCACTGGTTCATCCATACGTTCGCTCGCGGGACTCCAGCCGCGTCCGCCCACTGGTTCAGCTATGCGTTCGTTTGTGGGACCACAATCGAATCCTCTCCTCGCGTATCCAGCGGATGCCATCCCAACTGGCGAGGACGGTCGGGTTCGCTCAACGACGCCCTCGTGAACGACTTTCCCGTAAATATTATTTAAATATGCCTCCGGCCGGCGGATGGCGGCATCCGGGTTCGGCACGCGTCGACGTCGCGGATCGCGTCCGGCGCGAGCATCCCTTACTCCCCGAGCCGGCGGAACGACCGGTTCGCGAGGGCGACCGCGACGACGCCGATCGCGACGGTCACGACCGGCAGCACGAGGCCGGGATCGTATCGAAGTGGGGGATGGAACCCGAGTCCGTAATCGAGGACGTCGTTACACACCGAGAGCCCCAACGCGAGTCCCAGCGCCCCGCGGGTGGTTCGACCGATCGCGGGCAGCAGGAGTGCCAGCGCGACGAACAGCAGATGCGTGACCAGGATCCCCCAGTATGACGCCAGCGCGTCCGGGGACCCGAGGTAGAGCCCGGCGTGGACGTTCAACGCGGCCAGCGGCCAGAGCCCGTATTTGACGAGCCACACGAACGCGAGCGTCTGCAGGTACGCGAGCGGCCGATTGGTCGGCGTCTCGCGTGCCGGGCGGCCCGACCCGACGGTCGGAAGGAGCGCGGCGAGCGCGAGCAGCACGAGCGCCAGCGCGGTCGGCGAATCCGCGTACAGCGGCCACAGCAGCGTCGGCACCGCGGGCATCGTCGCGACGTAGAACCGACCCCCAACGAGCACGCCGAGCGCGCAGATCCCGATCGTCGCCAGGAGGCTCCCCGCGTCGCCGAGGAACTCCTCGGCGGCCCGGTCGCGGATCCGGCGCCGGACCGTCGGGTCGCGGAGCGCGGCGAGGAGGGTGTGGTCCGATCGACTCACACTCCCGCTCCGGCGTCCCGGTGGAAAAAGCTCGCGGGACCCCGAAGTCGGACGCGCCCGTCGACGGCGTCGCCTCCGGTCTCGCGAACGGCCGATCCGCCGAAAACTGCCGAGACAGGTTGTCTGGATGACTCTTTTGGTGGAAGCCTTTTTGACTCTCCCGGGATTGGTGCGGGTAATGGCTGAGAACGCCGACGGCGAACCGGATCCGCCGGATGCCGAGCGAGATCGAACTGAACTCGGTTCGGTGGACGGCTCCGGTTCCGCCCCGGCGAACGAGTCCGGTTCCGCCCCGGCGAACGGGTCCGGGATCGACCCCGCGGCCCTCTCGGACCGGATCGCGGCCGCGGCCACCGTCGGTGAGACGCTCCGCGACCGGTGTGCGGAGCGGTACGACCTCGATTCGGTGCCGGTCGCGAAAGGGTATTACACCTGGGAGGACTACAAGCACGAATACGTTTATGACGGCCGCGGCGAGCCGCCGACCGGCGCGGACGGTGATCCCGACCCGTTCGATTCGGCGGCAGCGCTCGGCTTCGACCCCGACGCGACCGAGACCTTTCTGTCGGCCGGCGCCGGGCTCGCGGCCCACCTCTCGAACGCGGTCGAGGAGCGAACGGTGAGCGTCGCCGACGACATCGACGAGGACGCGTTCTTCGCGACCGACGAGGGGACGACGACGCTCGTCAACCGGTACGACCTGGAGAAGGCGGTGCCGACGGCGAAGAAATCACATTTCCGGGAGGTCGAGCGCTACTGGGTGAACAAGCCGTACGCGTTCGTGATACTCTTTCACTCGACGAAGGAGAACGAGAAGAAGTACTACGCGATCCAGCCCCACCGAACCGAGATCGAGACGGAGATCAACGACTACCTCACCGGCAAGCTACGCACGTCGATCAAGTACGCCGACGAGGCGATCTCCGGCGGCGACGAGGCGGAGCGGAAGGCAGTGATCGCCGATGAGACCTACCGGCTGCTCGACCGGTACGACCTCTACTCGCGCGAGTCGGATGCGAGCCCCGTCGGGGCGGCGTTCGACCGGTTCGGATTCGAGCCGAGCGACGGGATCGCGGGACGGATCGCGCAGGCGCTCGGCTACGACGCCCGTGACTCCGGCGACTACGATACGCTCGAGGGCATCGCCGCGCGCCCGGAGCCGGCCGTTCTCGAGGAGGACGCCGAAACGCTCTCCGAGTACCAGGTCGAGAAGCTGCTGTATTATCTCAAGCGTGACTTCATCGGCTACGAGCGGATCGACCCGATAAAGTACGACATCAACGTCGAGGACGTCTCCTGTGACGGATACGACTCCCCGGTGTTCGTCTACCACTCCGAGTACGAACAGCTCATCACGAACGTCCATCACGGGACGACGGAACTCGACGACTTCGTCGTGAAGCTCGCCCAGCGATCCGGAAAGGGGATCTCCAAGCGGTCGCCGCAGGTCGACTGTACGCTGCCGGACGGCTCGCGGGCACAGCTCACCCTCGGAACCGAGGTCTCCGACCACGGGACGAACTACACCATCCGGCAGTTCAAGGACGTCCCGTTCACGCCGGTCGACCTCGTCAACTGGAACACGTTCTCGCTGGAGGAGATGGCCTTCCTGTGGCTCTGCATCGAGAACCACAAGTCGCTCATCTTCGCGGGCGGGACTGCCTCCGGGAAGACGACGAGCCTGAACGCGGTCTCGCTGTTCATCCCCTCGAACTCGAAGATCGTCTCGATCGAGGACACCCGCGAGGTCGAGCTGCCCCAGCGCAACTGGATCGCCTCCGTCACCCGGCCCTCCTTCAGCGACGACGACAAGGGCGACGTCGACGAATTCGACCTGCTCGAGGCCGCGCTCCGGCAGCGCCCCGACTACATCGTGATGGGCGAGATCCGTGGCGAGGAGGGACGGACGGCCTTCCAGGTGATGTCGACCGGTCACACGACCTACACGACCTTCCACGCCGACTCGGTCGGTGAGGTGCTCAAGCGGTTCACCACCGACCCGATCAACGTCTCGAAGACGATGTTCACGGCGCTGGATCTGGTCTCCGTCCAGTCCTCGACGCGCGTGAAGGGCCGGAAGGTCAGGCGGAACAAGTCGCTCACCGAGATCAACCACTACGACGCCGAGAACGACGAGATAAACGTGCAGGACGTCTTCCAGTGGCAGGCTGAGACCGACGAGTTCCTCCGGATGGGGGAATCGAGCACCCTCGAGGAGATCATCTTCGACCGCGGATGGGACCGGGAGACGCTGGACGCGGAGCTGTTCAAACGCCGCGTCGTGCTTGCGTACCTCATCGACCGCGGGCTCAACACCTACGCGGAGGTGGCGGCGACGTTTCAGGCGTTCATCAACGACCCCGAGACGATCCTCGCATTGATGGCCACCGACGGCCTGCGCAGCTCGCTCGAGGACCTCCGCGAGATGGAGTCGGTTCAGATCAACGTCGACCCCGAGACCGAGGCGATGGTGCCGCGTCCCGATCCGGACGAGGACGGGCGGACGGAGGCCGCGGAGATCCTCGCCGACGCGGAGGACCTGTTCGCGGAGTATCGCGGCACCGTCCCCGATTCGGTCGCGGACGCACTCGTCGACGTTCCCGCCGCGTCCGACGTCGAGGCGGAACCGGCCGCCGACCGGTCGACGCTGCAGTCCATCGCCGCCGCAGCCGGGTCGACGGACGGCCGATCCGGGGATGACGAACCCGGGAAGGGCCACTCCGGAGAGATCGGATCCGTGACCGGGGCGGGCAGCCCGACGGCGTCCGACGATCCTGCAGAGCCCGCCGCGGCTGCGGCCTCCAGGTCGGACGATGGTCCGGACGGATCGTTGACCCTTCGGAACCCGACCCAGCCGATGGAACCACAGGCCACCGACGAACGTGACCGTGACGGCGCCGAGCCGGGCAATCCCGGAGACCCGGACGAGCCGAGCGATCGGGGGAAAACGAGCGACGCGGAGGGCGACGAATCCGAGGATGCGGCCGACGCCGGCGACGCGGGGGAAGAGGAGTCCGAGGATGCGGCCGACGCCGGCGACGCGGAGATCGATATGGACGAGTGGGGATTCGGATCGATCGAGGACGGCGGGTCGCGAGAATGACTGTCGTCACGCGCGCAGGCACCGTGCCGGATGAGCGCCGAACGGGAACGACCAGTCGCCGGCGGAGAGTGACGGGCCGATGAGCGTCTCGGGACCGGAGGGGACCGCGACCGGAACTGACCTTCTCGGGACCGCATTCTATCCCGTCTTTCGGCTGCTCTTCGACCCGGACGGCGATTTCGTCGCGGACGTCGAGACGAAGCTGACCGAGGCGCGGATGACGGACACCGTCGAGCTGTACGTCTCGAAGGCGCTCGCGATCGGGATCCTGACCGGGCTCGTGCTGTGGGTGGTCGGGACGTTCGCCAGCTACACGGCCTTCGCCGTCGGGATCGTGGATCCGAGCGCGGTTCGGCTCGGCATTCCGGTCCCGGACCCGGAGCTGGCGGCGTTCCTCCGATCGCTTGCGGTTCCGACGGCGGTGTTCATCGCCGGGCTCGTCTTCGGGACGATCGGGTTCGCGATCGGGTTCGGGAGTCTGCTGGTGATCCCGTACTCGCGGTCGTCGTCACGGAAGCGTGAGATCGATATGCTGCTCGCCGACTCGGTGTCGTTCATGTACGCGCTGTCGGTCGGGGGGCTCAATCAGCTCGAGATCCTCCGGGCGATGGCGGCCGCCGAGGACACCTACGGCGAGGTCTCAAGGGAGTTCCAGAGCATCGTCAACGAGACCGAGTACTTCGGGACCGACTATCGAAACGCCATCCGGCAGCAGTCGATGGAGACGCCCTCCGAGGAGCTCTCACAGTTTCTCACCGACATGCTCTCGATAGTCAACTCCGGCGGAGATATGGAGCGGTTCCTGAGCGATAAAAAGGAGAAGCACCTCCGAACGGCCAAACAGCAACAGGAGATGACCCTCGAGACGCTCGAGCTGTTCGGCGAGATGTACATGACGCTCTCGCTGTTCCCGCTGTTGCTCATCATCCTCCTCGTCATCATGGGAATGATGGGCGATTCCGACGACCGGCTGCTGTATGCGACCGTCTACCTGCTCATTCCGTTGACCGGCGTCGGGTTCCTCGTGCTGGTCTCGACGGTGAAACAGGACGAGCCCGGCGACGGCTACCTCCGGCCGGCCGACGGCAGCGACCGTCTCGAGACGACGAGCAAGGAGGGCCTGGTCCATCTCGGTCTCGTGGAAGGGTTCGTCGGTCGCCACGCGGTCTTCGACCGTATCAAGGGCCGCGAGGGGACCCACAAGACGTTGGAGCTGCTCACGAAGCCCCACCTGTTCTTCAAGCGGAACCCGCTGTACACCCTGGTGTTGACCGTTCCCGCCGCTCTGGTGCTGGTCGCGAACGCGGTCGTGAGCGGCATCGCGCCAACGACCGTCGACGCGTGGATCGCACGACCCGTCTGGAGCACCGTCATCTGGGCGTACGTTCCGCTGTATCTCACCCTGGTTCCGCTGGCGTTCTTCCACGAGTGGCACGAGCGCTCGCGGTCGGCGATCGTCGGGAAGCTCTCGGAGAACCTCCGGAAGCTCTCCTCGGCCAACGACACGGGCCAGACCCTGTTGGAGTCGATCCGGACGGTCTCGGAGACCTCCTCCGGAAAGCTCGCCGACGAGTTCGACGTGATGTACGCCAAGGTGAACTACGGGATGAGCCTCCGGGAGGCGTTCATCGAGTTCAACAACAAGTACCACATACCCCGGCTCGCCCGGACGGTCAAGCTGATATCGGAGGCCCAGGAGGCGTCCTCACAGATCACGGACGTGTTGACGACCGCCGCGCAGGCGTCCGAAAACCAGGACGACATCGACCGCGAGCGGAAGTCGCGCACCCGGATGCAGGTGGCGATCATCCTGATGACCTACGTGACCCTGCTCGGCGTGATGGCGATCCTCCAAACGCAGTTCATCGACGTGATGGCCCAGCTCGTCGACTCCGGCGGCGACGCCGCAGCGAGCGGCAACCAAGCCGGGGAGATGAACTTCGGCGGCGGCGTCAACCCCGAACTCCTGTCGCTGTTGTTCTTCCACGCCGTGACCATCCAGGCGATCCTCTCGGGATTCATCAGCGGCTACATCCGCAACGCCGACATCATCTCCGGCGTCAAGTTCGTGATCGTGTTGTTGAGCATCGCCCTCGCGACGTGGATCTACGTGGGGTGACACGGATGAAGCAACGCGCATCCCCACCGACCGGCCGACGCGCATCCCCACCGACCGGCCGACGCGCACAGACCACGCTCGATTTCGCGATCGGTGCGAGCACCTTCCTCATCGTCGTGGCGTTCGTCGTCGCCTTCCTGCCGGGAATGATGGCGCCCTTCGAGGACGTCGATCCGACCCAGGCCGCCGACCGGTTCGCCGACTCGCTGTCCGGCGACGTGCTCGGGCATCCGGTCGACGGCAATCGGCTGAACGAAACGTGCACGGCCGCGTTCTTCCGGCAGCTGCACCAGGACGCCCCGACGGGCGACGACTGTCGATTCGACGAGGGAGCCACGACGCCCGCCGAGGCGCTCGCGACCGACCACGCGGTGAACGTGACGATCGAGGCCCGATCAGTCGGCGGATCCCCGCCGTCCCTGTCCTACGGGGGTACGCCCGTTACGCCGGCCGCCGGACCTGTCCCCGACGGGGGCGACACGGTGACCGTTGCACGCCGGATCGTCCTGCTCGAGGACGGATCCGGCCAGCGGCGAACCTACCGGCTGGTCGTGAGGGTGTGGTGAGATGGCTCGCGACTCGCGCGGACAGGCACACACACTCGAGGCGGTCGCGGCCGCGATCGTGTTGCTCTCGGCGATTCTGTTCGCACTGCAGGTGACGGCGGTGACGCCGCTGTCGGGCAGCACCTCGAATCAACACATCGAGACCCAGCAGGCCGAGCTGGCGCAGGGACTGCTCGCGGGCGAGGCCGAGAACGGGAGCCTCAAACGAACCCTGCTGTACTACAACACCTCCGCCGAGGACGACGGGTTCCACGGCGCGACCGGAGGCAGGGGACAGTACGACGGGACGCTCCCGACCGGTCCGGACGCTCCGGCGTTCGGGCCCGCACTCTCGGAGACGTTCCTCGAACGCGGGACCGCGGTCAACGTGGATCTCTACTATCTCCGTGACGGGGACCGGCGGCGTCAGCCGCTCATCGAGCTGGGGACGCCGAGCGACCACGCCGCGACCGCGACCCACCGGGTGACGCTGTTCGAGGCCGACGCGATCCTCGGTTCCGATGGGACGCCAACCGACGAGACGGTCGCGGAGGCCGCGAGCAACGGGACCTACTTCGTCGACCGTGACGTCGACGGCACGAACTCGCCGGTGTTCAACGTCGTCGAGGTGGAGGTGACGGTATGGCGGATGTGACCCCGGATCCGGAGGGAAGCGAAGCCTCGACGCCCAGGGGACGGCGGGATCGCGCCCAGCTGTTCCTCGTCGCCGCGATCGTCCTCGCCGTCCTCTTCGTCACGCTGGCGGGGCTTTTGAACAGCGTCATCTACTCGGGAACCCTCGCGACCCGCGACGCCGGCGCCGACGCCGACGTCACGATCGAATACCACGGGGCGGCCGCCGACGTCGGCGCGGCCCTCCTGGCGTCGGCGAACGATCACGACGGCACCGCCGACCACGCAACCCTGAGCGCGACCGTCGAGAACGGCCTCGCCGCCTGGGAGAACGCGTCCACGCAGCACGCGGCGAGACGGGGGCACGTGACGACCGTCGAAAACGTGACCCCGACTGACGGGTCCCGGATCAGCGACGAGACGGCCGGCACGGACGACCACTTCCATCCCGCCGGGAACGTTTCGCGACACGACTGGACGCTTGCGGAGTCAATCCGCGTGCGCAACTACACGATCGAGGGCGACCCGAGCGCGGCGATCGACCCCGCCGGCGACCCGGCCAACGTCACCGACTCGTTCTTCGTCACGTTCGGGGACGCACACGCGCTCCACCTGTACGAGGACGGCTCGGAGAGCTGTCTCGTCGGACGGGAGATCGACGGCGACGGCACGATCGACGACGACGATCTCTCCGACCCGGTCTGCGTCGCCTCGGGAACGATCGTCGTCGACGTGACCGACGGGACCGTCGCACCCGGCGATGCACCCGATACCACGACCGCCTTCGACGCCTCGTTCTTCGCGGCGCTTGGACCGGGCCATTCGATCGCCTACCGGAACGGCGACGCAGTGGAGGGGTCCTACCGGCTCGTCGTCAACGAACCGGCCGGATCGATCGACAGCACGCCGAGCGACGCCTACGACGATCCGACGGACCCTGCTGACGGGGATCCGACCGTCGAGGCGGTCGTCTACGACGTGAGTTACGACGTTCGCTACCGGTCCGAGGACGTCCGGTACGAGGCGCCGATCCGCATCGCTCCGGAGGAGGCAGCCTACGATGACGCGTAATCGACTCGCCGGCGACGAGCGGGCCGTCTCGACCGTGGTGGGCTACGTCCTCGGGTTGGTCATCGCCTCGTTGCTCGTCTCGGGGCTGTTCGTGGCCGGCGGGAACGTGCTCGACGACCAGCAGACCGCCGCGGCAACGACCGGCTTCGAGGTGGCCGGCGAGCGGGTGGCCACGGGCTACGCCGACGCCGATCGCCTGGTCGAAGCCGCGGGAGCGTCCGCACCACCGACGGTCGAGGTGGCCGTTCCGCTCCGGTCGCGGATGGCCGGCGGGGGATACACCATCCGCGTGACGGGATCGGCGGGCGGCGATCCGCCGTACACCGCGACGATACACCTCGAAAACACTGACGGATCGGCGACGTACACGACCCGAGTCGTGACGCACACACCCGTCAGCGACGCCTCCGTCGCCGGCGGCCCGATCGTGATTCGGTACGGCGACGGGAGCGGTGAACTCCAGCTCGAGCGCGGGACGATCGGGTAGTTCGTCCGGCGTCCCGGAATCGGACGGGCTACCAGGGACGTTTCAACGCGCCATCCCTTCGTGCGTACCCTTAAGGACGGTCACGGCGTATCGGCGCCCGTATGTTGGACGTCGGGGGGATCCGTGGAGGGGAGAAAACGGACCGAGCGGCCACCGCGCCGATCGGCGTCGTGCTCCTGATCGGGATCACCCTCGTCGGGACGCTGGCCGTGGTCACGTTCGGGTCGACCGCGATCGCGGACATCCAGCAAACCGCCGACGTCGAGCGCAGCGAACACGTGATGACCAAGTTCGCCTCACAGGCGTCGCTGGTCGCCCTCGGCGAAACGGAAACCCAGACGATGGCCACCGGCGATTCGGCGGGAACGATGACGGTCGTGGAGGACGCCGGCCGGATGCAGGTGTGGCACGTGAACGCAAGCGGGGCGGGAGCGGCCGAGCGGCTCGCGGACGGGTCCCTCGGATCGGTGACCTACCGGAACGGTGACGACACCGTCGCCTTCCAGGGAGGCGGCGTCTGGCGGACCGACGGCGACGCGGCCCGGATGGTCTCCCCGCCACAGTTCCACTACCGTGGGGCCACGTTGACTCTCCCGATCGTCTCGGTAACCGCCGGCGAGACGGTGGCGAGCGGCGGCCCCTCGCGGGTTCGACTGACCGACAACGGAACGACGCGGGTGTTCCCGGACCCGAACGATCCGGACTCCACCAACCCCGTCACGAACGGCTCCGTCGTCGTCGCCGTCGAGAGCGACTACCACGACGGCTGGCGAGAGTACTTCGAGCGCCGAACGACCGGAAGCGTCGTCAGTCCCGCCGATCTCCCCGCTGACGTCACCGACGACGTCGACACGAGCCGCACCGTCTTCCTCGAGCTCGAGTCGATCGGCGGCGGCGGGGTCTTCGAGTGGCCCGGCGACGGCGGGTCGGTCCCGGTTCGGGGACTGGCCGGCGAGGGTGCCCTCGAGGACTTCTCGACGGAGCTGTCGATCTCCAATCCGAACAACGCGTGGGTCAGCTTCCACGCCGAGAACGGCGACCGGCGATTCGAAGCCCTGCTCGAGTTCGACAACGGGCAGGGTGCAGGGACGCCCGTCTGCGAGGCGACCTTCGATACGCATATCCTCTACGGCAACGGGACCGACACCCATCACTGGCGGCTCCTCGATTCGACCGGCACCGAGACGGGCAACGAGTTCGCCGACTGTAGCGGCGACGGCGACCTGACGGTCGATTTCGCAAGCACGGAGGAGTTCACCTACGACACCGGCACCGGCGACGTCGAGGACGCCGTCTACGACTGGGAGAACGTGAACGACACCGCGACGATCGTGGGCACGGACGGCAACGACGTGTCGCGAGACGACGGCCAATCGATCGCCGTGGTGGAGCCCGTCAGCTACTACGCCGCGCAGCTCGGCCCGACCTTCGACCTCGAAGTCGAGTACGCCACCGGAGGGGAAGGCCAGGGCAACCAGCTCGACCCCGGCTCCTCCTCGTTGACCCTCAGATACGACGCGAGCGGCGAGGGCCGGTACATCACCTATCTCCACGTCACCGAGAACGGAGTCATCGTCGAGTTCGCCTGAAAACGGGGCCGTCGAGTTCGCCTGAAAACGGGGCCGTCGAGTGGCCGAAAACGAGGTCGCCGTCGAGTGTGCTTGCTCACTCGACGGCGACCGCGACGTCGTGGTCCACGATCCGAAGCTCCTCGACGCCCGTGAACGTACACGAGAGACGGTCCCGTCCCTCTCCGTCGACGTCCTCGGTCACGTCACACGACCCGCCTCGTGATTCGTAGTGGCGACGCCACGCGCCGATCGTGGTCGCCTCCGTGGTGACGTTGTGGGTCACGCTCGTCGGGTCGTGGACGACGCGGACGCTCGGCTGACCGCGACGCACCAGTCGCACCTGTACCGTCCGGTCTCCGCCGCCGACCGCCGCGGGAACGTCGCCGGTTCGAAGCCGCGTTCGATGGACGATCGTCTCCGGGCCGCTGACGACGCTCGGCTCGCGTAGCATCACGGCGCCGCCGGGACTCTCGCGAATGAGGGCGCCGCCGACGAAGTGGACCGCCTCGTCGTCGACGGCGAACGTGATCCGGGACACGGTCAACGGGGCGGTCCGGGATTCCAGCTGGAACGTGACCGGATCGCCGATCCGCAGGCTGGCGTCCGCAAGCCGGATCTGCGTCGCACGCGATGGCGCGCCGGTCAGGACGTCGTCGTAGTTCTCCGCGAGGACGTCGAGGGCGCGCTCGCCGTTGGTGACGCGCTCGGCATCGCGTACGTCCTGGAGGCCGCTCAGGCCGGCGGTAAAGACGATCCCGACCGAGGCAACGATCAGCGAGAAGACGAGCACGAACCCGAGCACCTCGCTGACCCCCCGGTCCTCCCCGCGGAACATACCGGACCCATCGTCCGGGCGGTAATAAGGCTTCTCGGCGAGCGAGGAGGAACGACGACGGGACCGACCCGAACCTCAGCCGACGCCGCGGGGCGCGTCCCTCCGACAGCCTCCCATCCCGAAGCGCGCCCTACGCCAGCGCGTCCCTACGCCAGCGCGTCCTCGAGCCGGTCGATCAGGGGTGTGGAGCCGACGTGGAGCGGCACTCGCTGGTGGAGGTTCTCGGGCGTGACGTCGAGGACGTCCCGCTCCCCGTCCGATCCGGAACCGCCGGCCTGCTCGACGATGTAGGCTATCGGGTTCGCCTCGAACTGGAGTCGAAGCTTCCCGTTCGGAGCGCTCTGCAGGGCGGGATAGGCGAACACCCCGCCGTAGGTGAGCACCTGGTTGACGTCGCCGACCATCGCGCCGCCGTACCGGAGCTTGAGCTCCGCCTCGATCTCGCGGGCGTACGACTCGAAGGCGGGCGGCCAGTCGGGGACGCGTCCGCCGAACCCGTAGACGGTCGGGTCCGCGGGCAGCTCGACCGACTCCTCGACGACCGTCCGGGAAACGCCGGCGTCGTCCGGTTCGACGACCTCCTCGCGGACGCCGTCCTCGGTCGCGACGACCATCGTGGTGATCGGTCCGTAGAGGACGTATCCCGCCCCAACCAGGTCCCGACCCGAGGCGGGAAGCGGGGCGTCGTAGACTCCGACGACGGTCCCCATCGCGTTGTTCGACCGGAGGTTCGAGGAGCCGTCGAGGGGGTCGATCGCGACCGCGAGGCCGGTCCCGACGTCCGCGGCCGACTCCCGCTCCTCGCTGGCGAACTCGCCGACGCCGTCGACCGCGCCGATCCGGTCGGCCAGCAGCTCGTCGGCGTAGACGTCCGCGGCCATCACGGTCTCGCCGGAGGGGTTGGCCGTCCCGCTCTCGACGCGTCGACCCGGCAGCGAGCGGCGGATCTCCGGGGCCGCCTCGGCGACCGCGTCGAACACCGACTCGACGACGTCACGGACGGAGCGGTCGGTCGCGCCGCCCTCGCCCGTCCTGCCGTCGGTGGCGACGCGATCATCCACGAAACCGTCGCCTGCGGAGTCGTCGCCTGCGGAGTCGTCACCTGCGGAGTCGTCGTCCGTCATCACTCGGCCGCGGTCTCCGGGTCCCCGCCGGCCCGTTCGAGCGCCTCCGCCGCCGGGAGCTCCTCGAAGATGACGCCCTCGAGCGCGTCGAGGAGTTGGGTCGGGTTCTCCCGCTGGAAGACGTTCCGGCCGACCGCCAGTCCCTTCGCGCCGGCGTCGATCGCCGACTCGACCGTCTCGAGGAACGAGAGGTCGTCGGTCTTCGAGCCGCCCGACATCACGACCTTCGTCGGCCCCGCCATCCGGACGGCCTCGGCCATCGCCGCGGCGGAACCGGGGTATTTCACCTTCGCGACGTCCGCGCCGAGCTCGAGGCCCTGACGGGCCGCGTAGGCGATCGTGTCCGAGCTCGTGTCGTTCTTCAGCCCCTGGCCGCGCGGATACGACCACATCACGACGCCCATGTCGTGCTCGCGGGCGTCCTCCTGTGCGTCGCGGAACTCCTCGGCCATCTCGATCTCGTGGTTCGAGCCCCCGTAGAGGGTAAAGCCGATCGCGTCGGCGCCCAGATCGGCGGCGTACTCCACCGAGCAGTTGACGGCGGAGTCGGGCTCGCCCATCCAGAGGTTCGAGGTGCCGTTGAGCTTCAACAGGAGGGTGACGGCATCGTCGTAGTCGGGGTAATACGCCTCCGCGACACCCTTCTGGACGGCCAGCGCGGTCACCGCGTCGTGGGTCGCCAGCTCGAAGACGCGCTCCGGATCGGCGGTTTCCGGGTTCGGCTCGAAGTCGACCGGACCGTGTTCGAGCCCGTGGTCGTACGCCAGGATCAGGAGCTTGCCGTCTCGCGTGATGGCGTCGTCGGCGTCGTGAATCATCGTATACACGTCCGGCAACCGTCATCAAAAACACTACGGTACCGTCGCTCGCGGCGATCGTGGTGGGTTCGGCGTGGTCGCGCCCACGGCGTCCCAGTCGCCCACCGTCCACGGCCGACGTCTCAGTCGCTTGCCGCCCGCGCCGCCTCGTGCCAGCCGCTCACCCGATCGGCGTCGACGTCCAACACGTCCGCCACGTGTTCCGGGTCCGCCGTCGCGAGGCTCCGAACCGACGTGATCCCGGCCTCGGACAGCAGGTCGGCGCCCGCCGGGTCGACGGCCTCGAGATCGGTGACTGGCGTGGGACGGGACCGCTTGCGCCAGGCCGCCTCCGCCAGTTCGGGGTCGCCGCTGCCGTCGGCCTCCGCCTCCGTTCGTCCGGTGTCCGGATCCGTCACGCCGGATCGGTCGGCGTCCTGCCCGTCGATCCGGGGCCAATCGCCGGGGGACCACGCGTCGTCGGTCGCGTCGGTCGGTTCGGTCGCGTCGCTTCCCTCGGTGCCGTCGGTGCCACCAGCATCGTCGGTGCCGTGGGTTGCGTGTTCGGCACCGTTCCCGCCCGTGACCCTACTATCGGCCCAATCGCCGGCGGAGGCCGCGATCCAGTCGGCCTCCTCGCGACCGAGTCCGCGGACCTGCGCCGACCGGCTCTCGAGGCCCTCGCCCGCCTCGAAGGACCACGACAGCGAGTGCTCGCGGCGGATCTTGGCGGCGACGCCGGGATTGACTCCGGCATCGACGAGCAGCCGGTAGGACACGCGCTTGTCGGTGATGTCGGCAGCGTCGATCCCGGCCGCGTCGAGCTCGGCCGCCGTCGCGGGGCCGACCCACCGGAGGTCGGTCGGATCGGGGCCATCGTCGGACGACGTGGTCTCAGTCACGGTCGATCACCGGATACCGGCCGTTCGTCGATCCGACACTTCAACGTTTCTCCGCGTGTCGATTCGCCGACTCGTTGGCTCCGGCGGACGCCGATCGCCGGTTGCGACGGCGTCGCCGTTCACGGCCTCGCGCCCGTCGCGTCTCCGACCGACCACCGGGTTTTTCCACGCGTGGTCGAGAGCGGGGGGTATGGACGAGACCGACCCCGACGACGCGTGGGCCGCAACCCTCGCCGACCGGGACGCGATGGCCGAGGGATATCGCGAGCGCGGCTGGGACGTCGTCACCGTCACCGCCACGGCGACGGGGATCATCGAACGCCCGCCGGTCGGGATCACGTACATCCTCCCCGGCGAGGAGGCGACGGCGATCGAGGAGGTCGGGACCGACTCGGTAACCGACTCGTCGGTGTACGTCGCAACCGCCGACGAGACGCTCTACATCGTGACCGAGCTCCGGGCCACCGCGGACGAACGGATGATACTGCTGGCCGGATCGATCCCGCTTGCCGACCTCGCTGACATTGCCGAGGCGGCGCGGGAGGACGAGGAGTTCCGGACCCGATTCATCGGCGACGACGGCGCGGCGGCCGGGGCGTTCATCCACGAGCATCCCGACCCGTTCCTCTCGCCGCTGTCCGAGGACGAGGAGTAGGACGACCCGCACGCGCCGCCGAGACCGATGCCGCATCGATGCCACAGCGGTGCCACACATCGATGCCGCACGTCCAGCCCGGCTTGTGTCGCCGCCGGCTTGTGTCGCCGCCGACTTCGACGATGATGCGCTCACGTCGAGTCCGTGCCGTCGTCGCTCGCGGTCCACCGGCGCGCGCCGGGGAGGAACCCGACGATCGTCGTGACGTAGCCGAACCGGAACAGCCCGAGCTGGGTGAGCACTCCCAAGCCGAGGACCGCGAGGAACGCGGGCGTCGTCGGGTCGAACAGCAGCGGCTCGAACGAGATCGGGTCGGCGGCCGCCTCGAAGTCGGCGACCGTCAGCGACCGGGAGGCGAAGGCGGCGCCGATGAACCCGGTCGAGAACACGAGGGTCGTCCGCGTGAGCACGAATCCGAGGACCGCGCCGGCGGCCATCCCCGCCAACGTCGCACCCGCGAGGGGGAGGATCCCGTCCACGTAGAACGGACCGACCGCGAAGCGGCCGAGGAAGGCGCCGACGACGGCGCCGATCCCGAGAACGGCGACGGAGAGCCCCGCGTACGCGAGGATCGCACCGGCCACGCCGCCGACGAGAACGGCAGTGGCGGAGAGCGCCAGTCCCTCGAGCCCGATCACCCCGGCCAGCGACGGGGCAAGCAGGGATCCGATCCCGCCGCCGACCAGGAAGCCGGTGAGCGTCACGGCATACACCGAGACCGCGGCGCCGACGAACGCCAACAACAGCCCGGCGAGTACCAACGCGACGTCGATGGCTTCGAAAGCGACCATACGTCCCCATCCCTCGCGTCGTTACTTAAAAACCCGCGTCAGTGCGACTCCGCGACGAACTCCAGAAGCACTCCGCCCGTCGATCCCGGATGCAGGAACGCGACCTCGTGCCCCCACGCACCCTGACGTGGGGCGTCATCGATCGGCTCCACGCCGAGCTCGCGCGCACGGTCGATGCTGGCCTGGACGTCGGCCGTCGACAGCGCGAGGTGGTGGATCCCCGGTCCGTGTCGGTCCAGGTAGGTCGCGATCGGACCGTCCGCTACCGGCTCGAGCAGCTCGAGGTACCCGCCCGCGTCCGCCTCCAAGAACACGACCCGCATCCCGTCGACGCGCTCCTCGTGGACGACCGGCGTCGACAGCAGGTCGGCGAACAGGGACGCGAGGTCGTCGACGTCCCGAGTCGCGATCCCGGCGTGGTGAAGCTTCATATCGGCTCGTCCGTCGGAACTGACTTAAAAGGATCCGCGCTCAGCCGCTCCACTCGCCACGGATGTCCCCGGCCACGTTCTTCCGCCACTCGTCGAAGCCCGACTCACACGCGTCGTTCTCGCGAATGTGATCGACGAACCCGGCACCGGGGTCCGGAAGCGACGCGCCACAGAAGGGACAGTCGGTCGGATCGGTCCACGTCGGGTCGGGCGTCGTGGACGGTTGGGTCGACATATCCGTCGGTTGGCGTTTGTACAACTTATAATTTTAGTTCAGATCATATTTATCCCAATATAGGTCTTAAATATCTCCTAATAGATACCATAACCGGACAAACATACGTATATATCAGATTAATAGGACATATGTGGTATTTATATTTCGGGCGGGTCCCTTCGACCGGAGGGTCCGCGTTCGTTCAGCCGGGTCGTCCGACGCGATGCCGGCGCGCCGCGCTGTTTATATATACACGCTCGTAAAGCGGACCCATGTCAACGCGACGGTCGATCATCGGGGGGATCGGTGCTGCCACGCTCGCGTCCGCGAGCGGCTGTCTCGGGTTTCTCACGGGGTCGGAGCCGCTCGAGGAGAGCGCGAGTCCGGCGCGCGTCCAGGCGAACGTCTCCGAGGCGACCGGGTACGAGTTCCAGGGGATCGAGGAGCAAACCCTCGAGGAGACCTTCGAGATCGCGGGTCAGGAACGGACGGTGATCGCGACGAACGCCGTCGCGACGTACGAGAAGTCCTTCGAGATCCCGCTCCTCGGGGACGCGCGAGCCGGAGTGTTCGCCGTCGTCTCGACGCCCGCCTTCGAGATCGCCGGGCAGTCGCTCAACCCGGTCAGCGAGTACGACGAGGCCGAGCTCGTCGACCTGGTCGCCTCCCAGTACGAGGGACTGCGCGTGCGCGGCGAGCGGGCACGGACCACCGCCACGACGCTCGGCACCGACTACGAGGTCGCGATCTTCGCCGGCACGGCGACCTTCCAGGGCCAGGAGGTCGACGTGAACGTCCATACCGGGTCGCTCAGACACGAGGAGGACTTCCTCATTCCGGTCGGCGTCTACCCGCAGGAGCTGGCCGACCAGGAGCGGGCGAACGTCGAGACGTTGCTCGACTCGCTCGAACATCCGATCGAGGGCTGAGTCGGTCGCGTCAGTCCGAGACCGGACCCGACCCGAGTCGAGTCCGGCCTGCAACCGAATCGGTCGAACGGACCCGGACCCATCACTCCGGCGACCACCGAACGTCCGAGAGGGTCCGCTGGACGGCCTCCTCGCCGATCGCCTCCGCCAGGCGTTCGAATCCGCCGCGGACCGCCCGGTCGTCGGCGTTCGCGACGAGTCGCGAGACGATGAACTCCGGCGTCGATTTGCCCACGGTCCCGAACCGCGGCTGGTAGTCCACCTGTAACGCGAGGTCCCGCGTCAGCCCCTCTGCGAAGATTCCGTCGATCCGCGCACGCTCGGGCAGCGGGCTCAGGTCGTCCGCGAGATGGGTGACGTACACGCCGAGCGCACCCCGGTCGACCGTCAGGTCGACGAGCCCGTTCAACAGGTCGGCAGCCCGCCCGGGCTCGGTGATCGCCTCGAACTCGTCGACGAGCATCAGCGTCCGTCCCGACTCCACGAGCGGCGGCACGACCGACTTGAGCGTCGACTCGAGCACGCCGGCGTTGAAGGAGGCGTGCCGCCGATGGAAGACGATCCGGTCGAAGCGGCCGACCTCGGCGTGCTCGGCCGGGACGGGAAGACCCATCGCGGCGAGCAGTGCAACCGCACACAGCGTCTCGAGCAGCGTCGTCTTCCCGCCCGAGTTCGCCCCCGTGAGGACCGTCACGCGGTCCCCCGTCGGCGGCGTGATCGTCGCGGCGGGCGAGGGTGACGGTTGGCCGGCGTCCGTCGCGTCGCCGTTCCCCACGGCATCGTTCGAGTCACGGTTGCTCCGCCCACCGTCACTCGACCCGCCGTCGCTCGATCCGGAATCGAGCGAGTGGTCCCCGACTGCGTATGTGACCGGTTCGACCGGACCCTCGATGAAGAGGTTTCGGGCGCGATACACCGCGAGCCCGTCCGGGACGAGTTCGGGGCGTCGGAGGTCCTCCGCGGCCGCGAACCGTCCCAGCGAGAGCAGGAACGCGACCTCCGAGACGACGGCAACGGCGGTTTCGACGTCGCCGTCGGCCCCGTGGATCCGGTCGCGGAGGTCCGCAGCGACGGTCGCCTCGCGTTCGGCAACCGTCTCGGCCAGCTCCTCCCGCAGCGTCCGCAGGGTTCCCGAGACGAAGTCGGCCGCGTCGACCGCGTCTTCGGGCGCGGCGGCCCGTATCCGGCCGGGCTCGATCGACGTCCGCGTCGCCACGTGGTCGATCACGCCGCCCTTGAACGACTCGAAGTCACGGATCGCGTCGTCACGGACGGCGTCGATGACGTCGAAGGCGGACGACTCGAGCGCCTCCGCCTCGGCGAGCTGCTCGCGCAGCCGGTCGAGTTCCGCGTCGGCTCCCTCGAGGACCTCGACGTCGTCCCCGGCCTCGTCCCCCTGTCCGGCCGACGTCGCCGGCTCCCGAAGGTATCCCAGCGCGCCGGCCGCCTCCCGAAGCGTCTCGGGATCGAGGTCGGCCAGCGGGGCGAACGGCTCGCCCGCGACGTCGACCTCCCGGAGCGTGATCGCGGTCTCCACGGCGGCCCGGTCGGATCCGCCGGCCTCGTCGTAGGCCGCGAAGGCCTCCCGTACCCGCTCGCGGTCAGCGTCGGTCAGGTCCCGCCAGGCGTCCCGCGCCGCGAGGACGTCCGTGAGGCGGTCCTCGATCCGGTCGCGGTCCGCCAGCGGGGTGAGCACGCGGATCCGGTCGGCCGCGTGGTCGGTGAGCGCGTAGCCGGCGGCGCGCGCGAGGAGGTCGTCGTAGACCGACCGCGTGTCGCCGGTCGCGAGCACGTCCATCTCGGCCTCGCCGGCGGCACGCCGGAGGATCCTGGTCGCGCGTCCGCGCGGAATCCCCGCGTCCACGAGCGCGCGAACGTCCGCGGATTCGATCGCTTCGATGGCCGCCTCGGCACCGAGTTCCGACGTGAGCTGCTCGCTCGTCTTCGGGCCGACACCCCAGTAGTCCGCCAGTCGCATACGCGTTCGTCTCGACGTGTCGGCTTGTTACTTTCGCCGTTCGCGTCGCCGTCCCCGACGCCTCCGGCGACCGCAGCGCGGTGCGTGGTCGCCGGGGCGGTGGTCGTCAGACGCCCGTCGGCTGGACAACCAACGCTTAATAGGCACGCTGGTGACCACGCGTGTATGGAACCAACGCCAGACGAGATCACGAGCCTCGTCGGTCGCGAGGTGTACTCGAACAACGGAGTGTTCGTCGGCGAGGTCGAGGACGTCCGCCTCGACCTCGACGCCGAGACGGTCACCGGGCTCGCGCTCGCGGAGTTGAACGGCCAGCTCTTCCGGTCGCGCGTCCAGCCCGGCCAGGGCGTCATCGTTCCGTACCGCTGGGTCCGCGCGGTCGGCGACGTCATCCTCATCAACGACGTGATCGAGCGGCTCGACGTCGAGGGCGACGAGGACGTCGACGAAGCCGTGGCCTGATCCCGATCGACGGGACCTCGTTCCGTTCGACCGGGTTCGTTCGCCGAGGCGCTTCGACTAGGATCCGTTCGATCCCTCGGACCCCTCGACGCCCATCGCGTCGAAGAGCTTCCGGCGGACCGCCTCCTCGGTGAGCTGCAACAGCGTGTCCCGGTTCTCCTCGTTCGTCTCGATGCCAGTGAAGATGCCGAGCGGGATCTCGACGGAGCCCTGCGTGGAGTGGCCGGCCGCCTCGCCCATGTCCTCGAAGGCGTCCTGGAGGACGTTGCCGATGTTGATGCGGATGTCCTTCGAGCGCGCCGCGAGGTAGATGTGCTCGTCGGCGACGCCGAGCACCGCGGTCGTGGTGATCCCCTCGAGGTTGAGCAGGTGTTGGGCCGCCTGCGAGAGGGCGTCCCGGTCGCGGATGAAGCCGGCGCTCGAGAAGAGGTGGCTCCCCTGCACCTGGCGGTTCTGGATCGCCTCCGCGAGCACGTCGAGCGTCTCCGGCGACATCGAGGGCGACTCGACCTGCTCGAGGGTGTCGTGGTTCGCGAACGGATGGAGGTAGGCCGCGGCGGTCAGGTCCGCGGGCGTGGTGTCGCGTTTGAAATCCAGCGTCTCCGCCCGGATGCCGTACAGGAGGGCGGTCGCGACCGCCTCGGAGGGCGAGAGGTCGAACTCCTGGAGGTACTTGGTGAGGATCGTCGACGTCGAGGAGACGTTCGTTCGGATGTCGACGAACCGGGCGTCGTACTCGCGGTCGGAGTCGAAGTGGTCGATGTAGACGTCGACGTCCGCCTCGATCGTGATCTCGGGGTCGCCGGATTTGGCGTGGTCGACGAGCGCGATCGTCTCGTAGTCGGCAAGCGGCGGGGACTCCGCACGCGAGCGCAGCTCGATCCCGAGCAGGTTGACGAACGCGCGGTTCTCCTGGTGGCCGACCTCGCCCGGGTAGATGATGTGTGCCTCGACGTCGTACGACTCGGCGATCGCCTGCAGCGCGGTCGCGGAGGCGATCGAGTCGGGGTCGGGGTTGTCGTGGGTCAGGATCGCCATCTCCCCGTCCGTCCCGGAGAGGATGTCGGCGAGTTGGCGGGCCATGTACTCGAGCTCGCCGGTCTCCAGCGACCGCAGCGCGGAATCGGCGATCACCGTCGAGGGGTTGATCACCACGTCCGCGCCCAGCTCGCGCAGCTCGTCCTCGCTGACGGGGTCGGAGGCGCGGACGACGACGTAGTGGTCGTCGCTGCGCTCCCGGAGCGCCGTGACCGCGTCCTTGTTCGCCTCGACGTCGGAGGCCAGAATGAGGACGATGTCCCGGTCGTCGACGACGTCCGCGACGCTCGGGTCGGCGATGTCCTGCACCTGGGCGTTGAGGTCCTGGTCGCGGAGTGCCTCGACCCGGCTCTCGTCCCGGTCGAGGATCAACACGTCCTTGCCGCGGTCGGTCAGCGACTCGGCCACCGCGTGGCCGACGCTTCCACAGCCGAGGATCGCGTAACGCGTCCGTGCCGTCCCGCTCGCCCCTGTACTCATCGGTACGCAGGTTCCGATGGCCCGACACTTAATTGGCGCGCTTGCGTCCCCCGGTATCGGGATCGATAGTCGTGGGTCGGCTGCGGGGATCGATGGTCGTGGGTCGGCTGCGGGGATCGAGCACGGGTGCGGTGGACCGGACCGCGGGACGGGGACCCACCGGGCCGCGAAGACGAAAGCCCTTTTATGGTGACCCGGATAGGGGGACGTGAGGGCCGGTAGCTCAGTTAGGGAGAGCGACGGACTCTTAATCCGTCGGTCGGGGGTTCAAATCCCTCCCGGCCCGTCCTGCCGTCGCGAGCAAACTCGCGAGCGACGGCGTTACGATGGAGGGATTTGAATCAGCGAACACGCGCGCAGCGAACCGGGCACGTGTGAGTGAGGTTCAAATCCCTCCCGGCCCGCGTTCTCGAAGACGGATGCGAAAGCAGACTGGTAGCGGCTGAACCGTCCATACATAGTGGATAGCACCAGTAACGGGTTGGGAGACTCGGCCTTCGGCGTCAGTTCGATTCGAGGCCGGGCGCGTCCTCCCCGACGGAGATCACTCGGCGCCGTCTCCGTCGGCACGCTGCCCGAGTTGGTGGAGCAGGCTGCCGCCGAGATACAGTACTGCGCCGACGAACACGCCGAGTGCGAGTTCGTCCGCCAGAGTGAGAACGAGATCCATAGCGGGATAGCCGTCCGTTTCGAGGCGAGCGACGAAGACCATCGGATACAGCGACAGCGGCACGGCGAGGACGGCAGTGCAGCGTCGAACCGTTCGTTGGAGGGCTGTCGGCGCCATATATCCGTATTTTTTGCGACGCCACAAAAATCAAACCGACCGACCGACCCGGAGAGGAGGGACGCGAGACGGTTGACGCTGGACCCGCGATCGGAAGACGGCTGCACCGAACGCACTGACCGCCGGCGGTAGCTCAAACGGGGCGTTGAACTTCGCGATCGACGTTCGGTGCCGCGGCGCTACCGCCCCTCGGCCGGGAGCACCGCGCCGCAGTCGGGACACTCGGCGTCCCGTGTCGTCGCCGGTGCGTCACACGCCGGACAGAACACGCGGTCGCACGGTCGGTCGCCCATACGCGACGGTTCGACGCCGACCGGCTTAGGTTTGACTCCGGCTCACACCGATACCAGCCGGACCGATTCGTCCGCCGGTCTCGGTCGCCGCGCCTATACGGCCCCCTGCTCCGCGAGCGCGTCCGCGAGGGCGGCAAGCAGGTATTCGACGTTCTTCGGGCGCGCGGAGTGGCCCATACAGCCGATCCGCCAGATGTCGCCGGCCAGGTCGCCGAGCCCGCCCGCGATCTCGAGGTCGTACTCTGCGATCAGGTGGTCGATCACCGCGGCGTCGTCGACGCCGTCGGGCACCCGGACCGCGTTGAGGCTCGGCAGCCAGTAGTCGTCCGGCGCGTTCATCTCGAGGCCCAGCTCCTGCAGGCCCGCCTTCAGGTCGCCGGCGACCGCGCGGTGGCGCGCCCAGCGCTCCTCGATCCCCTCCTCGGCGACGAGCCGGAGGGCCTCCCGAAGCGCGTAGACGTTGGTGATCGGCGCCGTGTGATGGTACGACCGCTCGTCGCCCCAGTAGCCCTCCAGCAGGGAGAGATCGAGGTACCACGAGCGCGCGTCCGTCTCGCGGTCGAGCACCTTGTCCATCGCGCGGTCGTTCAGCGTGAGCGGGCTCGCGCCCGGCGGACAGGAGAGACACTTCTGCGGGCCCGAATAGGCGACGTCGACGTCCCACTCGTCGACGCGCAGCTCCACGCCCCCGAGCGACGTGACGGTGTCCGCGATCACGTACGCGTCGTGGTCGTGGGCGATGGACGTCAGCTCCGGCACCGCGGGCTGCAGGACGCCGGTCGACGTCTCGGCGTGGACGAACCCGAAGACGTCGGGCTGGTGCTCGTCGAAGGCGGCCGCGACGTCGGCCGGCTCGAGCGGCTCGCCCCACGGCGCGTCGACCTCGACGACCTCGCCGCCGGCCCGGCGGGCCATCGAGGCCATCCGGCCGCCGAAGTAGCCGTTCGTCGGAACCAACATCGTGTCACCTGGCTCGACGAGGTTGCCGATCGCCGCCTCCATCGCGGCCGACCCGGTCCCCGAGACCGGGATCGTCCACCGATTGTCGGTTCGGAAGGTGTACCGCAACAGCTCCTGGACCTCGTCCATCATCTCGACGAACGCCGGGTCGAGGTGGCCCACAAGCGGCGTGCTCATCGCCCGCAGCACGCGCGGGTGGACGTCGCTCGGTCCCGGGCCCATCAGGGTGCGGTCGGGCGGCGTCAGCTCGCCCACGTCGGGGGCGCCCTCGGCCGTCCCTCGCGTCTCGGCTCGGTCGGACATACCCCCGAGTACCGAGCGGCGCGTGAAAAGTGCGACGGCCGGGGACCGGCCGTTGCGGGCGCGTTCCGGCTACGGGTCGATGAAGTCCGGCTCGGTCCGCTTCTCCTCGCGTTCCGCCACGAGGTGGTCGACGAACGCCTCTAGATCGACCCCGTCCGCCTCGTTCTCGAAGCGGTCGCGCACGGAGATCGTGTCCGACTCCTCCTCGTTACCGCCGACGATCACCATGTACGGCAGGCGGTCGTCGTGCGCCTGGCGGATCTTGCGGCCGACGGTCCAGTCGCGGTCCTCGACCTCGACCCGGAGGCCGGCGTCGGCGAGGGCGTTCTTCACGCGATGGGCGTACCCGAGCGTGTCGTCGGAGACGGGCAGGACGCGGACCTGCTCGGGGGCCAGCCACAGCGGGAAGTTGCCCTTGAAGTGCTCGATCGTCACGCCCATGAACCGCTCGATGCTGCCGAGCAGGGCGCGGTGGATCATCACGGGGTGGTGTTCGTCGTTGTCCTCGCCGGTGTAGGTGAGATCGAGCCGGCGCGGGATGTTGAAGTCCACCTGGACGGTGCCGATCGTCCACTCGCGACCGATCGCGTCCCGGGCGTTCAGGCCGATCTTCGGGCCGTAGAAGGCGGCCTCGCCGGCCTCGACGTCGTACTCGAGCCCCTTCGACTCCAGGGCGGTCCGGAGCGCGTCCGTGGCGGTCTCCCAGATGTCGTCGCCGCCGACGGCGTTCTCGCCCTGCGTCTCGATCTTATAGATGATCTCGAGGTCGAACTGGTCGTAGATCTCCTCGATGACGCCGATCGTCCGGCGGATCTCGTCCTCGATCTGGTCGGGGCGGACGAAGGCGTGGCCGTCGTCCTGGGTGAGCCCGCGAACGCGGAGCAGTCCCGACAGCTCGCCGGACTGCTCGTTGCGGTAGACGGTTCCGAACTCGGAGTAGCGCAGCGGGAGGTCCCGGTAGGAGTGTTGGTCGTCGTCAAAGATATGCGCGTGGTTCGCGCAGTTCATCGGCTTCAGGCCGTACTCGGTGTCGTCCTGCTCCCAGGCGAACATCTCGCCCGCCTCCTTGAACGCGTCGTAGTGGCCGGTCGGCTTCCACAGCTCGGCCTTGTTCAGCTCGGGCGTCCAGACCTCCTCGTAGCCGAGCTCGTCGTTCTTCTCGCGGATGTACTCCTCGAGCTCGCGGCGGATCCGCATCCCGTTCGGGTGGTAGTGGGCGCAGCCGGGCGAGTGGTCCGGGATCGAGAAGAGATCCATCTCGCGGCCGATCTTCCGGTGGTCACGCTCCGCCGCCTCCGCGCGCATCTCGAGGAACTCCTCGAGGTCGGACTCGGACTCGAAGGCCGTGCCGTACACGCGCGTGAGGCTCTCGTTGTCCTCCTCGCCGCGCCAGTAGGCCGAGGAGATGTTGCGCAGCGTGACGGCGCCGATCTCGCCGGTCGAGTCGACGTGGGGGCCCTGACACAGATCCTGCCAGTCGTCCTGGACGTAGAAGCTGACCGGGTCCTCGCCGGCCGCCTCGGTCTCGAGGATGTCGCGTTTGAACGGGTTGTCGGCGTAGAGCTCCAGCGCCTCCTCGCGGGAGCGCTCGACGCGCTCGATGTCGTAATCGGCCTCGAGGATCGCCTCCATCTCCGTCTCGATCTCGTCGAGGTCGTCCTCGTCGAGGTCGACGTCCGTGACGTCGTAGTAGAACCCGTCGTCGGTCGGCGGGCCGATCGTCAGCTTCGCCTCCGGGCGGAGCCGCTGTAGCGCCTGGGCGAACACGTGGGCCGCCGAGTGACGGAGGACCGTGAGGTACGCGTCGGAGTCCTCGGTCACGATCTCGATCTCGGCGCCGTCGTGGACGGGATCGTGTTTGCTCACGAGCTCGCCGTCGATCTTCCCGGCGACGGTGTCGCGACCGAGCCCGGGGCCGATCTCGTAGGCGACGTCCTCGACTGTCGACCCGGCCGGTACGGTGAGGGATGATCCGTCCGGGAGGACGACCGTGACGTCGGCCTGAGCATCGGTCTCGCTCATATATCCGCGAAGCCGGAGGATCGGGATAAGTGTTGTTGGATGCCCGTCGGCAGTTCGAAACCGGAGCCCGGAGCCAGGGGGCTGGAGCGCGGGCACCGGAGCGCGGGCACCGGTGCGTGGAAACCGGGGCACTGGCTCGTCGCCGAAACCACAACCTCCGCGTACCGATGGATCGGAATGGACCACAGAAGTACCAATATATAAGAATATATTAAAGGAATACATAATTTCGGTTGGACTTCGAGAACGGTTTGATCGTCGGGATCGCCCGCTCCGACGATGTCCGGTCGTATCCCTCTTCCTCCGTCCCCCCTTCCGCCTCATTCCTACGTCCGCCTCATTCCTACGTCCGCCTCATTCCTACGTCCGCCTCATTCCTACGTCCGCCTCATTCCTACGTCCGCCTCATCCCTCGTCCGCCTCATCCCTCGTCCGCCTCATCCCTACGTCCGCCTTCGCCCGGTCTTCCTTCCGCTTCGTCCTCGTTCGGGGTTATAGATTCGCTTCCCACGATCCGGTGTGTCCGTTGACTGATCCGCGCAAAGATCCCCGGAATCGGGAGACGGGGTCGAACGGAAGCGAAAACGCGGTGTCGGTGCCATATCCGGTCGACGAGACGAGATTTGTGCTTCCACGAACCCACGGGGATCGATCACGGAGATCGATCACGGGAACCGATCGTCGATCGTCCGAGCAATACGGTCACCACCTCGACTATTTATAAGAACACTCAGAAAAAATATCTTTATCGAAGCGATCCAGGGTAGGGAGCGGCTCGGAGTCGGTCACACCTCGGAGGTGGAGACGTACTCGAAGTCAGTGCCGACGTCGTCGAAGCGATCCGCGGCGAACGTTTCGGCCGGGAACGGTGCCGGCTCCCCGGTCAGCCGCTGCCGGACGGTCGGTCCGACGACCGGCGAGGTCATCACGCCGAGCCCGTTGAACCCGGTCGCGACGACCAGGGAATCGGGCGCGCCGACCGGCGAGTCGATGATCGGGCGGGTGTCGGGGGAGGCCGTGTCGACCCCGGCCCAGCCGTTGAGGAACCCGGCGTCGTCGAACCCCTCGAAGAACGTCGGGGCGAATCCGGCGACATCGAGGGTGAACGATTCGTCGGCGTCCGTCGAGGCGGTTCGCGGGTCCGCGATCGTGTCGTGTGCGCCGCCGATCAGCAGGTCGCCGTTGTGCTCCGGGCGGAAGTAGAGGTGCTCGCTACCGATCCGGCCGGTCGGGGTCGAGTCCTCCAGCGGCGTCTCGGGTTCGAGGACGACGCACTGCGTCCGATACGGACGGATCGGAACCTCCAGGTCGCCGGGCAGCAGGTCCCGAGTCCGCCACCCGGCGGCGAGGACGATCGCGTCGGCCTCGTAGCGGCCGTCGTCGGTACGAATAACGTGGTCGTCAGTCCGGACGGCGTGGTCGTCAGTCCGGACGGCGTGGTCGTCGCTCCGTCCGAGCCGAACGTCCTCGACCTCGACGCCGATCTCGAACGCGGCGCCGTCGACCTCGGCGGCCGCCTTGAGCGCGGTCGCGTAAGTGTACGGGTCCACCCAACCGGTGTCCCCGTATCGGACCGCTCCGGCGAAGTCGTCCGGTCGGATCCGGGGATACCGGTCCGAAATCTCGTCAGTCTCGAAATAATCCACGGGGAAGCCGGCGTCGGCGAGTTTCGCGGCGGTCGATCGGGCGGTCTCGGCCTCCTCGTCAGTCATCACGTCGAGCCGGTCCCGTTCGGTGAACTCGAAGCCGTGTGATCCGTCGAAGTCGGCGAAGAAGCCGTTCGCGTGGCGCGCGATCGCGGGGCGGTCGGGGTAATACTGCGTGGGTGCGACGAGCCCCGCCGAGTATCCGGTCGCCTCGGCGGCGATCCCGACCCTGTCGAGCACCGTGACGTCGTGGTCGGCGGCGAGATCGAAGGCCGCGTGACAGCCCGCGATCCCCGCTCCAACGATGCAGATCCGCATCGGTCACCAACCCTCGCAGTGACGTGTCATTGCACCTCCTATATTGACATCCAATATTAATAGTTTTGCTTCCGGGGATCCTCGTACTTCGTATATCACGAAATATTCCGTTTTCCGCGGCGGTGATTACAGACATAATTCTGTAATGGAGTTTGGAGGGATTCCGACGGAAATCGAGGAAACACCACCATTCGGATCGACGTGACGCTTCCGTGGGACGGGAAACCGTTCCAACGGGTTGGATTCGTATATGACGAAGTAGGCGTTCGCAGGAACACCGGCGATCGATCCCGCGAACGTGGACGATTCAGGACCGCTGGAGGTTGATCTCGATCCGGTTGGCCGTCTCCTTGAGGGCCGGGAGCAGGTCGTCGATGTAGTCGTCATCGAACCGGGTCTTCGGCCCGCTGGCGCAGATCGCGCCGGCCACGCCGCGGTCGGGGTGGGCGATGCTCGTCGCGACGGTGCGGGAACCGAGGAACTCCTCCTCGTCGTTGAGCGCGTATCCCTGGTCGGTGATGCGGTCGAGCTCCTCGCGGAACTCCTCGCGGTCGACGATGGTCTTCTCGGTGACCGGCTCGAAAGTGAGGTTCTCGAGGACGCTCTCTCGCTTCCCGTCGGGCATCGCCGCCAACAGCACCTTGCCGGCGGAGACGGCGTGAAGCGGTCGAACCGTTCCGACGGACGTCGCGGGCTCGGGGGCGTCGTCGCCGCGCGTCGGATAGAGGTAGTATACGCGCCCGCGCTGCTCGACCGCCAGGTAGACGAGGTCACCCGTTCGTCGCGCCAGATCGTCCGCCGGCCCCTTCCCGTGGCGGTAGACCGGCATCCGTTCGCGAAGCTCGGTCCCCAGCGTGAACCACTCCAACGAGAGACGGTACTCGCCGTCGGCCTTATATACTAGCCCGTCGGCACGCAGCGTGTTCAGATACGCGTGCATCGTTCCGTCGGAGACGTCGAACTCGGTCGCCAGGTCCGTGAGCCTCGCGCCCTCGCGCCGCTTGAGGGACTCCACGATCTCGAAGGCGTTTCGGACCGTTTCGAGCCGCCGTCCGTCGCCGGAATCCGATCCCATAGGTGTCGATCGGGCCCCGTGCTCATAAGATTTGAGATATACGAAACTCGGCCGTACTCGGCATCTTCCGTTCGACATCCACGATCCCGCCCGGCGCCTCGTCATCCGCGGCGTCTACTGCCACCCGTTCACAAGGGTTATATAGTATGCTTGCACTTGTCGTGACGAACCATGACAAGAACGCGATCGTCGAGTCGCGCAGATCCGACGCCGTCGAACGACAGGCGTGGATTCCTCGCGACGCTCGGTGCGGTTGGCGGATTGGGAACGGGACTCGCCGGCTGCCTGGGAGACGGTGGAAACGGGGGCGGGAACGGAAACGGTGACGGGAACGGGGACGGAAACGGCGACGGGAGCGGAAACGGCGCGACCCAGGGAAGCAGCGGATCCGGGGACCAAACCCTGACCATCCTCGGGTACAACTTCTACTACCCGGACTCGATCGTCGAGCCGTTCGAGGAGGAACACGGCGTCGACGTCGAGGTGATCAGCCTGACGACGAACTCCGAGGCGGTCGGCCTGATGCGGACGCAGTATCAGGGCGACGTCGACGTGATCGGCGTGACCAACAACTGGGTCGAGCCGCTCTGGAACGCCGACCTCGTCGAACCGATCCCGACCGACGACATGAGCCACTTCGGGAACCTGGTCGAGCGCGCACGGACCGCCCCGGGGTGTGTCATCGACGGGACGCAGACCGCGATCCCGTACGCGTACGGGATGACCGGGCCGATGTACCGCACCGACGTCATCGACGAGGAGCCGGACGAGCTCTCCTGGGACTACCTGTTCGACCCGGAAACGATCGAGTCCAACGACCTCGACGGGCGGATCGCGATGCGCGACTGGCCGATCGCGGCCTTCGCCAACGCGGGATACTACCTCGGGGACGACCATCCACACCCGCCGAGCGACCTCGAGGCCTGTCGGGACGCCCTGGAGGGAGCCTTCCCCTCCTACCGCACGCTCTGGTCGACGCAGGACCAGCACCTGAAGCTGATCGCCAACGAGGAGGTCGTCGTCCAACACGGGTGGGACCTCACCGGCTTCCTGGCGATGGACCAGGGCCATCCCGTCGAGATGGCCGTTCCGCCGGCGGGGACCGACGGCTACGCGGACGCCCACCAGCTCGCCGCGGACGCGCCCAATCCGGACCTCGCGGTCGAGTTCATGGACCACTACTCCTCGCCGGACGCGTCGATCCAGCAGATGCGAAACGCGGGGAACCTCCCGATCAACCTCGACGCGCGCGACGACATGACCGAAACCGAGCGCGATCACCGGTCGGTCGTCCTCGAGAACGAGGACCGGCTCCGGATGCGCCGCTACTTCGGCGACGAGGAGCTCGAAACCGCCCAGCAGATGTGGCAGGAGCTCAAGGGATAGTCCCGTGACCGGCACAGTCACCGAACACGCCACATGAAGCTCCCGCGAATCCGCTCTCACGGCCGGGGTCGGACGCTCCGCGATCTCGCACTGACCGCGCCGGCAGTCGCCGTGATGGTCGGGATCGGGCTGTTCTCGCTCGTGTGGGCGATCTACTTCAGCTTCTGGCCGATGGAGGGGAACCTCTGGAATCCGGGCTTCTCGCTGGAGCACTACCAGGCGCTGTTCGACTCGACGCGGACGGTGGCGATCTTCGCCAAGACGCTGGCGAAGGTGCTCGTGATCGCGGTCGTCACGACCGCGATGGCGTTCCCGGTCGCGTGGTACGGCGGCCAGACGCTCGACGGGCGGGCCGGCGCGCTGTTCATCCTCGTCGCGATCGCCCCGTTCTGGACGAACTACATCGTCCGGACCTGGGCGTGGATGCTGATGCTCGGCGACAAGGGGCTCATCAACGAGGTGTTGACCGGGGTCGGCGCGGTCGCGGAGCCGATAAGCCTCCTGTACACCGAGTTCGCGGTGATCGCAACGATGGTGTACATCTACCTCCCGTACTCGCTGTTCGCGATGTACGGGTCCGTCGACGCCATCCCGGGCTCGCAGATCGAGGCGGCGTACGACCTCGGATCGAACCGGTTCGAGGTCCTTCGATACGTGATCCTGCCGCTCGCGATGCCCGGGATCGTCCTGTCGTTCGTCTTCATCTTCGGACGGGCGATCGGCGCGTACGTGACGCCCGAACTCGTCGGATCCCCCCGGACGTTGTGGTACGGGAACGTCCTCGTCAACCAGTTCAAGGACAGCTTCAACTGGCCGCTCGGGGCGGCGTATAGCGTCGTCCTGTTCGCGTTCGTCCTCGTGGTGCTGGCCGGGCTCTCGCGGTGGCTCACCCTTCGGAAGGTGATGACCTGATGGCGCGAAAATCCGCGATCGGAACGCTGGGCGATACCGTCGATGCCCGGGTCCCGTCGGACCTGGACGTCACCCGCTGGCTGGCCGGGTTCACGATCGCGTTCCTCTACGTTCCGATGGCGCTCGTGATCGTGATGTCGTTCAACGCCAACGACCTCGGGTTCTTCCCGCTGACCGGGTTCACTCTGGAGTGGTACCGGGATCTGGCGGCGGACGCCGAGTTCTGGAGTGCGCTGTGGTTGTCCGTTCGGCTGATGGTCGCCAGCGCGGTGGTCGCCACGCTGCTCGCCCTTCCCGCCGCATACGGATTCTCGCGGTTGGAGGCGAACGACGCCGGCGACTGGATCCGGTGGCTCATCGGATCGCTGTTGTTGCCGATGTTCATCCCGGTCATCTTCATCGGGATCGCGCTGCTGTTGTACCTCTCGGTCATCGGTATCGACTTCGGGTTCCTCTCCGTGCTCGTCGGCCACGTGATCTACGTGTTCCCCTACACGTTCCTGATCATCTACGCCGCAGTGCGGTCCTTCCCGCCGGCGATCACCGAGGCGGGGCGCGATCTCGGCGCGACCCGCGCCGAGACGTTCGTCCTCGTCGTCCTCCCGCAGATCTTCCCGTCGGTCGTCTCGGGGTTCATCTTCGCGATGCTGCTCTCGCTCAACGAGTTCATCATCACGTTCATGGTGAGCGGTCCGGACACGTTCACGATGCCGCTTTTGATCTTCGACCGGCTTCGCCGCCACCTGACGCCGGAGATGAACGCCATCGGCGCGATGTTGCTGCTGTCGGGGCTGCTCGTGGCGGTGTTCGCGGCCCGGTTCGATCCCCGGATCGACTGACCGGAACGGCCGCGACCGCCGCGATCGTGGTTCGACGTCCGTTCGATGACGGACGTCGTGGCGCCGGAACGCTCCGGTGTAACGTGAGTTTTATATCCTATCGGTCTGTCCCCTCGAACCATGGGCGTTAGCAACACGCACCCAGATCGAGGCACTCGACGCGATTCCACGGCCGTATCCGAACGGGGAGGTGGCCGATGAGCGACGGCGCCACGATCGCCTTCTTCACGGAGGCGGCGTACGGTCCAGCGCTCAACTCGGTCGGGATCGCTCAAGTGTGTCGCGAGCGCGGCCACGAGCCGGTGTTCATCTGCGACCCGAGCATGGAGGGCGTCTTCGAGGAGTACGGCTTCGAGGAGCACTACGTGCCGATGTCCGACCCGGACGCCGACGCGGGGTGGGAGGAGTTCATCAACACCCACATCCCGAACTTCGACAAGGCCCCGATCGACCAGCTCGACAACTACGTCGAGGAGACCTACGAGGCGATCGTGGCCTCCGCGGAGTGGGCCGAGACGGAGCTTCCCGAGGTCCTCGAGGAGATCGATCCGGACCTGATCGTGGTCGACAACGTGATCCTCTTCCCCTCCACCAAGCAGTACGGCGTCCCCTGGGTCCGGATCACGTCGTGTTCGGAGAACGAGATCCCCGACCCGAACATTCCGCCGCACCTGTCCGGCGCCCGCGCGGACGACGTCGAGCACTACCACGAGTTCCAACAGCGCTACGAGGAGGTCATCGGGGACGTCCACGAGCGGTTCAACGAGTTCCTGGCCGATCACGGCGAGGACCCGTACCCGCGGGGACTGTTCTACGAGACGTCGCCGTACCTGAACCTCCTGAAGTACCCCGAGCGGCTCCGCTGGGACCGCTGGAACGAGCTCGATCCGGACCGCTTTGCGTACCTCAACGGGTGCATCCGCGAGGAGAACGAGTCCTACGAGGTCCCGGATCTCGAAGCCGACGACGATGCACCCTTGCTGTACCTCAGCTTCGGCAGCCTCGGCGCCGGCGACACGGACCTGATGAAGCGGCTGATCGAGTTCCTCGGGACGCAGGAGTACCGCTGTCTCGTCAACGTCGGCGACTACGAGGACGCCTACGACGACGTCGAGGTCCCCGGCAACGTGGCGATCGAGAGCTGGTTCCCCCAGCAGACGGTCATCGAACGGGCCGACGTGGTGATCCACCACGGCGGCAACAACACGTTCAACGAGTGTCTCTACTACGGAACGCCGGCGATCGTGATGCCGTACGTCTGGGACGGCCACGACAACGCCACGCGCGTCGACGAGACCGACCACGGGATCAAGCTGCATCGGTCGGACTGGACCGACGACGAGCTCGCGGGAGCGATCGGGACGTGTCTCACCGACGAGACGATCCGGGAGAACGTTGACCGTACCGCCGAGGACATGCAGTCCAGCGACGGCCGGAAGAAGGCAGCGACGCTGCTCGAGGACGTCCTGGAGACCCATGGCTGACGACGACGTGGCGGCGGGAACGGCTGACGACGAGGCGTCGGCGGCGGGAACGGCTGACGACGAGGCGTCGGCGGTGGCTGACGGCGGGGCGCCGTCCGCGAGCGTCCTCCAGGATCCGGCCGCCCTCGCGGACGCGGATCTCGATGACTGGGGCGTCGTCGACGAGCCGATCGAGGGCGAGTCGCGCACCGCCGGCACGGTCATCCACAAGGGCCCGGACGGTCGCTCCGAAAGCGGCGTGTGGACCTGCACCCCCGGCACGTGGCGGTGCAAGGTCGACCGCGACGAGTTCTGTTATTTCCTCGAGGGGCGGGCGACGTACACCCACGAGGACGGCACCGTGATCGATATCGAACCCGGGACCACGGTCCTGTTCCCGGCCGGCTGGAGCGGCACCTGTCGCGTCGAGGAGACGGTTCGGAAGGTGTATATGATCCGATGACCGGGTTCGACCCCTTCGGCCGGCAGGTCTTTCGCGAAAACGAGTTCCGCGAGAGCCGGTCGGACGGCAGCCTGGACGTGATCGATCCCGCCACCGAGGAGCCGGTCGGCGAGATCGCCGTCTGTGACCCGGCGGAGGTCGAGTCGGTGGTCGACCGTGCCGTCCGGGCGCAGGCCGACTGGGAACGGACGGACCAGACGACCCGGGCCGCCGCGCTCCACGACGTCGCCGACGCGATCGAATCGGCCGACCACGAGACGGACGCGAAACTGATGACGCGGGAACACGGGAAGCCGTACCCGGAGGCGGAGGGCGAGATCGCCAACGTCGGTCCGGTCTTCCGCTATTACGCCGAGCTGGCGCGCGACGACCAGGGGTCGATCCCGGGCACCACGCAGCCGGAGTCGTTCCAGTTTCACCGGTATTTCCCCTACGGCGTCAGCGTCCACATCGTCCCCTCGAACTTCCCGGTCCTGCTGACGGCCTGGACGGTCGCAGCCTCGCTGGCGGCCGGCAACGCCGCGATCGTCAAGCCCTCGGAGCGGACGCCGCTGTCGACGCTGCGATTCATGCGTCACTTCAGCGAGCTTCCCGCGGGGCTGGTCTCGTGTGTCACCGGCGACGGAGAGACCGCCCAGTCGCTGATCCGGTCGGCCGACACCGACGCGATCGCCTTCACCGGCGGCGTCGAGACCGGCCGGAAGGTGAATGCGGCGGCCGCCGAGGGGATCAAGCCGAGCGTCATCGAGGCGGGCGGGAACGACCCGATGATCGTCTCCGAGCACGCCCCGATGGAGGTCGCGATCGCCGGCTCCGCGACCGCGGCGTTTCACCTCTCCGGGCAGGTCTGCACCTCCTCCGAGCGGTTCTTCGTCCACGAGGCCGTTCACGACGAGTTCGTCGACGGGCTCGTCGAGATGGCGAGCGGTCTCCGGATCGGCAACGGCCTGGAGGACGCCGAGATCGGCCCACTGGTCGACGAGCGCGCCCGTGACGAGGTCGACCGGCAGGTCCGGTCGGCGGTCGAGGCCGGCGCCACCGTCGAACACGGCGGGCGCGTCCCGCCGGACCGGGACGTCGGCTGGTTCTACGAGCCGACCGTGCTGACCGACGTGACGCCGGAGATGGAGGTCATGAAGGCGGAGACGTTCGGTCCGGTGGCGCCGATCTGCTCGGTCTCCTCGTTCGAGGAGGCGCTCGAGCTCGCGAACGACACCGAGTTCGGCCTCGGCGCCTCGGTGTTCACCACCGACCTCGAGGAGGCGATGCGCTCCTACGAGGAACTCGAGGCGGGAATGGTCTGGGTCAACAACCCGATGATCGACAACGACGCGATCCCCTTCGGCGGGTGGAAGCACTCCGGGATCGGCCGGGAGCTCGGCAGCGAGGGCCTGAACGCGTTCCGCCGGACGAAGATGGGAGTCATCGACTGGAACCCGTCGCTGCAGGAGTGGTGGTACCCCTATCCCGACGATTGGTTCTACAGCAGCGGCGGCGAGCGGTTCTGAGGGCAAGCGGTTCTGAGGCCGGCGCGAGCCGGTCGTTCACCGGCCGTCAGTTTCGAGGTCACGGCCGTCCCGCATCGGGGATCACGGCCGTCCCGCATCGGGGATCACGACGGTTCCGATTCCGGAATCGCCAGCGCGAGCGCGCCTGCGAGGGCGGCGTCGTCGCCGAGCTCCGCGAGCGCGACCTCGGGCATATCGACCACGAGCTCCCCGGGAAGGCGCCGGCGAATCGGGTCCACGACGGTCTCGGGGTTGTTGGTCGCCACCGCGCCGCCGAGCACGAGGACCTGCGGCGCGTACGCGTGAACGACGGCCGCGACCCCGCGGACGTTCAGCGCCGTCACGCGCTCGAGGACGCGGTCCGCGAACGCGTCCGTGCCCGCGTGTGCGTAGACGTCCGCCGCGTCGAACCCCTCGTCCGCGATCGGGACCGCCGTGTCGACGGGGTCGCGCTCGTGTAGCGCCCGGGCGAACCGGGGAACGTTGTTCCCCGAACAGTACGCCTCCCAGTGCCCCTCGCGGCCGCAGCCGCAGGTCATCACGCCCTCGGGGGCGATCGTAATATGGCCGACCTCGCCGGCGTTGGCGTCCCGTCCCGAGAGGGGCTCGCCGTCAGCGATCACGCCCGCACCGATTCCCGAGGAGATGGTCAGGTAGACCAGATTCGCGACGTCCGGGTGGGCGTGGAACCGCTCCCCGACCGCGCCCGCCTGCGTGTCGCTGCGCAGGGTGACGGCGTCCCGGTCGAGATCGAGCAGCGACGCGAGCGGACCGACGAGCTGGATCGGCCCCACGTCCGCGTCGACGTTCGGCGCGCTCGCGACCGCGCCGACCGCGAGGTCGAGTCGCCCCATCGATGCGACGCCGGCGCCCGCCACGTCGGTCGGATCGACGTCGGCGGCCGCACACGCCGCCGTGGCGACTTCCAGAACCGCGTCGGTGACCGCCTCGCCGGTCGGACCGGCCGGCGTTCGTGCACGTGCAGTGGCGTGGATTTCGCCGGTCCGATCCCCGACGGCCGCACGAACGTTGCTTGCCCCGAGGTCGACGCCCACGAAGTCCATCATCGGTATGGAAAACCCAGTCCCACTTATCGGTGGCTTCTCGTTCGCGATCGAGTCCGTTCGATTTGGGTCTGGACGACCACCGGAACGTGTCCGGGCGCCGATTCACGAGTCACTGAAACACCCGTGCGTCCGCGACCGTCACCGACGCCTCGTCGTCGATTTCGAAGTCGGTCCCGGTGGACTCGATCTGGATCTGACGGTCGTCCGCGGTCGCCGCGATGTATTGCGTGTAGGAGCCGTGGTACTCCTTGTTCGTGATCCGAACCGGGAGGCCGTCCGCGTCCGGCCCGCGCAGGCGGACCTGTTCGGGACGAACGACGACGGTCGCCTTGCCGACCGCGTCGACGCCCGGAAGCGGAACCGAGAGGTCGCCGTCCGTGAGGGTCGCGACCCCGTCCTCGACGCCGATCCGGCCGGAGAAAACGTTCGCGTCACCGATGAAGTCGGCGACGAACGGATTGGCCGGCTCGTCGTACACCTCCTCCGGCGTTCCGATCTGCTGGATCGTCCCGTCGCGCATGATCGCGAGCCGGTCCGACATGCTCATCGCGCTCTCCTGGTCGTGTGTGACGTAAAAGAACGTGACCCCGGTCTCCGACTGGATCCGGGCCAGCTCGACCCGCAGCTCCTTGCGAAGCTTTCGGTCGAGGCTCGCCAGCGGCTCGTCGAGCAGCACGATCGGCGGCTCCTTGATGAGCGCGCGGGCGAGCGCGACGCGCTGCTGCTGGCCGCCGGACATGTCCCGGACGTCGCGGTCCTCGTACCCCTCGAGGTCGACCAGTTCGAGGTACTCGGCGACGCGGGCGTCGATCGTCTCCGCGTCGACGCCGTCGCGTTTCAATCCGAACGCCAGGTTCTCACGGACCGTCAGGTGCGAGAACAGCGCGAGCTCCTGGAAGACCAGGTTGACGTCCCGCTCGTTCGGCGGCACGTCGTTGACGACCTGGCCGTCGATGTGGACGGTGCCGTCGTTCTGCGTCTCGAACCCCGAGACGATCCGGAGCGTCGTGGTCTTGCCGCTGCCGCTCGGGCCGAGCAGCGAGAAGAACTCCCCCCGTTCCAGCTCGAAGGACACGTCGTCGCAGGCGACCACGTCCCCGAACCGCTTCATGACACCGTCTACCGTGAGAGCCGCAGCCATAGAACGTGATACTAACACGACCTATAAGGATGTTTCGGGAGCCGACCGGCGGGGAGCGTCCCGTCGCGTTCGGTCGACGCCTCGGAATATCGCGTTCGGTCGGCCCCGCGGGACGTGCGTTCGGTCAGTCCGCGCCCGCCCCGCCGGGTCCGATCAGTCCTCTTTCGTCCCGCCGAGCCTGGCGGCGACCAGGTCGCTGCCGGCCTCGAGGAGCGGCTCGAGCCGGTCCGGATCGGTGGTCTCCGCGTACACGCGGATCTTCGGCTCGGTTCCGCTCGGGCGGAGGAGGATCCACGAGCCGTCATCGAGCAGGAACTTGAACCCGTCGACGGTGACGGTCTCGGCGACCGGCTCGCCCGCGATCAGGTCGGGAACGTCGGCCTCGAGCGCCTCGACGAGCCGGGGTTTCGCCGCCTCCTCACACGCCACGCTCCGCTTGTCCGCGTAGATCCGGCCGTGGGTCTCGAAGAGACGGTCGATCCGGTCGTCGAAGGGCTCCGCGGCGGCCGCAGCAGCGGCGAGGAGGGCGATCAGCACGCCGTCCTTCGTGCCGATGTGGCCCCGGACCGTGTACCCGCCGGACTCCTCGCCGCCGAAGAGCCCGTCGTGGGCGACCATCCCGTCGGCGACCCACTTGAACCCGACGGGCACCTCGTGGACGGCGACGTCGTGGGCCGCGGCGATCCGGTCGATCAGGAACGTCGTCGAGACGGTGCGGACCGCCGGCCCCCTCGCTCCCGCGTCCTCGAGCAGCGCGTCGAAGACCCCCGCAAAGAGGAGGTGGCCGTTCAGCACGCCCCGTTCGGGCGTGCAGATCGAGATCCGGTCGGCGTCGCCGTCGTTGGCGATCCCGAGGTCGGCGTCGTGGTCGGCCACCGCCTCGGGGAGGCCCGCGAGCGTCTCCGGGCCCGGCTCCGGTGCCTGGCCGCCGAAGGTCGGGTCCCGGTCACACCGCCGGCGGATCACGGTCGCCCCCGCGTCCTCCAGCAGCGCGTCCGTGACCCCGCGCCCGCTGCCGTGGATCGCGTCGTACACCACCGTCAACCCCGAGAGATCGATATCGAGGTAGTCGGCGACGAGGTCCCTCGCGTGGGTGGCGTGGGCCGAAACGGGGTCGAACCGCTCGACCGAGCCGTGATCCGCCTTCGGGAGGCTGCGCGGCGGCTCGAGGCGCGCCTCGATGGCCTCGGTGACCGCCGGCATCGCGGAGTTCGCGTCCGACGGGATGAACTTCACGCCGTTGTACTCCGGCGGGTTGTGTGAGGCGGTCACCATCACCCCGCCGTCGAGACCGCGGTCGGCGACGGCGTACGCGAGCACCGGCGTCGGGCGGTCCCGGTCAGTGAGAAGCACATCGAACCCGTTGCCCGACAGGACGTCCGCGAGGCTCTCGGCGGCGTCCTCCGAGGTGGCTCGGGCGTCGTAGCCCACCGCGACCGTGCCGCCCGAATCCGATTCGGTCTCCCGGAGATACGTCGCGACGGCCTGCCCAACCGCCCGTACGCGCTCGTCCGTGAACTCGTCTCCCGCCGCCCGCCAACCGCCGGTGCCGAAGGTTATCCCGTCCATGGGCGCCAGTAGTGAACATAGGTCATAAACGCTGTCGAAATCCGGACCCGTCGACCCGGCCGGTTCGGACCGTCCGGGCGCGCCGTTCGTCCCGAGCGGGCGGAAGCAGACGGGTCGCCGTTCGGCACGATGCGGTCGTCCGTACTCCGCCTCCATCGGCAGAACGTCTCCTATTTTAATATAGTATAAAAATATGATAACATCGTCGAGAAGTGGAGCGACTCCCGATCGAACGCTGAGATGGTTCGGATGAACGGCCCGCAGGAGATGAACGAACCCGTCACGGATGACGATATATGGCCTTGAATCACCAATATCTGTCGAGGTACCGTTCGCCGGATGACCGGTCGCGCTCGGACCGTATCGTGCGACGGATCGGTTGCGGGACATAATCTATCATAGTTATTCATATGAATTCACATACCGGTCAGTTTCGAAAGACGATGAGGGATGGGTGGACGGCGACTACTCGGCGGGCAGATCGAACGCGTCCACGGAACGACGGCGAGCGTGAGGAAGGGCTCGCCGGTGATCGGGCGTCCGTTCGGCGACGATCGGAGCAGTTACCGGGAGTCGCTTGCGGCCCACTCCAGCACCTCGTCCGCGTGTTCGTCCGGCGGGAAGATCGGATAGAAGACGTGTTCGATGCGGCCATCGGTGACGACCATCGTCAATCGCTTCAGATAGTCGTCCCCTGCGATGGTGAACGTCGGGAGGTCGAGGGCGTCCGCAAGCTCCCGGTCGGCATCGCTCAGCAGCTCGAAGGGAAGATGGAGCCGGTCGCGGGCCTCGCGCTGGTACGCGGTCGACTGCGTCGACAGTCCGAACACGTCGCCAACGCCGGCCTCCCGGAGCTCGTCGTAATGGCTGCGAAACCCGCGTGACTCAGGCGTACAGCCGCGGGCACCCGGGACGTCCTCCCATCCCTCCGGGATCACGTCCTCGTCCGGCCGTCCGGTCAGCGGATAGACGTAGATGACCGTTCGGGGAGGCAGTTCACGAAGGGCGACCGTCGCGTCGTCGGTCGCCGGAAGCGAGACGTCGGGCACGGTCATTCCCGGCAGATGGTCGGCCGCACCGTCGTCCTCCGGAACCGGCAAGTCGTCCGGAAGCGGAAAGTCCTTGGACATCGTCCGATATAAAACACGGCGTAGAGATAAACGTTTACTTTATATAATTTATATGAACGACAGACGGAAAGGAAATGTGGATCGGAGACGAGGAGCGGATAGCCTCGGTCATCGAGATCCCGGCAGCCGAATCGATTCCGACGACCGAACCGACCGTCCCCGAACCGACCGTCCCCGAACCGACCGTCCTCGAACCGACCGTCCCCGAACCGAGCGCAGCTGAACCGAACGCTGCGGCCGACCGTGATCGAACGCGAGTGGAAACTGACGAGCGGTTCCGGTTGCGTGTCCCGATGCACCAAGGTATATGCCCACGCGACACGGACGGCGATCGTATGCACACGGAGGTTCGCGAACGGATAGCCGAAACGCAGGATAGACTGCTCGATTTTCTGGGGGAACTCGTGGCGGCGGAGTCGGTGTCGGGGCGCGAAGGACCGGCACAGGCCGTCATCCGTGACCGTCTGGCCGACCACGACCTCGAGATCGACACGTGGGAGCCGTCGATCGAGCGGTTGCGCGATCACCCGGGCTTCTTCGAGACGGTCTCCTACGAGGAGTACGGCTACGAGGGGCGCGAGAACCTCGTCGCGACCCGGGAGGGACGCGGCGACGGACGCTCGCTGACGCTGAGCGGCCACGTCGACGTCGTCAACCCGAACCCGGTCGCCGACTGGGAGTACGACCCCTGGGAGACGACCGTGGCGGACGGGCGGGTCTATGGACGGGGTACCCTGGACATGAAGGGCGGGATCGCGGCGTTCGTTCACGCGTTCGAGGTCCTGGAGGAGCTCGACGTCGACCTCGAGGGCGACCTGCACCTCCAGACGACGATCGAGGAGGAGTCCGGCGGCACCGGCGGGGTGCTGTCGGCGCTCGAGCGCGGGTACCGCCCCGACGCCGCGATCATCGCCGAACCGTTCGGGATCCCCAACGTGGGGATCGCCGGCGCCGGCGTCTCCTACTTCCGGGTTACGGTTCCCGGCGAGGCGGCACACACCGCGTTCAAGTACGCCGGCGAGAACGCGCTCGGCCACGCGACTCGCGTCTATCAGGCTCTCGAGGCCCTGGACGAACGGCGCCGGGAGCGGACCGAGTACCAGCCGGCGGTCAACCAGGACCCCCGGGCGGAGGGGAGCGTGACCAACCTGAGCGTCAGCGTGATGGAGGCGGGCGACTGGATCTCGAAGGTCCCCGGCGAGGCGGTCCTCACCGGCCGCGTCGGCTGGCCGCCCGGCGAGACGAGCGAGGAGGTTCGCGCCGAGATCGTCGAGACGGTGTCCGCGGTCGCCGACGAGGATCCCTGGCTCAGCGAGCACCCGCCCGAGATCGAGTGGTTCGGCTGGAACGCCGACCCGCACGAGGTCGACACGGAGGAGGCGATCGTTCGACTGGCGACCGACCATGCCGAGGCGGTCACCGGCGGAACGACCGAGTACGTCGGCGGGCTCGGCGGCCTCGATGAGCGGTTCTACCAGCTCTACTACGACGTCCCGGCGATCTCGCTCGGCCCGCGCGGGGCGAACGCACACGGCGCCGACGAACACGTCGAGATCGACTCGCTCGTCGAGACCGCACAGGCGATCGCGCTCACGGCGATGGACTGGTGCGGCGTCGCCGAGGAGACGTAGGAATTCGGAGGCGCCGCGTCAGGCCGGCACGGCCGAGTCGGGAACGACGCCGTCCTCCCAGCCGCGGGCGTCGTAGTACTCCCCGAGGGCCTCCTCGAGGTCCGGCAGGTCGTACGGGAGCGTGTCGTCCTCGCGGTCGACGCCGCGCTGGTTGTTGAAGTGGCGCTCGAGGGTGACGATCCGGCCGCCGACCGCGAGGAGGTCCTCGAAGTCCGCGCCGAAGAGCGCCTCGTAGCGGTCGGGGCTCATGTAGTCCCGGGAGAACTTGCAGACGACGCCCGCGTCGTTGAGCGCCATCATGTTCTCGCGCTCGACCAGGCGGTCGGCCTTGCCGAGCGTTCCCTCGGGATCGAGGGCGTCCTCCTCGGGAACGAGGGGATACTCGACGGAGTAGAAGGTCGCGTACATGTGGTCCGCGCCGCGGTTGGAAACGGCGTACGAGAGCCCCTGTCCGTGGAGGACGCGTCCCTCGTGGGCCGCGAAGTCCATTCCCTTGACCGACCAGTTCCCGACCCCGAGCTCGTCGTGGCACCTCGCGATGCCCTCCGCGAGGAGGTCGCCGACGCCCTCACGGCGGGCGATCTTCTCGACGGTCTCGTGGATGAGGTCGACGTTCCCGAACTCGTCCTCGCTGGCGAGGTAGGCAGCGACGGTGTTGCCGGCGGAGATCGCGTCGAGGCCGTACTGGTCACACAGCTCGTTCGACTGCATCACGTCGACGATGTCGTCGACGCCGGAGTTCGATCCGAACGCCATCGCGACCTCAAATTCGGGACCCTCGGTCTCGACCCCGCGCTCCTCGTCCCGCGTCGGAAGCTTGCACGCGAAGGCACACTGTGAACAGGTGCCCTTCTTGTACTTCTTCTCCTCGACGGCCGAGCCGTTGATCCCCTCGACGCCCGCGAACTCGCGCTCGGAGAAGTAGTAGGAGGGGAGCCCCTCCATCGCGTTGGCCAGGTCCATCACGGCCACCGTCCCCTGCCGCTTCATGATGTTGTCGTCGGTGGCGGCCTCGCGGTGGACCTCCATCTGGGTGGCGGGGATCTCGATCTCGGGCGCCGAGTCGCCCTCGAAGGTGATCGCCTTGACGTTCTTCGCCCCGAGGACCGCCCCGAGCCCGCCGCGGCCGAACGCGCGCTCCTCGGAGGTCATGATGGAGGCGAACCGGACCCCGTTCTCGCCGGCCGGGCCGATGATGGCGGTCTGGTCGGCGGTGATGCCGCGTTCCGCCTCGAGATGGGCGACGGTGTCGCCGACCGTCTCGCCGGCCAGCTCGGGGACGGCCTCGAACTCGATCCCGTCGTCGCGGACGTGAACGGCGATCAGCTCGTCGCTCTCGCCGGTGATTTCGACCGCGCTGTATCCCGTGTCGGCGAAGTTGCGGGACATGAAGCCGCCGGCGTTGCTCGAGAGCAGACCGTCGGTCAGCGGCGAGACGCCGGTGACGTTCATCCGCCCGGTGAAGCTCATCGTCGACGACTGCATCGGCCCCGTCGTGAACACGAGCCGGTTTTCCGGACCCAGGGGGTCGGCGTCGAACGGGATCCGCTCGTGCGCGAGCCGGGTCCCGACGCCCCGCCCCCCGATGTACCGTTCGTTGATCTCGGCGATGTCCTCCTCTGAGGTCTCCCTGTCTCCGACGTCGATCGTGAGTAGCGGACCGCGGTTGTGGAGCATACCCATAGGTCGTGAGTCAATGGTAATAAACCTTCATCGACCGGTCTCCGACGACTGGAAACTGTTCCAGCATCTGACATCGGTTGTGTCGGGAGTCGCCGGCTCCGGACGGCCGGAACTGTGAGCTACGATCTGTATATCGTTCGAAGTGTTCGGTCTGTGAGTCGCTCTATCCGCTCAGTTCGAATCCTGTTCAATTACCAAATAGATTTATAACCCTGCTTTCGGATCGGACGTTTCGAAGCATGTCAACGACACGCAACACGTCGAACGGACCGATAACCGGATTCATCACGAGCCTCGATCGTCGAACCGTGGTATTCGCCTTCGGGGTGTATTTCGTCGTCCTGTTCGCGACCGTGATGCCGCCGTTCTTCAGCTTCTTCAACCGGATGGAACCGTTCGTGTTCGGCCTCTCGTTCGTGCTGTTCTGGGTGTTCCTGGTGAGCGTGTTGATCGCGCTCGGCCTCGCGACACTGTACTGGGTCGAAGCCAAGCGGGGTGAGCTCGTCTGATGGCGATCTCGGACGTCCTTCCGGCCATCCTGTTGTTCGCGTACCTGGGACTTCTGGCGGCGGTCGTGCTCGTGTACGGCCGCCTCCGGGACCAGACGATGGAGGAGTACGCCGTCGCCGGACGCTCGTACCCGTGGTGGATGATGCTGTTCACCGTCCTCGCGACGTGGATCATCGCGAGCTTCTACACGAGTTGGTTCGCGATGGCGGGCACAAGCGGCGCCATCGCCTTCTACATCGTCCTGTACACGATCGCCGGACTGGTGGTCTACTACGCGATCGCGCCGCGGATCTGGAAGTGGGGCAAGCTCCACGACCTCTACAACATGCCGGACTTCATCCGCCTCCGGTTCGATTCCCCGACGCTGGCCGTCCTCGTCGCGATCGGCGCGATCGTCATCGGCGCGCCCTGGCAGGTCCTTTCGATCAAGACCTTCGGAATGTTGATGTACGAGGCGACGAACGGGACCATCTCCTTCGACGTCGGGATGGGGATCATCACCGCGGTCGTCCTCGGATACATCGTGTTCTCGGGGATGCGCAGCGTCGTCGTCACCGACTTCGTGCAGGGGATCATCTCGACGGTGATCGTCTTCATCGCGCTGGTGTGGATCTCGAACGCCCTCTTCGGCGGCTTCGGCCCGCTGCTCGATCAGGTCGCGACCCAACAGTCCGAGCTGCTCACCGTCCAGGGATCGACGGGCTACTGGGCGTCGATCATCCTCACCGGGACGATCGGCGGGTACGCCTGGCTCGAGATCTTCAATCGGATCTTCCTCGCGAAGGACGTCACGGAGGTCAAGAAGGTCGCGGTCGGCGCGCCGATCCTCGTCACCGTCACCTCCTTCATGGTGCTCGTGCTCGGGCTTGGCGTCGGGCTCGTTCCCGAGGCCGCGGAAGCCGGCCAAAGCGCGTTCTTCGTGATGGCCGAGGCCGCCGGCGGTCCCCTACTGCTCGCGGGCGTCGGCATCATCGTACTGGCCGCCGGGATGTCGAGCATCGACTCCCAGCTCGCCACGATGGGCGTGGTCGTCTCCTGGAACGTCGTCAAGGAGCTCAAACCCGACATCTCGACCGGGAAGGCGGTCAACGTCTCCCGGGTGGTCATCGTGGCGTGGGTCCTCGTGGCCTACTACCTGGCGACGCTCGACCTGCCGCTTTTGGCCCGGATCGCCATCTGGACCTACGAGGGAATCGTCCACCTGTTCCCGCCGATCGCGCTCGGGCTCATCTGGAAGCGCGGAAACGCGACCGCGGCGCTGGCCGGGATCGTCGTCGGACTCACCACCACCTACGGGATCAACTTCCTGCTCGCGCCGAGCGTCGGCGGCCCGATCGCCGAGTTGGCCGGCTTCACCGGTGCGATCATCGGCCTGCCGCTGAACGTCGCCATCTACGTGATCGGCGCGTACGTCGGCACCGACGTGGAGTACGTCGACGAGCTGTTCGCCGAGGTGGCCGAGTACGACGGCGAATCGCTCGACCTCGAGAGTCGACAGCAGGTTCTCGACCGGTACGACCCGATCGCGCCGGCGGAGGACGACTGAATCCGGTTCCGATGCCGACGTCGTGAGAGGCGATCGTCACGAGATGAGAGAGACGCTACCGACATCCACGCTACCGACATCGACACCATCGACACGATGACCGACACCAACGCCACGGACGAGGATATGACCGACGCTACCGACCCCACGACCGAGCCGACGCCACGCTCCGCCCGGCGGCTCGCGGCCGCGATCGAGGACGGCGAGGTCACGCCGGCCGCGGCCGTCGACGCCGCCTACGACCGCATCGCGGCGACGAACGACGCGATCAACGCCTTCGTCCAGCTCCGCGAGGAGGAGGCGCGCGAGGAGGCCGCCGCGGCGACCGAAGCCGTCGAAACGGGCGACCCGCTCGGCCGGCTCCACGGCGTCCCGATCGCGCTCAAGGACCTCGACTCGTTCATCGAGGGACTGCCGTGCACGTACGGCTCGGCGGTCTTCGAGGACGCCGTTCCCGAGACGACGTCCGTCATCGTCCGGCGCCTGCAGGACGCCGGTGCGATCGTCGTCGGGTCGACGAACTCCCCGGAGTTCGGCCACCTCGGTGACACCTCCAACCCGCTGTTCGGAACGACCGGAAACCCCTTCGATCCGACCCGTACGGCCGGCGGGTCGTCCGGAGGAAGCGCCGCCGCCGTCGCCGCCGGGACGGTCCCGATCGCGCTCGGGTCCGACGCCGCCGGATCGATCCGGATCCCCGCGAGCGCGTGTGGCGTCTACGGCCTCAAACCCACCACTGGTCTCGTTCCGGAAGCGTCACGGCCCGATGCCCTCGTCTCGGCAGCCCCGTTCATGTCCCTCGGCGGGCTCACCCGAACCGTCGGCGACAGCGCGCTCCTGCTCGACGTCATCGCCGGAATGCACCCGCGGGACCCGATCAGCGTCTCCGACGAGGGGGCGGACTATGTGGCCGCGACGCGTCGCCCGATCGACGACCTGTCGGTCGCGTATAGCCCCGACTTGGGGGTCTTCGAGACCGAACCCGAGGTGACCGAAACGGTCGACGACTTCGCCGACGTGCTCCGATCGGGCGGTGCCACCGTCGACCGAGTCGATCCCGACTTCGACGTCTCGCTTGCAACGATGCGCGGCGCGGAGATCACGCTCTTCGAATCGACGTTGGCCTCGATGGCGGAGAGCATCCGGCGTCGGCAGGGTATCGACCTCCTCGGCGACCACCGTGAGGAGCTCACCCCCACGTTCGCCGACCGCCTCGAGAACGGCTACGCCCACGACGCGGTCGCGTTCAAACAGGCCGACGTCGTTCGAACCACGGTGTACGACGGGCTGCAGGACGTCCTCGACGAGTACGACCTGCTTCTCACCCCGACGCTGGCGTGTCCGCCCTTCGAGGCCGGAACGATGGGGCCCGAGACGATCGACGGGCAGCCGATCGACCCGTACATCGACTGGCTGCTCACCTGGCCGATGAACCTCAGCGGCCATCCCGCCGCGTCGGTGCCGGCCGGACTCTCCGAGTCGGGGCTCCCGATCGGCGCCCAGCTCGTGGGGTCACGGTTCGACGAGGAAACGATCCTGGCCGCCAGCGCGGCCGCCGAACGCCGGAATCCATGGGCCGAGACGTATCCGGACGTCGAAGCGATCGGCCGCTGACGGCGACCCGTTCGGCCGCTGACGGCGACCCGTTCGGCCGCTTCGATCGGCACACTATTGGCACACTATTTAAAAAGGACCGGCCGATCGCCCCTACTCGAGGATCACTTCACAGGCGCCGACCGGGAAGCTCACCGTGACGTCGTCGCCGGCCTCGAACTCGTCGACCTCCTCGTTGACCTGCCGCTCGACCTGGAAGGCGTGGCCGTCGACGTCGACCTGATACACCTTCAGCGACCCCTTATAAATGGCGTCGGTGACGGTGCCGGCCCACTCGTTGGCGTAGCCGCGGCTCTCGCCGGGCGGCGTGAGGACGACCTCCTCGGGTCGGATCGAGACCCCGACGGAGCGGCCCGCGTGGTCGGGATACTCGCCGATGGCGACGTTCGGTCCGTCGTCGGTCTCGAGGGCGGTGCCGCCGCCGTCGATCGTCCCCTCGAACAGGTTCGTCTCGCCGATGAACGTGGCGACGAACTGCGTCTCCGGCGACTTATACAGCGAGTCGGTCGGGCCGACCTGCTCGATCCGCCCGTCGTTCATCACCGCGATCCGGTCGGACATCGTCAGCGCCTCCTCCTGGTCGTGGGTCACGTAGATGAACGTGATCCCCAGCTGCTCCTGGATCTCCTTGAGCTCGACCTGCATGTGCTGACGCAGCTTCCGGTCGAGGCTCGCCAGCGGCTCGTCGAGCAGGAGAACGTCTGGTTCACGGACGATCGCGCGTGCCATCGCGACGCGCTGTTTCTGGCCGCCCGACAGCTCCGTTGCCGGGCGCTCGTGATAGCCCGGCAGCTCGACCATCTCCAGCGCCTCCGTGACGCGCGTCTCGCGCTCGTCCTCGGGAACGCCGTCCATCTCGAGGCCGAAGGAGATGTTCTCCTCGACGGTCATATGGGGGAACAGCGCCCACTCCTGGAACACCATACTGGTGTTGCGCGCGTTGGCTGGCAGGTTCGTCACGTCCTCGCCGCTTATCGACACCGTCCCGTCGGTCGGGGTCTCGAGGCCGCTTATCATCCGCAACGTGGTCGACTTCCCGCACCCGGAGGGCCCCAACAGCGTGAGGAACTCCCCGGCTTCGATCTCGAGGTTCACGCCGTCGACCGCGACGACGTCGTCGAACTCCTTTCTGAGCGCGTCCAGCTGCACGGTGCCCCGCGTCGACGTCGCGGCGGCGCGGTTCGTGGCCAGGGCCGTCCCCCCGTCCCGGTCCGTCGCCTCGTCGTGGTCCGTGTCGGCCGATTCCTCGGGGTCGTGTGTATCCATTTTGGTGCTCATAATGATCTCCCGGGTAATGAACGCCGGGGTGTTGAAGGCTGCTGCGGGCGTCTAGATGCTGCTTTCGGCCTTCGCTTCCTCCCACATATCCGTCCACTGATCGGTCATGGGGGAGAACTCGTAGGGCGTGGTTCGGTTGGCGATCTCCTCGGCGGCGGCGAAGCCCTCGTCGGTGAACATCAGCGCCTCCTGCTCGTCGGCGCTGAAGAGGTCGAACGACTCCGTGTTGACCGGCGGGCTCTTCGCCGCGGGCTCCCAGGCGATGCTTCGCTGGCCCTCCGGTGAGATGACCGTGTTCATAAACTCGATCGCGAGCTCGCGATCCGAGGGGTCCTTCACCAGACACATCCCCTCCGTCCACTGCATCCCGCCCTGCTCGGGCAGGACGACGTTGACCCAGTCGTTCCCCTCCGCGCGCAGCTCAGACATCGTGAAGTTCCCGACCGGCGAGATGACGATGTCCTCCTGGAGGAACGCCTGCCGGATGGCGCTGGTCCCGCTGTAGATCGCGGTGAACTGGTTGAACATCTGCACCAGGTGGTCGAAGACGTCGTCCAGCTGCTCGTCGGTCTGCTCGAACGGCGGGTACCCGAGCGTCTGGGCGATCTTGGGGATGTTCCAGGTCGGCCAGTCCATGATCCCCATCCGGTTCGAGTACTGTCCGTCCGGACCGCCCGTCCAGAGGACCTCGTAGGAGTCGTAGTGGCCTTCCTCGACCTGGTTCGTGTTGACGGTGAGCGTGTCCCACCCCCACCGGGTCGGGAGCGCGTACATCTCGTCGTCGTACTCGAAGGAGCTGAACGGCCACTGGAACTCGCTCAGGAAGTTATCCATCGCCGGGAAATCGTCCGGCGAAAGCGGTTCGATCGTCCCCGCCTCCGCGTGGCGGGCCGCCCACGTGTTGTTGAGCGTGAGCAGGTCGTAATCCTCCGTTCCGCCGCTCTCGAGGATGTTCAGCCCCTCGGGGTCGCTCGAGAGGAGGCTGATGTTGACCGTCGCGTCGTGCTCCGACTCGAACGCGTCAACGATCGCGTCCGTGCCGTAGCCCTCCCAGGTGAGGACGTTCAGTTCGGTCGTGCCGCCGCCGCCGAGACAGCCGGCCACCGCCGCGGTACCGACCGCGCCGGCCGCCTGGACGAACCGACGGCGAGAGGCCATCGACCGTCCCGTTCCGGACGTATCGCTCGATTCGGGTGTGTGGGAAGTCATCGTGAGGTCTACAGTAGCATGTCGTGCTCTCATACATAAATCTTTCCTAATCGTTCATCATTGAGCAGGTATTATCCCATCGCGTCCAACTCAGTGGCACTTTCTTGGATTTTAGTTCGATATCATCGTTCCCCGGACGGCGATCCGCCGTTTCGGCGCCGGTTCGTCCGCGAGCGCGGTTTCGCGATCGGAAGATATATTGGATAGAGTTCGATCAAAGGGGAGTATGGTGGAGACTCACAGTAGAACAGATACCATACTTCGAACCATACTCGATCGCGTCCGCGAGTCGAACAGCTTTCTCGTGACCGGCGGGCCGATCCTGATCCTCGAGGTCCTCTTCTTCCTGGCCCCCGTGGTGATCATGTTCTACATCGCCACGACCGGAATGGAAAGCCTCGCGTTAACGTTGGACTTCAGCCTCAGTAACTACACCGCGGTGTTCACGAGATCCGCCAACCGGGTGGCGTTCGTCAACACGACGCTGATCGCGCTGGTGACGACCGCGACGGCGATCGTCGTCGCGTATCCGTTCGCCTACTACATCGCCCGGTTCGGCGGGCAGTACAAGAACGTCCTGCTCGTGCTCGTGATGATCCCCTTCTGGACGAACTACATCGTGCGCGTGTACGGCTGGCAGATCATTCTCGGCACCGAAGGCGTGCTCAACGGGCTGCTGGTCTGGATCGGGATCATCAACGAGCCGATCGGCTGGCTCCTCAACACCAAGTTCTCGATCTGGCTCGGGCTGACCTACCTCTGGTTGCCCTTCATGATCCTCCCGCTGTACACGAGCCTCGAGAAGCTCGACGAATCGCTGATCGAGGCCGCCTATGACCTGGGAGCGAGTCGCCGCGAGGTGTTCAAGCGGATCGTTCTCCCGCTCTCGATCCCCGGGTTGGTCGGCGGAATCATCTTCGTGTTCATCTTCAGCATGGGTGCGTACATCGTGCCAGCGATGATCGGCGGGGGAGAGCTGTTCGTTGGAACCCGGATCGCGTACGCCTTCGGTATCGGGAGCGACTGGCCGCTCGGGGCAGCCCTCGGCAGCGTCCTGATGCTTGTAGTCGGCGGCGTCCTCTGGGGACTGATGGGCTACACCGACGTGGAGGAGATGTTCTGAAATGAGCGTCGACGCCGCGACGTCCGACGGGACCGCCGCCGAAGAGTCCTCGGGCCAGTCACCGATCGACACCCTGCTGAACGCCGTTGGGGGATACTGGATGCCGGTCTGGGCCGTGCTCGTCTTCGGATTCCTCTACGCGCCGATCGCCGTCCTGATCCTCTTCTCCTTCGAGCAGGGGACCTTCTCCGGCTTCCCGTGGGACGGGTTCACGATGCAGTGGTACGTCCAGATGGTCAACGACGACCGGCTCATCCAATCAACGCTCAACAGCCTCTACGTGGGCGCGTTCGTCACCACCGGTGCGACGATCCTCGGCACGCTCGGGGCGATCGCTCTGGTCCGCGGCAGCTTCCGGCGGAAGGGGCTGTTCCGCGCGCTCGTCATCGCGCCGATGACGATTCCCGGGCTCATCCTCGGGATCGCGTTGCTGCTCTGGTTCAACATGATCGGGTTCAACACGTCGCTTCGCACCGTGATGCTCGGCCAGCTCGTCTTCGTGACCCCGTTCGTCCTCATTACCGTGAGCGCGCGCCTGCGCGGGTTCGATCCCGAGCTCGAGGAGGCAGCCCGCGACCTGGGCGCCAGCAAGTGGCAGACCTATCGCCGGGTGACCCTGCCCATCCTGATGCCCGGGATCATCAGCGGGGCACTGTTCGCGTTCACGCTTTCCTTCGACGACTTCCTGATCGCCTTCTTTACCAGCGGCGTCGAGAACACGCTCCCGATCTACATCTGGTCGAAGGTCCAACACGGGACCGACCCGGTGATCAACGCGATCAGCGCGATGGTGCTGCTGTTCAGCATCTCGCTCATCGTCATCAGCGAACTGCTCCGCCAGCGGTAGGGGCGCTCCCGGTTCGAACGCCGTTCGCTTCGGCGACGCGGTCGACGGTTTTCCAACACGGTGCGTGAACGCGGCCAGTCCACACGGAGCCTGCTCACGCAAAGCCGACTTACACGGAGCCTGCTCACGCAAAGCCGACTTACACGGAGCCTGCTCACACGTACACTCCGGTTGGCGTGGTCGAACCGATTCGCTTTCAGTCGTGACGTGATAGCTCCGAGAGGACGTCGTCCAACGCCGCAAGGAGCCGGTCCGCGTGTGTCCGTTCGAACACCAGCGGCGGCCGGATCTTCAGCACGTTCCCGTCCGCGCCGGTCGACCCGATGAGCACCCGGCGCTGACGCAGTCCGTTGACGACCGCGGTCGCCTCGCTCGATGCCGGCTCCCGGGTTTCGTGGTCCGTGACGAGCTCGACGCCGACCATCAGTCCCTGCTGACGAACGTCACCGATGCGTTCGTGTTCCGCGGCCAGTTCCGCGAGTCCGTCCCGCAGGTAGGTGCCGACGTCGACGACGTGCGGCAGCAGGTCGCGCCTCTCGATCTCGTCCAGCACCGCCAGCGCGGCCGCACAGGACACGGGATTCCCGCCGAACGTGCTGAAAAAGCCGGTCCCGTCGTACAGGGCCGAGGCGACGTCCGACCGCGTCACGACGGCGGCGACGGGATGTCCGTTGCCCATCGGCTTGCCGAGCGTGACGACGTCGGGAACGACGTCCGCGTTCCGGAAGCCCCAGAGGGCATCCCCGGAGCGGCCGAACCCGGCCTGCACCTCGTCCGCGATGACGAGTCCGCCCGCCTCGCGGACGCGCTCGGCCATCGATCCCGCTCGCGCCTCGTCGGGGGAGTGGATGCCGTCGCTCGTGAACAGCGGATCGAACATCCACGCCGCGGTCCCCGTTCCCCGTTTCTCGAGGGCGGCCAGCGATTCGGTCATCCCCTGGACCGGATCCGCGGCCGGTCGGTCCCCGTGGTGTGCGTCGTCGATCGGTGGGGTGACCGTCTCGACGTGGTCCGGATCCATCCCCTCGGGCCAGATCGTCGGGGACTGTGCGGTCATCGCCTCCGTGATGCCGTGATACGCGTTCTCCGAGACGATCGCGCCCTCGTTTCCGGTCGCGGCGGTGGCCAGTCGCCACGCGATATCCGTCGCCTCGCTGCCGGAGTTGACGAACAGGACGCGGTCCAGCTCGTCGGGCATCGTCGCCAGGATCCGTTCGGCCAGCTCCACCGGCGCTTCGTGGAGGTACCGCGTGTTGGTGGCGAGCGTGTGTGCCTGTCCCGCGATGGCGTCCGCGACCGCCGGGTTCGCGTGCCCGACGACCTGGACGTTGTTGTACGCGTCGAGGTAGCGTCGGCCGGTCGGGTCGTACAACCACACCCCATCGCCGTCGACGAAGTGAACGGGATCGTCGTACGAGAGCGGCGACGATCCGAGCACCGCCCGTCGCCGAGACAGTACTTCCGACGTGCCGGTCCGGGAATACGGAAGGGCGCCGGACGTTGCGGCGGTTCGGAGGCGATGATTGACGACGTCAAGCCCCCGTTCATCGAGCGACTGCAGGAGGTTCCACCCGTCGTCGACGCCGGCGACGCTGTGGGCGTCCGTCTTCTCGGGATGTTCCTCGAGCCGCCACGCGACGGTGACGCCCCAGGTGAGATGTCGTGCGGCAACCAGATCCGCCAGCAGTTCCGCCTCCTCGTCCTCGAGGGGCGTGACGCTGACGTATCCCCGGATCACGTCCTGGGCCGCCTCGATCGGGTCGTCGCGCCGGTACATCACGCTCGCCACCGCCATCACCAGGTCACTCACGAGGGCCGTGTGGGTGAGGTCGCCGAAATCCACGACGCCGCTGACGCGGTCGGAGTCGTCAAGCAGGACGTTATCGAGCGTGAGGTCGTTGTGGATCACCTGCGCACGGAGCGACTCGAAGCCCGGTTCCACCCGGTTCTCGAACCGGTCGAGGATGCGTTCGGCCAGCTCGCGTCGCTCGGCGTCGGTGACGCTGTCGAGCAGCGACCGAAGCTCGGGGACGTGCCGCAGATCCCACAGGACGTCGTAATCGGCGTCGGGATGGAAGAAACCGCGGAGTGCTTTTCCGAGCCGTGCCACGACCGCCCCGTATTCGAAGAGCGCCTCCGCGTCGAGGTCCTGCCCCGGGACGGGTCGGCCCGGAACGTGGGTGAACAGCCGCACGTGATACGTCTCGTCGTCCTCGATCGTCGTCCATAGCGATCCATCGGTCGTCGGCACCGGTTCCATCACCGGGAGGTCGGGATCGGCCCGTTGGATGTGACGCAGCGCCTCCGTCTGCAGATCGAGCGATGCTTCGTCATCGGCCGGGCTGGATATCTTCAGGACGTACGCCTCGCCGTCGGCGACGTCGATCCGAAAGTTCTGATCCCGCTCGCCGCCGAGTTCGGTCGCGGTTCCCGGCTTGCCGAACTCGCGTTCGGCGATCCGTGCCGCCCGCCGCTCATCCATGGTCGGGGGGCGTACGACAAATGGCTCTAACAAGGTGGCTGCATCCGTCATGAGTCTTCTCTATGCGTTCCAACAGATGGAACCATACTGAATGTTTCCCCGTGTCCCCGGCGGGACCCCTAGACCGTCTTCACGTACTGGTCGCGCTCCCAGTCGGTGACGTGGTCCCGGAACGCCTGCAGTTCGCGCCGTTTGGAGGCCGCATAGACGCGAACGACGTCCTCGCCGAGCAGATCGACCATCGCGTCGTCGGTCTCGAGCGCGCGCAGGGCGAGTTCGGGCGAGCGCGGGAGATCCGGCCGGTCGCCGGTCGGATCGCCCTCGGTCGGCGCCGGCGGCTCCAGTTCGCGTCGGAGCCCGTCGAGGCCGGCGGCGATGGTCCCCGCGATGACGAGGTAGGGGTTGGCGTCGGCGCTGGCGATCCGGGTTTCGGGACGAATGACCCCCGGCGGAACGCGAACCGCGGTCATCCGGTTGTCGTACCCCCAGGAGGCGGTGTAGGGCGCGAACGAGTTCGGTTCGAACCGTTTGAATCCGTTGATGCTCGGCGTGCCGAGCGCGGCCAGCGCGTCGGCGTGTTCCATCAGCCCACCGACGAAGTGTCGACCGCGCTCGGAGAGGGTTCCGTCGGAGTCATCCGCGACGGCCGCGAAAACGTTCTTTTCGTCGTCGAACGCGCTCACGTGGAGGTGGTAGCCGCTTCCGGACCGGTCGGCGAAGGGCTTGGCCATGAACGTCGGCCACTGGTCGAAGCTGCGGCCGACCTGCTTGACGAGCCGCTTGAAATCGAAGGTCGTGTCCGCCTGCTCGAGCGGGCGGCCGTAGTCGAACAGCACCTCGAGCTGGCCGGCCCCGTGCTCGTGGTGGAGCGCGGTGAGGTCGATCCCGTACCCGCCGGCCCACTCGACGAGCCGGTCGTAGAAGTCGGCGACCTCCTCGGTGGCCCACGAGACGCACTCGTGGTTGTCGTCCGTCGCGGGGAGGTACTCGCCATCCGGGCCCTCCTCGAGGAGGTAGAACTCGAGCTCGCTGCCAGCATAGAAGTCGAACCCGAAGTCGTTGGCCGCAAGCACCGACTCGAGGACCGCCCGGGGCGAGCACGCCAGCCGCTCGTCCTCGTGGAAGAACCGACACAGGACCCGGACGGCGTTCTCGCGCCAAGGGAGCCGCATCGTCGTCTCCGGGATCGGATGGACGGTGCCGTCGGCGTGTCCGATCTCCGCGCCGAGTCCGGATCCCTCCGGGACGTGGTTGCGCGGCGTCTGGGCCAGCAGCACGAGGTTCATCGCGAATCCGTCCGCCCACTTCTCGAGGAAGGCGTCCGCGGTGAGCTGCTTCGACCGGGAGATCCCGTTGACGTCGGCGAACTCGACGAAGACGTGGTCGATCGCCGGATCCTCGATCGTCTCGACCATCCGGTCGGCCGCCTCGCTCATTCGGCCATCGCCCCCCTGCGGATCGGTCCCTGACTGACGAGCCCCTGGCGGATCGCTAACTGTGTGGTCGCTTGTCTCATTGCGTATGTGCCACCGTCTGGATGTGGGTTGCGGTCGAGGTACAATAATTTATCTTTCTCCGGATGAGAGGTTCGGTCGATGATCCTCGTCCTCGACGACGAAGTGAACCCGGAGTATCGGTATCTCGGCCCGGAGATCGCCGAGTTCACCCCCGACAGCGAGTACCACGTCTACGCCGAGGACCCCGAGACGCCCCCGCTCTCGGCGTTCGACGGCGTGATCGTGAGCGGCAGCACCGCGAGCGTCTACGAGGACGGCTACCCGTGGTTCGAGACGCAGATGGACCTGGTGCGGCGCTGTCTCGAGGAATCGATCCCGCTTCTGGGCGTCTGTTTCGGCCACCAGCTTGTCAACTACGCGCTCGGCGGCGACGTGGTCGAGGACCGCCGTCGGGCGACCTTCGTCGAGATGCGCACGCTCGACGCGGACGATCCGATCCTGGAGGGCGTGAACCCGATCGTTCCCGTCCTCCACTCCGACCTCGTCGTCGAGCCCGGCGAGGGGATGGAGCCGATCGCCGAGACCGAGTACAACGACTACTTCTGCACCCGGCACACCGACGCGCCGATCTGGACGGTGCAGTTCCACCCGGAGTTCACCGAGCGCGTGCGTGACCGGCCAAGCGACTGGGAGGACGGCGACCACACCTTCGCGGAGTGTAACGCTACGCGGGTGCTGGAGAACTTCGCCGCGTACTGCGAATCGTAGCGGGAAAACGAGGTCGAGTCGACCGAACTGCGCGAAGACGGCGGCCGACTGTGCGAAGACGGCGGCCGACTGTGCGAAGACGGCGGCGACCGAACTATTCGAAGACGGCCGCGAACGACTCGTCGAGCGCGTCGAGCGCCTCCTGGACGTCGTCCTCGTCGATGCACAGCGGCGGGGAGAGGGTGATCTGGTAGTCGGGACGACCGAGCCCGACGAGGACGCCGCGGTCCTTTGCCTCGCCGACGATCTCGCTGACGGGGTTGTCGACGTCGCCGTCGTCGACCCAGGAGTTCGCGAACTCCTCGCCGGTCTCGGGGTTCTCGACCACGATGCCCCACAGGAGCCCCTTGCCGTGGACGTGCGAGATCTCGTCGTACCGCTCGACGAGGTCGTGGAGGCCGTCCTCCAACAGCGCACCCATCTCCCGGCCGTTCTCGATGAGGTGGCTCTCGTACTCGTCGATCGCCGCGAGCCCGGCGGCACAGCCAAGCGGGTGCCCCGCGAAGGTCTGTCCGACCTCGGTGCCGTCCTCGCGGATCTCGTCGGCGATCTCCTTGCGCATCAGGACGCCGGCGAGGGGGACGTACGCGCTCGTGACGCCCTTCGCGAACGAGATCATGTCCGGGTCGACGCCCTCGTCCTGCATCGCGAACATCTCCCCGCAGCGACCGAATCCCGCGATCACCTCGTCGGCGATGAGCAGGATCCCGTATTCATCACAGATCTCCCGCAGACGCTCGAAGTACCCCTCCGGGGCTGGGTAGGCGCCGCTGGAGCCGGCCACCGGCTCCATCAGGATCGCGGCCACGGAGTCGGGGCCCTCGTTGCGGATGACGTACTCGACGTGGTTGGCCGCCTGCTCGGCGAGCTCCTCGCCCTCGGCGTCGAAGACCGACGGGAGGGGCGGCAGGAACTTGCCCGAGCCGGTCACGGCGGCGTGGGAGCTGACGGTGTTTCGCGTGCTCGGGTCGGCGGTCAGAGCGGCGGTCCCGTAGGTGCTGCCGTGGTAGGACTGCCACCGGGTCAGGACCTTCGGGGCGTCGCGGTACTCGCGGGCGTACTGGACGGCCAGCTCGTTCGCCTCGCTGCCCGACACCGAGAAGACGACGTCGGTGAGCGGGTCCGGGGAGACCTCCGCCAGCCGGCGGGCAAGCTCCGTCCGCGTGTCGTTCTCCTTGCCCGAGGAGACGTACGGAATGTGGTCGAGTTGCTCTTTGACCGCGTCGATGATCGCCTGGTTGTCGTGGCCGGCGTTGACGCAGTAGAGCGAGGCGATGAAATCGAGGTACGACTCGCCCTCGTCGTCGATGATGCGCGCGCCCTCGCCGTCGGTTATCGGGGCGCTGTCGCCGTCCGGATCGTACCAGTGGGGGATCCAATCTGGATCGTGAGCCAACTGTCGTGCGGTTTGATCGGAGCTCATCCGAGTAAATCCTTCACGGTCATACTATATATTAGTTGTGCCGACAGTCTCGGAACGGCGCCATAGCGCCGTGTGCCGGCCGCGAGCACGCGTATGCGGGTTCGCCGACCCGGGCGTCCGACCGGTCGTCGTCCACTGCCGGACCGATCGTTGTCCCAATATCCGACTGATCGACGTCCGTCGCCATCGGATCAGTCGACGGTTGGCCCCGGTGGTCGAACGACCACGAATCCACTGCCGATCGAATCGGATGAGATCTAACGAGATGATCGTCGATGAAACGGAAGCCAACGTTTCCGAAATAATTGGTTTTATTATCCTAGACTCGAGACCCGGTGGTATGTCCGTCCTGTTGCTGTCCAGCGAGGACGTCGAAACGTACGCCCGGATGACCGACGTCATCCCCGCCGTCGAGGAGGCCTTCGCGGCCTACGAGCGCGGCAGCGTCCAGATGCCGGCCAAGTCCTACGTCGAGCTGGAACGGTACAACGGCGACTTCCGGTCGATGCCGGCGTATATGGACGCCGGCGACTGGGACGCCGCCGGGATCAAGTGGGTCAACGTCCATCCCGACAACCCCAAGGAGCACGGTCTTCCCACGGTGATGGGGACGATGATCTACTCGGACCCGGAGACGGCGCTCCCGCTGTCGATCATGGACGGGACGATGCTGACGATGCAGCGTACCGGCGCCGCGGCGGCGGTCGCGACAGACCACCTGGCGGTCGAGGACGCGTCGACGCTCGGCATCGTTGGCGCAGGAATCCAGTCGTACACGCAGGTCGAGGCCATTGCCGAGGTGCGGCCGATCACCGAGATCGTCATCAGCGACCTCGACGAGGAGCGCGTCCGGCGCTTCATCGACCACTTCTCCGGCGAGTTCGACGTCCGCGAGGGGTCGATCGCCGAGGCCGCCTCCTGTGACGTCCTCTCGACGGTCACGCCGGTCCGCGACCCGATCGTGAGCCTCGCGGACGTGGGCGATCACACCCACATCAACGCGATGGGCGCCGACGCCGCCGGCAAACAGGAGCTCGAGACGGCGGTGCTTTCGGCCGCGAAGCTCACGATCGACGACCACGACCAGACCACCCACTCGGGGGAGATCAACGTCCCGTACGGACGCGGGGAGATCACGGACCCCGACATCTACGCGGAGATCGGCGAGATCGTCACCGGCACGAAAGCCGGCCGGACCGACGACGACGGGATCACGGTCTTCGACTCCACCGGCCTGGCGATCCAGGACGTCGCCGCCGCGCGCGTCACCTACGAGGCGGCCAACGACGCGGACGCAGGGACGGCGTTCGACCTGATCGACACGTCCTGATCCGGGGAACGAGGCGGTCGGCGCGCTCGCCGGTTCACCGGTCGAAAGATTGAGGAAACCGCCGGCCGTGACGCCGAACTGATGCGCACCGTGACCGCATTCTGGCACGACAGCTTCCTCGCACACGACCACCCCGCCGGCGAGAACGAGGCCGAGTGGACGGGACGGCTGGCCTACCGCGAGCCCCACCCGGACCGACCCGAGCGGATGCGGAACGTGAACCGGATCCTCCGGACGGAGATCCCCGAGCGGATCGAGTGGGTGGAGCCCGACCCGGCGACCCGCGACCAGCTCACCCGAACGCACGAGCCGTCCTACCTCGAGGAGCTGCAGGCGTTCTGCGAGCAGGGCGGTGGCCGGCTCACGGCCGAGACGGGCGCGAACGAGCACACCTACCGGGCCGCGCGCCACGCGGCCGGCGCCGCCCGCAGCGCCGCCGAGCACGCCCTCTCGACGTCGGACGACGAGGTCCCGTACGCCCTGGTGCGGCCGAGCGGGCACCACGCCCAGCCCGACCGCGCCGACGGGTTCTGTTATCTCAACAACGTCGCCGTCGCGGCCGACCACGTGCTGGCCACGCGCGACGTCGACCGGGTGGCGGTCGTCGACTGGGACGTCCACCACGGCAACGGAACCCAGGAGTGTTTCTACGACCGCGAGGACGTCTGCGTGGTCGGGATCCACAACGACCACCAGTCGTGGGATCCCGAACACCACCCGCAGACGGGGAACCTCGACGAGGTCGGCACCGGGACGGGAACGGGGTACAACGTGAACGTGCCGCTCCCGCCCGGAGCCGGCGACGAGGGGTACGAGCTCGTTCTCGACCGGATCGTCGACCCCGTCCTCGAGGCGTACGATCCCGACCTCCTGCTCGTCAGCGCCGGCCAGGACCCGGGAACGGTCGACCCGCTCGGCCGGAACGTGGTCACCAAGGCCGGGTTCGAGACCCTCGGTGCGCGGATCGCCGCGCTGGCGGCGGCCCACGCCGACGGGAACCTGGCGATCGTCCAGGAGGGCGGCTATCAGGTGAGCCACCTCGCGTACGCGACCCTCGGCGTGCTCGAGGGCGTGCTCGGGATCGACTCCGACGTGGCGGATCCGCTCGCCTGGATCGACGAGGACGTCGAGTCCACGCGCCGCGCCGTAGCGGACGCCGTCGACCACCACGCGGAGTACTGGCCGACGCTCGCGTGATCGGCGGTCGAGATGCGCCAGTGCCGTGATCGGCGGTCGAGATGTGCTCGGGTCGGCGATCCGGGCGCGAACGTGACCGGCCACGAGAACGTCCTGAATTTCTATCCAAAAGTCACGGATAAACCAGGACGCTGTACCGAGTCTCGGAATATTTTGAACTTTTATTCACTATCTTCGGCGTTCGAAATGAACTTACAACGGTAAGCGTGTAATAACGGTCGGGAGTGATCAAGCAGTCACACGGTGGCACGCGCCGGTCAGAGGAGAAACGGCGATCCGGAGGGCGAGGTATCGGAAAAAGCGTGGTGATGGGAAAGTGTTAATACGTAAGTCGAACTAAAGGGGAATAACTGAACGTGGTTCGAACACGAGCGAATTCACGGTCTGCTCGGCGGCTTCGATCCACGTTCGAGCCCGCCACGATCACCATGGACGAGAAAGACCTACGCATCCTCGAGACGATCGCCTCGGAACGGATCAACAGCCCGGAGCGGATCCACGAACACACCGGGATCCCCAAATCGACCGTTCACTACCGGATCGAACAGCTGCGCGAGAAGGGCGTCATCCTGAACGACCTCTACGAGATGGACCTCTCGAAGGTGGGACTCTCCATCGTGTTGATAAGCGAGGTATACGCAGAATACGAGGAGGACTACCACGAGTCCGTGGGTGAGCGGATCGGCGAGATCGAGGGCGTCAACCAGGTGTACTTCACGATGGGCGACACCGACTTCATCGTCATCGCCCACGTCACCGACCGGCGGATGGTCGAGGACCTGGTCGAGTCCTACGAGTCGATCGACGAGATCCGCCGCACGAGTTCGAAGTTCGTGATCACGACGGTCAAAAACGAGAGCCATCCGATCAACGACTTCGACCACGAGACGCTCGTCGACGCGATCCTCGAGGAGTAGCGTTCCCGCTCGGGGCTCGAAGTAGCGTCCCGCTTCGTCGACTCACCGCTCGGTCGCAGCGCCCTCGGCCCAGTTCCACGGCTGGAACCCATATTCACATCGACGTGACTGCGAAACGATGCACTCGCTGATCCGAACGGGGCTAATTCCGCCATCAACGCCGCCGGAACCATCAACGCCGTCGGAACCATCAACGCCGTCGGAACCATCAACGCCGTCGGAACCGTGATCCTCGTCGTTTCGGTGTCGATCGTGCTCGTCGTTGAGCTGCTCTTCCCAAAAGTAACTTATAAACAACACATATATAAAAATATATTACTCTTGATCAAATACGTTGGGTCGGGCCTTGAAACGGATGACGGGCTGATTCGGGAACGATATTCCTCTCATAACCCATAATGGTGTCTGAATACGGGTTTTAATATTCCCTCACAGTACGGTACGTCAAAGATGCCCGAACACCCACCGATCAGCCTCGAGCCGGGATATGAACGAGATATCCGACGGAACGTCGCCGATTTGTTGACGATGGCCGAACATACAACTAATCAGATATATATTTAATACCATATTATATCCTATATTTATAGTTCGTTTTTAACTTCCACCGAGATCCGAACGTGCTTGCCGTCCGCCGAGACGACGCCGCGGGGAGGTCGGCCGTCCCCACGAGACTTTTTACCCCTCGCGCCCTACCGATCGATATCTGAATGAGCGGACGTAACATATCCGCCGGCGAGTCCGACCTCGAGTCGGCCGTCGGCGGCGACCCCGAGGCCGCCCGAGCGGACCTCGACTGGTGTCACGAGGCGGTGCAGGGCGTGTCACGCACCTTCGCGCTGACCGTCGACGTTCTCGATGAACCGATGGCGAGCCACATCTGTCTCGGCTATCTCCTCTGCCGGGTCGCCGACACCGTCGAGGACGCCGGACACATCCCGCCGGCCGCACAGACCGACGTGCTCGAGACGTACGACGCCGTCCTCGACCCCGACGACGACACCGACGTCGTCGAGTTCCGCGCCGCCGTCGACGAGTGGGTCCCGCCCGAGGAGGAGCGCAACGCCGACTGGGAGGTCGTCGCCCGGTCGCCGACGATCGTCGCCACCTTCGAGGAGTTCCCCGAGGACGTCCGGGACGCCATCGTGCCGCCGGTGCGCGAGATGGTCGACGGGATGGCGATGTTCCTCGACCGGCACGCCGAGGCGGGCGGCCTCCGGATCGACGACCGGGACGAACTCGAGCAGTACTGCTATTACGCCGCCGGCACCGTCGGCACGCTGATCACCAACCTCCTGACCCGGGCGGACGTCGACGACGAGCGCGTCCGGCGGCTCTACGACACCGCCGAGGAGTTCGGCCTCCTCCTCCAGCTCGTCAACGTCTCCAAGGACGTCTACGACGACTACACGGCCGAGAACAACGTCTACATTCCCGCCGAGTGGCTCGCCGCGGAGGGCGTCGACCAGGAGTCGATCGTCGACCCCGAGAACCACGCGTCCTCCGCGCGCGTCGTCGACCGGACGGCCGAGTACGCCCACTCGTTCCTCGACGACGCGCAGGCGTACCTGGAGACGATGCCGCTGAAACACGGCAATACGATGGCCGCCTGGAGCGTCCCGTACCTCCTGGCGGTCGGCACGCTGCGGGAGCTTCGGTCGCGTCCGGAGGACGCGCTCACCGAGACCGGCGTGAAGGTCTCCCGGAAGGAGGTCTTCGCCGTGATGTCGGCCGCCGGCGACGCGGGCCGCGACTCCCTGGCCGACCTCCGGGAGACGATCGCGAACAAGCCGTTCCACCGCGCGACCGGAACGGGCGAATAGCCGGCACGCCGGTCCGGTCCCCGATGACTGTCCACGACCGCCTGCCGACCCGGACTCCCCACCGATGACCGTCACCGGACTCACACACCTCGCGCTCGAGGTCCGATCGCTGGATCGCGCACGCGAGTTCTACGAAAACCGGCTCGGGCTCGGCCGCGAGCGCGTCCGTCGCACCGACCGGGAGGTCGCCTACGCGGTCGGCGGTTCCGGGTCGCGTCTCGTGTGCCGTCGCCCACGGGCGGTTCCGCGGGGCGGCGTTCACACCCACTTCGCGTTCTCGACGACCGCCGACGCCTACGACGACTGGCTCGCGCGCTGTGGGGACCTCGACCCCGTCGAGCGGACGTTCGGATCCTACCGGTCGCTGTACGTGGACGACCCCGACGGCCACTGCGTCGAGATCGGAACGACGGAGGGATCCGCCGGCGATGGCGATGCCGGTGACCGCGGCGACGACGCCGAGATCGGCGACCGGCACGACGAGGCGCCGGGTCTGACGGGGATCTTCGAGGTCGTTTTGGAGGTCGCGTCCGTCGAGCGGAGCGAGGCGATCTACCGATCGCTGGGCTTCGAGGTCGTCGATCGCGGTTCCGACCGCCCCCGCGTGCGCCTACGCGGCCCGTTCGATCTGGAGCTGTGGGAGCCCCATCTCGGGATCGCCGGCGCACGCGGCGGCCTCCACGTCGACCTCGGCCTGGCGAGCGACGACCCCGAAGCTGACGCCGCACGGATCGCGAACGCACGCGATTCGACCGCGAGCGATGCGGACGTGACCGACGCGACCGCTGCGGCCGGCGCACTCGAACCGATCGATGGCGGATTCCGCGTTCGTGACCCCGACGGACACCGGATCTCGATCGTCGCTGGCGGGGCTGACAACACGGGAGCGAACGACGCTGACGCTGACGACGCCGGCGCCGGCTAACGCCTGACGGCTAAGGGCTAAGGGCTAAGCGTCGATGGCGGCGCGAGCGCGGAGTGACGACGACCGCCCGACGTCACCGCGTCCGGAGGTCGTCCTTGTCCTTGACGACCTGCGTCTCGGCCTCGCCCGAGGAGACCTCGTTGGCCAGGTCGTAGAAATCGTTCTGAAGGCCGGCCGGGAACGTCACCACGCCGACCCACGAGCCGTCGTTTTGCCACTCCTCGCGCTCGAGGTCGCCGAACTCCCGGATCTTCGCCTGGCCGGAGCCGGCGTAGTCCGGCGGCAGCTGGACGGCGACCGTGATCTCCTCGAACCGGATGGGGATCACGGGACGCAGCGCCTCCAGGGCGTCGTCGACCTGGTTCTCGACGGGTTCCATCGGATCGACGGTGAACCCGGCCTCCTCGAGCGCGCGGTCGATGCGCTCGGGCGGGTGCGGCGAGTCGTCCATCTGTGGGTTGATCGCGTTTCGCGCGATGGTGTTGATGAGCCGCTTGCGCTTGCGCTCCTGCATCTCGCGGCGCTGGTCGGCGGTGATCTGGATCTCGCCGCGCTCGACCACCTCCGGGATTATCTCCATCGGGTCGGTCGTCCCGAACACCTCCTCGAGGGCGGATTCGGCGGGGCGGTCGCCACGGGAGGCGTTCTCGAAGACGTCCTCGGCGGCGATCACGTCCTCGAGGTCGCCCTCGAAGTCGCCACGTTTCATCGCCAGCGCCGCGTCGGGGTCGATCAGCACTTCGAATCGCTCCCCGTGTGATTCGAGCCGAGCCGTGACGGCGTCCTCGAGTGAGATCATGTTCCCGGCTACCTTCCCTGTGGTAAAAAGTCTCCCGTGTTAGGACGTCCCGCACCGTTGGGATCTGCGGGACGGCAACCGCGCCGGCGTGTCCATCGCTCGACGGACGACGTATCACGGCGTCGCCACCGCACGCGTCGCGGTTTCACCGTCGACGCGTCGCCATTCACCGCCGTACCAACCTTCATATTCCGTGGCCCCGCAGTCACTCGCGTGTTCGAACCGCTGTTGCCCGTGATCCTGGGCGTGTTCGTCGCCACCCAGGTCGTCTACGGGCTGATCAACCTCTCGGTGGCCTCGCTGTTGTACTCCCAGCCGATCAACGTCGTGGAGGACGGGCGGGCGATCGCGTTCGACCGTGGCGACGCGGAGTCGGAAACGGTCGAACGCGATCGGATCCGGCCCGTGCACGTCCTATTGGCGGTCAGAAACGAACGCCGTGCGGTCATCGAGGAGACGATCGCGGACGTGTTCGCCCAGGAGTATCCGACCGAATCGATCCACGTCTACGTGATCCACGAGGCGGACGACGACGTCGTCGGCGGATACGTCGACGACCTGGCCGCGTCGGCGGCCGAACGGGGTTGGGACGTGGTGCCACACCAGGTCGACCAGGAGGGGCTCTCGTATTACCTGCAGGCCAACGCGCGACTGATCGCCGGGGATTTCGTCCCCCAGACCAAGGCCGCGGCGCTGACCTACGCGTTCGCCTCGCTGTCGTTCGAACCGGACGACGTCGTCACCGTCTCCGACGCCGACACGAAGCTTCCGCCGGACACCTTCCGGCTCGCGGTCGGCGGACTCGAGGAGTACGACATCGTGCAGGCCAAACAGACGGTCCGGAACGTCTCCGACGGCTGGCTGCCGACCCTGGAGGCGATGGGGATCGCGGCGTGGTCGGACGCGATCTACGCCCGAACCAGCACGGGACCCTACCAGCTGCTCGGAAAGGGGTACTTCATCGGCGTCAGCGACCTCTACGCGCTCGGCGCCTGGGACCCCGACGCGATCACCGAGGACATGACGCTGGGCGTGGCCGCCTACCTCCGGGGCTACCGGCTCGGGATCGTCGACCGATACGTGCAGGACCTCTGTCCGAGCGACCTCGGTGACTGGGTCCGGCAGAAGCGTCGCTGGGTCGGAGGCCCGTACGGCCACCTGTTCCGCGACGAGTTCACGCTCCAGGAGCGAGTCCGCTTTTGGACCTTCACCGTGGCCAACCAGGCTCTCTCGGTCGCGAACTTCGTCGGCGTTCCCGTCGGCATGGTGGTCGCGTGGACCGCGATCGCCGGCTCAGGAGTCGCGCTGCCCACCGCCGTGACGGTCCTGGTCGCGTTCAACCTCCTCTGTTGGGCCGAGTTCACGCGCCGTACCTACGCGGCGACGCGGCGCGCAGTCCCCCTCGAGACCCGCCGCGAGAAGGTCCGGTTCTACCTTCTCTCGAACCCGCTCACGCAGGCGATATACGCGGGTATCTGGGCGATCCCGATCGTGAGCGCGGTCTGGGGAACCCTCCACGGTGCGGCTCCGACGTTCGAGGTCACGCCGAAGTAGGACCGCCCGACGGGCAAGCGGGCTCCGAAGTAGGACCGCCCGACGGGCAAGCGAGGTTCACCGACGGACGGCGGTCACGTGGTCGATACGAACCACGGGGGGTCGATCGATTCGAAACCCTTACTCCCGGGCCGTCACACTCTCCGGTATGAGCGATTCGCCCGACGAACGGTCCGATGCGGCCGCGGAGGCGGCGGCCACGACCGCGGACACGGACGAGGCGGGGGAGACGGCTGACGCGACCGACGTCGACGTCGAGGACGTCGACCACGTCGCTAGTCTCGCCCGCGTCGACCTCGAGGAGTCGGAGCGGGAGGCGTTCCCCGAACAGTTCGCGGAGATCCTCGGGTACTTCGAGACGCTGGATGAGGTCCCCGAGTTCGACCGCGAGGCGGAGCTGGTGAACGTGATGCGTCCCGACGAGGTCCGAGAGGGACTCACCCAGTCCGAGGCGCTCCGGAACGCCGCGGAGACGGAAGACGGCTACTTCCGCGGGCCGCGGGTGTCGTAGATGGCCGACGTCAACGCGTTCATCACCGAGGAGTCGATCGAGGGGACCGACGACGGCCCGCTCGCGGGAACCACCGTCGCGGTCAAGGACAACATCTCGACCGCCGGCGTCGAAACGACCTGCGGCTCCCGGATGCTGGAGGGCTACGTGCCGCCGTACGACGCCACCGTCGTGACGCGGCTCGCCGACGCCGGCGCGACGATCGTCGGCAAGGCGAACATGGACGAGTTCGGGATGGGGACGACCACGGAGACGTCCCACTTCGGCCCGACGCGCAATCCGGTCGATCCCGACCGCGTGCCCGGGGGATCCTCGGGCGGGTCCGCGGCCGCGGTCGCCGCCGGCGAGGCCGACGTCGCGCTCGGGACCGACACGGGCGGGTCGGTCCGCTGTCCGGCGGCCTTCTGCGGGGTCGTCGGGATCAAGCCGACCTACGGGCTCGTCTCGCGGTACGGACTGATCGCGTACGCCAACTCGCTCGAACAGATCGGCCCGATCGCCGGGAGCGTCGAGGAGGCGGCGGCGCTGCTCGACGTCATCGCCGGCCCCGACCCTCACGACGCCACGACCCGTGAGGCCGGCGCGGACGCGAACTACGCCGCCGCGGCCGACGGCGACGTCGATGGAATGACCGTCGGCGTCGTCCCCGAGCTCTTCGAGGGCGCCCACGAGGGCGTCGTCGAGACCGTCGAGGCGGCGCTCGACGATCTCGAGGCGAAGGGTGCCGAGACGGTCGAGGTCTCGCTCCCGTCGGTCGAACACGCCGTGCAGGCCTACTACGTCATCGCGACCTCGGAGGCCTCCTCGAACCTCGCGCGGTTCGACGGCGTCCGGTACGGCCACTCGGCCGGCCACGACGGGAACTGGAACGAGACGTTCGCCGAGACGCGATCCGAGGGCTTCGGCGAGGAGGTCAAACGCCGGATCCTCCTGGGCACGTACGCGCTCTCGGCCGGGTACCACGAGAAGTACTACGCGAAGGCCCAGGACGCCCGCGAGTGGGTCCGGTCGGACTTCGACGACGCCTTCGCGGACGTGGACGTGATCGCCTCGCCGACGATGCCCGTGCTCCCCTTCGAGCTGGGCGAGGGGATCGACGACCCGATGACGATGTACCTGGCCGACGCGAACACGACGCCGGTCAACCTGGCGAACCTGCCCGCGATCTCGGTGCCCGCCGGCACCGCCGAGGGGCTTCCGGTCGGCCTCCAGCTGATCGGCCCGACGTTCGGCGAGGAGACGATCGTCCGGGCTGCAAGCGCAGTCGAGGAGTAGCGCCGTCGGGACCGCAAGCGCAGTCGAAGAGGAGCGCGTCCGAGACGACGGCGGTATTTGTCGCTCTCCGAAACCGTTCCTGCCGTCACCGCCGATGGCGTGTATGTCCGACTCCACCGACCAGGACCTGACCGAGATCCAGGAGCCGCTGAAGGCGGAATACGAGGAGAACCCGGAGGCCGCGAAGGTAACGCTGTCGGCCACCGGTGCCGAGCAGGCCGAGGAGGGGCGCGCCTGTAACGTCGACATCGGTCGAGCCATCTACGAGGCCGAGCTCCACGAGGGTGCCGGCGGCCCGGGATCGGGCGCCTGCTCGGGCGATCTGCTGCTCGGCGCGCTGGCGGCCTGCTCGCAGCTCACCGCGCAGGCGGTCGCGGAGAACTTCGGCATCGACGCGGACGTGGGCGTCGAGGTCGAAGGCGATCTGGACCTTCGGGGCACGATGGGCGTCGACGAGGAGGCGCCGGTCGGCTTCGAGGACGTCCGCCTCACGATCGACGTCGATCCGGCCGAGGGGGAGGCGATCGATCCCGACACGGCGGCGGCCTTCGAGCGGGCGACCGAGCGGTACTGCGTCGTCTACCAGACGCTCGTGAATCCGCCGGAGATCGAGACCGACTGGAACGTGGACTGACCGGAGCGTCGACTAACCGGAGCGGCGGTCCTGCTTACTCCCCGTCGTCGCTCACGAGCGGCCGCGAGGAGTTCGCCACCACGAGCAGGCTGCTCGTGCCCATCGCGACCGCGGCAAAAAGCGGGTTCAACACGCCGAGCGCCGCCAGCGGGATGGCGATGGCGTTGTAACAGAACGCCCAGGCGATGTTCCCCTTGACGCGCCGGCCCGCGGCGTTCGCGAGATCGAAGGTCGTCGTGACCGACCGGAGGTCGTCGTCGATGATCGCGACGTCGGCGGCGTCGGCGGCCATCGCGGTCCCGCCGCCGAGCGCGATCCCAAGATCCGCACGCGCCAACGCCGGCGCATCGTTGGTCCCGTCGCCGACCATCACCGTCGTGCCGGTCGCCGAGAGCCGTCCAACGGTCTCGGCCTTTCCTTCCGGGGGTACCCCGGCGAACACCCGCGAGACCGCCTCGTGTTCGGCGAAGACCGTCGCCGCCCGCTCGTCGTCGCCGGTGAGGACGACGACGTCGACCCCGCGGTCGTCGAGCTCGGTCACCGTCTCCGTCCATCCGTCCCGGAGATCGTCGCCGACCACGATGGTCCCCGCCGCCTCGCCGTCGCGGCCGACCGCGACGGGAACGCGGCCAACCTCGCGCGCGTCCGCGATCCGGTCGGCGATCGCGTTCGGCACCGTCCAGCCGCGCTCCGCGAAGAGGTCGGGATGGCCGACCAGGATCTCCTCGCCGTCGACGACCCCTGAAACGCCGGTCCGATGGCTGCGGAAGGACTCGACGCGGCGTGAGTCGGGGGTGGGATCAGTGCCGCCTTCGGAATCGGTGGCACCTGCAGTGTCGCCCTCGACGTCCGCGTCGGCCTCGCCGTCCGATCGCCGGGACGCGACCGGCGATCCGCCGTCCGTCGCCGGCGCGTCGGCGTCTCCACCGTTCGTCGAGTCCGCGACCGCGTTCGCGATCGCGGTCCCGACGGGGTGGGCGGACCGGCCCTCGAGGGCGGCGGCGCGCTCGAGGAGGTCGGGATCGAGGTCGTGGGCGACCACCCGCGTCTCGCCGGTGGTCAGGGTCCCGGTCTTGTCCAGGACGACGGTATCGGCCTCGCGCACGCGCTCGAAGACGGTGTCGTCGAAGACGACGATCGACCGCGCGAGCGCGTCGCGGATCCCGGCGGCGACCGCAAGCGGCGTCGCGAGCCCGAGCGCGCACGGACACGAGACGATGAGCACGGTGAGCCCGACCAGCAGCGCCTCCGCGGGCGAAGCGCCGACGAGGAGGGTCCCCGCGGCGGCCACCGCGGCGATCGCGAGGACGACGGGCACGAAGACCGTGGCGAGGCGGTCGGCGAGCGCCTGGATCCCGTGGTTCGAACTCTGGAGGTCCCAGACGAGCTCGGCGATCCGGTCGAGGCTGCTCGTCGCGTCCTCGCCGACGGTCACCACGAGCGCCCCGTCCGCGACGACCGAGCCGCCGACGACGGCGTCGCCCGGCCGCTTGTCGACGGGCAGCGACTCGCCGGTGATGACCGACTCGTCGACCGCGGCCTCGCCGTCCGTGACCTCGCCGTCGACCGGAACGCGCTCGCCGGCCCGGACGAGCAGGCGGTCGTCCGGCTCGAGGGCCTCGATCGCGACGGTCTCCGCTTCGACGGCGGCGAGCGGGTCATCCATCTCGTCCGTCGGCTTTCCGGCGGGACCGACTGCGGCCCCGTCGACCAGCCGGCGCGCCTCGTCGACGCGGACGGCGGTCAGATCCGAGAGCCGATCGGTCGCGCGGCGTTTGATCGACGTCTCGTAGTGGGTGCCGATCGTGACGATCACGATGATCGCGACGGTCACGTCGAAGTAGACGTGTTCCTTGCCGGTCGCGATCGAGAGGACCGAATAGGCGTACGCGCTCATCGCCGCCAGCGCGACGAGCAGGTCCATGTTCGGCGACCGGGTGCGGAGGCTCACGTACGCGCCCCTGAGGATCGGCTTGCCGGTCACGACCACGACGATGGTCGTGAGAATGCCGACGAAACCGTAGAAGTACGTGCTGGAGGTGTGGCGCAGCGCGTCCGTGAGGAATCGGGCCATCGCGTCGGTATAAAAGAGGCCGTCGAAGTAGGTCGGGTAGATGATCACGACGTACTGTAACATCACCATCATCCCCACGAGCACGCCGACCGCGAGCCGAACCGTCGCGATGGCGTCGGCCCGGCGGCGGCTGAAGGCGTCATCCCGTGAATAGGCGCTGTATCCGAGCCCGGAGACGGCCGCCTGGAGGTCCGCCGCCGAGACCGTCTCGGGATCGTGGTCGATCCGGACCGTCTCCGTCACGTAGCTCGCGCTGGCGGCGCTGACGCCGTCGGTCGCCTCGGCGGCCGACTCGATGAACGCCTCGCAGGTCGCACAGTGCATCCCGTCGACCTCGAGGAACGTCGGTTCGTGGTCCTCGGGGACCACGGGATCGGAATCGTTCCCGGCTGCGTTTTCGGTTCCGTCCGGGTTCGCTTCCGCATCGCCCTCGCCGACCCGGTCGCGGACGTCGTCCGCGTCGACGTCGTCGACCGATCCCAGGGCCTCGTGAACGTCGCGGCAGCCGGGACAGCAGAACCGGTTGCCGTCGTCGTCGACCACGTCGGCGGCCGGGAGCTCACACAGCGTACAGGTCTGGTCCTCGGTCATGGGTGTGGGGCGTGGGTCCGTTCGGTCGGGGCACGGTGACGCGCTCGGTCGGATCGCCGTGACGCGCTCGGTCGGGGCACGGCCGACCGATTCCGGTTACGGGCGGTTCGGGCCGGACGTGAATGACTGTTGCGTCTGCGGGCCCATCACCCACTCCCCGCGCCGCTCAGGGGATCGTAGAACGGAAACATCGGGTGCGGAACGTGGATCCCGAGGCTCATCAGCCCGTGGGCGAACAGCACGTATCCCAGCGCCAGGAACACGACGCCGAGCAGACGATGGAGCCGCTTGCGGTGGACCGCGTCGACCGCTTCGATGACGGTTCCGTAGGCGAAGACCGCCGGGATCGTCCCGATCCCGAGCGCCGCGAGCGCGAGCGCGCCCGACGCCGCGGAGCCGCTCGCGAACGCGTAGAGATACGCGGGATAGAGGATCGGGCAGGGCAACAGCCCGTGGAGCCCGCCGAGGAGGACGATCCCGGGCCCGTTCGCGAGCCGGTCGACGTGGGTCATCAGGCGACCCGTGACGCGCTCGAGCCCCGGTAGATGGATCCCGGCCGCGGCCCCGCCAAGCAGGTAGCGGGCGCCGATCACGACCACGAACAGCCCGACGAGGACGCCGACGGTCCCGCGAACAACCCCTGCCGTCGACGTGAGCGTCTCGGCGGTGAGAAAGACCGCGCCGCCGATCGCGCCCAGGAGCGCGCCGATGAGGGTGTAGCTCGTCGCCCGCCCGACGTTGAACAGCGCGTGCTGGCGGACCTCGTAGGTGGTGAGGTGTGAGTCGCGGCTCCCACCGACCGCACCGTCGCCGGCCGGATCCGATTCGGGACCCATCCGGTCGGCGTAGACCGTAACGAGGGGACCACACATCCCGATACAGTGGGCACCGCCGAGCAGGCCGACGAGCAGGAACAGGGCGACGTCGACGCCGAGGAGCTCCGCGGCCGTCGGTACCATCGGTCACTCCTCGACGATCACGGCGCCGATCATCCCGCCCTGTTCGTGCGGGATGCAGACGTAATCGTATCGGCCCGGAACCTCGAAGGTGTGAGTGAACTCCTCGGCGTTCTCCAGGGCGCCGCCGCGGGCGCTCCACCATTCGTCGCGGGCGGTCGCCTCGTCCTCGTAGCCGCCGGTCGCGAAGAAGTCGGCGTCCTCGGGAATGGCGCCCTCGTAGGCGGTGACGGTATGGGTCCGCGCGCTCGTGTTCCGCCAAGTGACCGACTCGCCGACCGCGATCGTGACCTCCTGGGGGCGGAACGTCGTCGCGGTCATACCCACGTCGTAGTCGGGTTCTCCGTTCCCGCCGGTCCCGATCCCGGCGATGCCCTCGAGACACCCCGAGAGGGGAAGCGTCGCCGCGACCGTCGCCGTCCCGGCCGCACGTTGCAGGAACCGTCTCCGCTGCATACGCGTCCCTCCGGTCGCCGCGGGCTTATGTACCGCGGTCCGGTCCCAGGTTCTGGGAATGACAACACGTAAAAAGCACGTCCACGACCCGGTGGATATGAAGCCGCGGTTCGCCGGCCGGCTCGGGCTCGCGGACGCCGTCACCGTCACGAACGCGGCGATCGGGTTCCTAGCGGTCGCCGCAGCCACCGTCGACGTCGAGCTCGCGGCCCGGCTCGTGCTGTTCGGCGCGATCGCCGACGCGCTCGACGGGATCATCGCCCGGAAGCGAGGATCCACGCCCGCCGGCGACCACCTCGACTCGCTGGCCGACGTCGCGACCTTCGGCGTCGCCCCCGCGACGATCGTCGCGATCACGCTCGAGTCGGCCGGGATGGGCGCCACCGACCCGGCCTTCCTGGCCGGGATCGGCGTCGGCGCGTGTTACGTCGCGATGGCGGTCACGCGGCTCGGGCTCTACGCCGCCTACGACCTCGACAGCGACGAGACGAAGGGCGTCCAGACGACCCTCGCGGCGACCATCATCGCCGCGACCGTCCTGGCGGGCTACACCGACCCGGTCGTGTTGGTCCCCGAGACCGCGCTGCTCGCGGCGCTTATGGTCTCGCAGGTGACCTATCCCGACCTCCACGCGCAGGACGCGATCGTGATGGGCGTCGTCCAGGCGGTCGCGATCGTCAACACCGGCTACTGGGGCCGCGTCTTCGCGTTCGCCCTGCTGTTTCTGGCCGGCACCTACCTCGTCCTGGGCCCCTGGTTCTACTGGCGCGACGGGCTCCAACTGGGCGGGTGACCGGGCAGCCGCTGCAGCTTGGCGGGTGACCGATCGACCGCTGCAGCTTGGCGGGTGACCGATCGACCGCTGCAGCTTGACGAGTGGCCGTGCGATCGGGGCCGGCTGCGGCCGCAGCCGGTCACATGCCCATATCCGCGGCCGCCTCGGGAACCGGAAGGTCGGCGACGGCCACGCCGAGACGCTCGGCGGCGTGGTCGAGGGCCATATCGAACCCGTAGTACCGCTCCAGCTCGTCCCCGTCGGGTGCGGTCCGGACCTTCACGATCGCGTACCCGGTGGCGTTCTGGACGATCGCCGCGGTCCGGCCGTCGCGGTCGAACGTCAGCACGCGCTCGTCATCGGTCTCGACGTACTCCGCGGTGACGGGACCCCTCTCGACGAGCTGCTCGGTCGCGTCGTCTCCCCCGGCATCGTCGGCTCCGGACGTCGGGTCATCGCGCGTCGGATCTGCCATACGTCGGCTTCGGCCCGGGGGGCTTCGAACCCATCGATCGACGCGGGGACGGAAGCGGTGACCCCTCGAGCGTCGTGGCGACGCCTACCTCGCTCGCCCACCCCGGCGTGCCCTCGCGTCCAGGTAACTCGTGTACCCGCCGACGGCGAGGCCGAACCCGACGACCGCGAGCGCGAAGCCGATCCACCGGGTGACCCCGACCGTGAACGCCCCGAGCAGGAACCCGAACAGGAACGCGAACACCCCGACCACGACCGCCCCGACGGCGAGGATCGGCGTCGGCTGGAGCTCGCCGCAGTGGGGACACACGCGGGCGTCCGCGTCGATCCGCCGGTCACAGCCGAGACAGCGGACAGTCCGTGGTTCGGTCACGCATCGACGTTCGACCGGATCGGGTCATAAACACACGGCTCTCGACGCCGGACGACTGAAGGGGATCGCCGCCGTTGGGGACGCTATGAGCGAGACGGACCCGTGGACGACGATCGACCTGGACCGGCCGGACCGAGCCTCGATCGACGTGAGCGTCGGCGAGAGCGATCTCTCCGTCGGATTACCCCGCGAATCGCCCGATTACGCGTCGATCGACGTCGAGACGACCGACGACAACGACCGGATCGTGGTGAGCATCGAGACGACCGCCGGCGATCACGGCACGGGGATCGCGAGCGCGGAGCTCACCGTCGAGGAGGCGGCACAACTCGCGGAAGTCCTGACCGACGTCGTGGCGTCGCGCGAGGGCGCGACGGAGTGACCGCTGGGCAGTAAGAACACGACCGCGGTATGAATGGTGGACGACCGGGTTTGCCCGGCGTTCCGACACGGGGAATCCCGGTTGCCTCCTCCACCCCGCGATCCGACGAGCGACGCACGTCCGGCGATGGGCTGCTCGCTTCCGCGCCTGACCCGGTACCGCCGATGAACCACGACGGACCGCTCCTGCGAGCGGGCGTCGTGAACCGCTGTCCCCGTCGGACGAGGCTTCCACGTTGGCTCCCGGGGCCCGAGTCGGTCCGACCGGACTCCCCCGGCGTTCGGTCCCCGCTGAAGACTACCTCGCGGGTTTCGAGCGGGGCCTAACCGCCCGACCTAGTCCACCCACACGTACACCGGTCCACCTTAAGGGCCTTTCGTTCCGCCGAACTCCGATCGCGGGCACCGGTCAGTGCGTGGCCGTCGACGCACCACGCCGCCGCGCTGCCGTCACTCGAGGACGGCCCGTGCGTAGCCGCCGCCGACGACCGCGACCGCGATCGACGCGGCGACGACCACCGGGGGATGCCACTCGAGCCACCGGTACTCCTGCGGGAAGCTGTACAACACCGTCTCGTCGATCGCCAGCCACCAGAGCGCCGACCCGACCACGAGGACGACGCCGAGGACGACCAGCCCGCCGGCCATCGTGACGGGGTCCACGTTTCCGCGCTCCGCGGAGGCGAACGCGACCACGCCGACGGCGGCGAAGAGGACGATCGTCGTGAGGCCGACCGGGCCGGCCCCGTAGTAGTCGCCGAGCAGCTCGGCGTGGCCGTCGATCAAAAGGAACGGCGCGGCCCCCGCGAGCGCGGTCGCCAGACACGCGATCGCGCCGGCACGCGGCGCGAGGTGACGGACGTTCATACCGACGGCTTCGTCCGTGATACCTTAAAAAGAGCCGATCGGCGTCGATGGGATCGGCGTCGATGGGATCGGCGTCGATGGGATCGGCGACGAGAGGACCGTCACCGAGAGGACCGTCCCGAAGGTCGCGATCAGCGGGACACGCGCGCATTCGCGACGGCGTCGCGGACCTCGGAGACGAGCGTCTCGAAGTCGGGATTGTCGCCGTCACGAACCCACCGATACGTCACGATCCCGTCGTCGCCGATCACGAACACGCTGCGCTGGGCGGCCTCGACCTGGTCGTACATATCCGCGTAGACGACGTCGTACTTTCGGATCACCTCGTGGTTCCAGTCCGAGAGCATCGGGACCGCGAGGTCCTCCTGGTCGATCCAGACGTTCTGTGCGAACGGAAGGTCGACGCTGATCCCGTAGACGTCGGCGTCCAGCTCCTCGAAGCTCGGGAGCCGGTCGCTGAAGGTGCACATCTCCTCGGTGCAGCCGCCCGTGAACGCGGCGGGGTAAAACGCCAACACGATCGGTCCGTCGCCGATCCGGTCGGAGAGGGTGAACTCCGAGAGGTCGTTGTACGCCTCGCCGCCGGCGAGCGGGACCGTGAAGTCGGGGGCTTCGTCTCCGACGTTTACCATACGCCAGCCAGGGACTGACGGCATATATACGCCCGCACTCGAATCGGGACGCGACCCGGGCGGGCGGTCCGGGAGAGCTGTCCTCAGCGGACGTCCGCCTCGAGCGTACCGACGCCCTCCACGACCGACCGAACGTGGTCGCCGGGCCTGATCACGCCGGCGCCGGGCGTGCCGGTGGAGATGACGTCGCCGGGCTCGAGGGTCATCACCCGCGAGTGGAACGCCAGCAGCTCCGGCGGCGAGAAGTGCATCGCCTCGAGGCCGTTCTCGGCGATCGTCTGGTCGTTGACCTCGGTGCGGACCGCGACGTCGTCGAGCCGGTCCGTCGTCGCGGGCGCCGAGAGCCACGGACCCATCACGAGGAACGTGTCGAAGCTCTTCGACCGGGTGAGAAACCGGGGATTCCGCTGGAGGATGTCCTCGGCCGTCATGTCGATGATCGGGACGAACCCCGCGATCACGTCGTCGAAGTCGGACTCGTCGACGTCCCGACAGGTCCGGCCGACCACGATCCCGAGCTCGGCCTCCGCGGTGACCCGGTCGCTCTCGGCCGGCAGCCGGATGGGACCGCCCGGGGAGGTGAGCGCGGTCGTCGGCTTCATGAAGCTCGCCGGCTCGTCGGGGCTGTCCTCCGAGAGGTCGGCGGCGTGGTCGGCGTAGTTCAGCCCGATCCCCCACAGCTTGCCGGGGTCGAACGGCGTGGCGAACCGGACGTCCGCCTCCGGGATCCGGTCGGCCGGCGCGGCCTCGACGTCGATCGCGTCGGCGGCACGCGCGGCCGCGATCGGGTCGCCGCCGGCGTCCGGCAGCGCGGCCGAGAGGGGGATGAACCCCTCGTCGTCGCCGACGATCGCCGTGCCGTCCACCGTCCGTGCGAACCGCAGCGCTCCCGACGACGGTCCGTCCGACATCATTCCTCCCGGTCGGTCCAGAAGTCGAAGGACCGACCCGGTGCGAAGACGTCCAGCCCGACGGCGCGCTGGTCGCCGGTGTTCTCGACGGCGTGGGTCTCCCAGGACTCGATGAACGCGGAGTCGTACTGCTCGAGGGTGAGCGAGGTCCCGTCCTCGGCGTGGAGCGTGAGTTCGCCCTCGAGGCAGAGACAAACCTGCTCGTTCTCGTGGTCGTGCATCGGGGAGCTGTGTCCCGGCGGCTTCTCGAACCACTCGAAGGAGAACTGGTCGCTGCCCGCGAGGGCGGCGCGCATCCAGCCCTCGTCCGGTTCGTACGTCTCCGCGTCGTCGAATGCGACGTGGTCCATACCCGGTGTTGTCACAACACGTCAAAACGGTTGCGCATCGACCGATATCCGCCGGAACCGGCCGTGTCAGGACTCTCGAGCACCGGCGGATCCGGCCGGATTCGGGAAGGGTTTTGGTGTTCGGTTCGGTACCGATCCGTATGGATCTGGAAATAGCCGGCAACGCAGCACTGGTCACGGCCTCGAGCCGTGGATTGGGGAACGCATCGGCGACCGCGCTCGCCCGCGAGGGCGTCAACGTCGCGATCAACGGCCGCGACGAGGAGGAACTGGAGGCGGCCGCCGAGGAGCTTCGCGAGGAGGCAGCCGACGGCGCTCGCGTGCTCCCGATCCAGGGCGACCTGACCGACGAGGACGACATCCGGAACCTGGTCGAGACGACCGTCGACGAGTTCGGCGGCCTCGATCACCTCGTCACCTCCGCGGGCGGCCCGCCGAGTGGCCCCTTTATGGGAACTGATGACGAGGACTGGTACAAGGCCTACGACCTGCTCGTGATGAGCGTCGTCCGACTCGTCCGCGAGGCCGCCGACCCCCTGCAGGCCGACGGCGGCGGCACCATCGTGAACATCACCTCCCGCAGCGTCAAGGAGGCGATCGACTCGCTGGTCCTTTCGAACTCGGTCCGGATGAGCGTCATCGGACTCGAAAAGACCGTCTCCAAGGAGCTCGCGCCGGAAGTTCGCGCCAACGCGGTGCTGCCGAGCGCCCACGAGACCTCCCGGATCGAGGACCTGATCGAACAGGGTGTCGAGCGCGGCGAGTACGAGAGCTACGAGCAGGGCCTCAAGGAGCGCGGCTCCTCGAACCCGCTCGGCCGGATCGGCGACCCGATGGAGCTCGGCAACACCGTCGCGTTCCTCTCCTCGCCCAAGGCCGGCTACATCAACGGCCAGGCGATCCCGATTGACGGCGGCTCGGGCAAGTCGAATCTGTAGGCACCGCGTCCGGAACCGACCGTCGAACGCGGAACGCACAACAAATATACGTTTATTTATAAGTAATATCTCAAATATAGTATCAGTTCGTAGTCACTCCAGCACCCTACATCCATCCTCTAAAGCCAATATATTTGAATTTTTGATCGCATATTCTGGTATTTAGGTTAATATACAAGTGTTTAACATCTATATATGATCAGTTGATATACGCCATCCATTTCATATACACATTCTTATAAACTAACTATACATATTCGTATGTGTTCACCCGGGATCCAGCCGGACGTCGAGCGATGGCGGTCCGACACATCGACCGCGGCTCCGACGGATGATCGGCACGGTCGGAAGGATGCCCGACTACGACCGAACCGCTGGCTGACACGGTCCCGGGGATGGCCGCGACCGAATCGATTAACCTGCGGGCGCCCCAGTCGCGGATATGGATCTCGGACTGGAAGACGCGTCTGTGTTCATCGCGGCGGGAAGCAAGGGGCTGGGCCGCGGGGCGGCCGAACAGTTCGTCGCGGAGGGTGCCTCGGTCGCGATCGCCTCGCGGAATCCGGAGAACCTGGACGCCGCCCGGGAGTCGATCCTCGAGACCACGGGCCGCGAATCGTCGGCGGTCGTCCCCGTCGAGCTCGACCTCTCGGACACCGACGCGATCGGGGACGCGGTCGCGTCGGCGATCGACGAGCTCGGCGGGCTCGACGTCCTCGTGACCAACCACGGCGGGCCGGCGAACGCGTCGTTCGCGGACACGTCGCTGTCCGACTTCGATTCCGGCTACAACGACGTGCTCAGAAGCACCGTCGCGCTCTGTAAGGCGGCGCTGCCGACGCTTCGGGAGTCCGGCGGCGCGATCACCCACCTCGTGGCGGCCTCCGCACGGGAGCCGACGCCCCACGGCACGATCGGGAACGTGTTCCGGCCGGGCATCTACGGACTCTCGAAGGTGCTGGCGAACGAGGAGGGCGACGACGGGATCCGGTCGAACTGCGTGGCCCCCCGCGGCGTCCTCTCGGACCGCATCGAGGAGAAGATCGAGGCCCGCGCCGAGCGCGAGGGGATCTCGGAGGCCGAGGTCCGCGAGCTGCGCGTCGCGGAGCTGCCCGTCACCGAGATGGGCACCACCGAGGAGTTCGGGAAGGCCGTCGCGTTCGTCTCCTCGCCGGCCGCCAGCTACATCACGGGCTCCGTGATCCCCGTCGACGGCGGGTGGAGCCGGCGGGTCCTGTAAGCCGACTGGAAACCGACGCGTTCACTCCGGCACCAGCGTCGGCGTCGGGTACGTGCCGCCGTTGACGTGCAGCACCTGTCCGGTGACGAAGGAGGATGCCGGCGAGGCGAGGAAACAGCAGGCGTCGGCGACCTCCTCGGGCTGCCCGAGCCGGCCCAGCGGCGTCGATTCGATCACCTCCCGCTCGATCCGCTCCCACTCCTCGGTCCGGGTGCGGTCGACGTCGATCAGCCCCGGCGAGAGGCCGTTGACGCGGATCCCGTCCGCCCCCAGTTCGGTGGCGAGCTGGCGCACCTGTCCCTCGATGCCGAGCTTGGAACCGTACGAGTGGGCGTGTCCGTGCTTGCCGAGATAGACCATCGCGCCGATGAGGCTTATCACCGAGCCGCCGCCACGCTCGCGCATATCCGGGACGACCGCCTGCGTCGTGAGCAGGAGCCCGCGGAAGTTGACGTCGGTGACGCGGTCGACGTCCTCGGGCTCGATCTCGTCGAACGGCTTGGAGGGGCGCACGGTCGCGTTGTTCACGAGCACGTCCACCGGTCCGAGCTCGTCGCGGAGCCCCTCGACCACCCGATCGATCGCCTCGGGGTCCCCCAGATCGCCCAGCTCGACGGCCGCGTTCGAACCCGTCTCCTCGATCAGATCCGCGGTTTCGCGACACCCCGTCTCGTTCGACCGGGCCGTCAGGCCAACGTCCGCGCCGGCCTCGGCCAGCCGGACTGCGATCGCTTGGCCGATGTTTCGACTCGCGCCCGTGACTATCGCCGTGCGTCCGGAGAGATCCATACTGCCCGGAGGACGGCGGTCGGTCTATCGGGGACGGATCCGGCAGCTGCTGCCGGTTGTTTTGGGGATGGATCCGGCAGCGGCTGCCGGTTGTTTTCGGGCAGTTCCGGTTCGGGCGGCCGGGGATCACGCGTCCGGGTTTCGGCGACTCAGGTTCACGCGTCCGGATTCGCGGTCGGGAACTCCCGCTGGTAGTCGGTCGCGTCGACCCGGTCCTCACGAAGCGGCCAGACGGCGAGCAGGGTCGCCGTCTCCTCCGAGACCGCCCGCGAGGCGTGGTCGACCTCCGGCGGGATCGTCACCGCGTCGTACCGGTCGAGCGAGACGCGCTCGCCGTCGATGAGGAAGTCGAGTTCGCCGTCGAGCAGCACGTTCATCTGTTCGAAGGGGTGGTCGTGTGGCGGGCTCGCCTCGCGTTCGGGACCGATCTCGGTGAAGCCGATCAGCTGGTCGATCCCGCGGAAGACGACCTGTCTGAAGCCGGGACCCTCCCGAGCCGCGGGTGCGTCCTGGAGATCGTACACCGACGGGATCGCGTCCCGATCGTAGTCGCGTACCATACGCGAGGGATGCGCGGGGCGTATTTATACCTCGTCCCCGTGGGTGGTCGATCATCGATCGCCACAAAAAACGAACGTGGACGTCGGATCCCGCACGTCGCCGCAGTCCGGTTCCGGGGCGCGCCCGCGGTCGGAAACGACGCCGTGACCGCGACGAGTGGTCGGGACGTCTACGCGAGGTCCTCGATGTTCTCGACGATCGCGTCGGCGAACTCGCTCGTCGCGAGCTTCTCGCCGCCCTCGATCTGTCGGTGGAGGTCGTAGGTGACCGTCCCGGAGGAGATGGTCTCCTCGACGGCGTCGCGGACGAGGTCGGCGGCGTCGGACCAACCGAGGTACTCCAGCATCTCGCGGCCCGAGAGGATCATCGCGGTCGGGTTGACCTTGTCCTCGCCGGCGTACTTGGGCGCGGAGCCGTGGACGGGCTCGGCGAGCGCGCGGCCGTGGCCGCGGTTGATGCCCGGCGCGATGCCGAGGCCGCCGATCTGGGCGCCGGCGGCGTCCGAGAAGTAGTCGCCGTTGAGGTTCATCGTCGCGACGACGTCGTACTCGTCGGTCCGGGTGAGGACCTGCTGGAGCATGTTGTCAGCGATGCGGTCGTTGACGACGACGGTTCCCTCGGGCTGCTCGCCGTCGTACTCGTCCCACAGCTGGTCCTCGGTGATGACGTCCTCGCCGTACTCCTCCTCGGCGAGCTCGTAGCCCCAGTCACGGAACGCGCCCTCGGTGAACTTCATGATGTTCCCCTTGTGGACGAGCGTCACCGTGTCGCGGCCGTTCGCGATCGCGTAGTCGATCGCCTCGCGGATCAGCCGCTTGGAGCCGAACTCGGTGATCGGCTTGATGCCGATGCCGACCGGGCCGTCGTGGATGATGTCGTCGATGCCCATCTCCTCCTCGACGAACTCCTTGGCCTGCTGGACCTCGTCGCTGCCGGCCTCCCACTCGATGCCGGCGTAGACGTCCTCGGTGTTCTCCCGGAAGGTGACCATGTCCATCTCCTGGGGGTCGGTCACCGGCGACGGAACGCCATCGAGATAGTAGGTCGGGCGGACGTTGGCGAACAGGTCGAGCTTCTTTCGCAGCGCGACGTTCAGGCTGCGGAAGCCGGCGCCGACCGGCGTGGTGAGCGGGCCCTTGATCGCGACGCGGTGCTCGCGGATCGCGTCGACGGTCTCCTGGGGCAGGTTCTCGTCGTACTTCTCGCGGGCGGACTCGCCCGCGTAGACGCGCATCCAGGCGATCGAGCGGCCGGTCGCCTCCGCGGCGGCGTCGAGCACCTGCTGAGCGGCCGGTCCGACGTCGGTGCCGATCCCGTCGCCGTGGATGATCGGGACGATCGGGTTCTCGGGAACGTTCAGCTCGCCCGTCTCCTCGTCGGCGAGCGTGATCTTCTCGCCGTCCTCGGGGACGGTCACGTGGTCCGTGGTCATGATCGAGTGGCGATTGCCCGAGCGGCGTAAAAAAACACGCGCTTTCCCGCCGAGCGCCCGCTGCGTCGCGATCGGGATGATGGTAGTGGTGGTTTGCCATCGTCCCGTCACCGGGGATCGGCCCGGCCGATCTATTCCTGGACGGGAGCGCCGGCCGCCGTCGCGACGAACCGGTCCGGAAGCGGCTCCCCGGCGAGATACGTCTTCGTCAGGTCCGCGAGCGTCTCGACGATGTTCGTCCGGGCGACCGCGGAGGAGGCGGCGATGTGTGGCGTCACCACGACGTTCTCGAACTCGTGGAGCCGGGAGTCGGCCGGCAGCGGCTCCTCCTCGAAGACGTCGAGTCCGGCGCCCGCGATCGACCCGGCATCGAGCGCCTCGATCAGGGCGTCCTGGTCGACGATCGGGCCCCGGGCCGTGTTCACGAGGACCGCCGAGTCCCGCATCGCCGAGAGGACCTCGGCGTCGATCAGCCCCTCGGTCTCGGCGGTCAGCTCGGCGGTGACGACGACCGCGTCCGACTCGGAGACGACCGTCTCGAGGTCCGTCAGCGTCGCGCCGGTGACGTCGGTGTCGATCTCGTGGACGTAGGGGTCGCTCGTCAGCACCTCGGCGTTGAACCCCGAGAGCAGTCCGGCCAGCCGGCTGCCGACGTTGCCGAACCCGACGATCCCGACGGTGGTGTCGGTGACGGGGCTAGCGTTCGGCACTTCGTCGCGCCACTTCCCCTCCCGGAGCGCGTTTCCGCCGATCCGGACGTTGCGCTTGACCGCCAACAGCAGGGTGAGCGCGTGCTCGGCGACCGAGTGTGCGTTCATTCCCGGCGTGTAGACGACGGTGACGCCGTGCTCCGCGGCGGCCTCGAGGTCGATGCTGTCGAGTCCCGTCCCGATCTTGGCGATGATCGACAGCGAGCTCGCCTCGATGACCGCCTCGGTGAGCGGAAGCCGCGAGGTGGTGAACAACACGTCGACCCCCTCGAGGTCGGCGATCAGCTCCGCGGGGACGTTCGATCCCCCGACGGTCACGTCGAATCGGTCGTCGAGGCCCGCCTGCAGCGGGCCGCGTGGCTTTACGTCCTGGTCAACGAGGGTCGTGAGTCGGTCAGTCATCGAGTATCACGCGTCGGCGTCTTCGGGCGGTACCGTCAGCACGGGCATCGACGCGTTCAACAGCACCGACTGCGTGACGCTGCCGAAAAGCGCCTTCCCGACAGCGGAGCGCCGCTTGCCGCCGAGCACGACGTAGGATGCGTCCTGCCGCTTGGCGTACTTTACGATCTCGTCGTCCGCCGACCCGACGAGGCCAACGGGGGTGTACGCCTCGACGACCCCGGACGCGGCCTCGTCCGCGATGTCGCGGGCGACGTCCCGGATGACGTCCATCTCGATCGTCTTGCCGGTGTCCTCGATGCTCTCCTGTTCCATCTCCCTGAACCGCGACTGGCTCAACACGTGGACGACGTGCAGCTCCTCGTCGAACGCCGACGCGATCTTCGCCGCCTCGCGGATCACCGCTGACCGTTCGGCTTCGTCGTCGTCGGCCTCGACGTCGACGGTGACGACTACTGTCATGGCTACCGAGTACAACGACGGGGTGGGTCTTATAAGTTGTAGTTGCCGTCAGTTCGTGACGTCGGTCGGCGACGGCGGACGGGCACATCGCCCCGACCCACGGCGGGCGGACACATCACCCCCGACCGGACGCCTACAGCACCAGCGGCCAGTAGAACAGCCACGAGGCGACGATCACCAGACTTCCGAAGACCATCGTCACCAGCCCGAACGCGAGAACGTCCCGGTTCGAGAGGGGACCGTAATCGAACGAGAGCAGGACGGACGTCGTGTTGAACGGGAGGAACGTCGTCGATCCGATCATGATGAGCACCGAGAAGGCCAGGAACAGCTGGTTCACGCCGAGGAACGCCGCGAACTCCAGCACGATGGGGAGCACGATGATGATCGCGGCCGAGGCGGTCGAGAAGAACGACCGGAGCACCGCGGCGATCAAAAGCAACGTCGCGACGACCTGCCAGGGCGCCATCGCGGCGAAGGGGATGTAGACGGTGATCGTCTCGACGAGCAGCGTCAGCGTGCCCGACGTCTCCATCACGTCGAGGATCGAGAACATCGCGCCGATCAGAAAGAGGATCCCCCAACTGACGTCCGCGAGATCGTCGGCGGTGATGATCCGAACGCCGGGCAACGAGAGGGCGGTGACGGCTCCGATCGCGGGAACGATCGTCGGCACGCCCAGAAACGATCCGAGGATCCACGCGACCACGGTGGCACCCATCACGCCGCCGACGATGCGCTGGTCGCGCGTGAGCGGTTCCGCCGTTCCGTCGACGACGGACTCCGCGAGGTCGTCGACGGGATCATCGGCCGACGGGCCGGCGGCGGATGGGTCGCCCGCGACGTCGTCCGCCGTTTTCTCCTCGTCTTCCCCGGTCGGTTCCCCGCCGTCGGTCGCCGCCTTGTCGTCGATCGTGATGGTGTCGTCGACGTCGTAGATGCGCGCCGCGGCGATGGTCGAGAGTCCGTAGAGGACGATCACCGGCGGGATCATCACGATCGCCCATTCGACCCACGTGATCGTTCGCACGTCCGCGTTGATCACCTGCGAAGTGATGATCGCCATCCCGCCGCCGGTCATGAGCGCCATCGAGGCGATCGGGTTCACGTGGCCGAGGACGAGGTAGGACGCACGGGTGAAGTCGCTGTCCTCCGCGAGCCCGTACGTCTCGGTGAGCCGTCGAACGACCGGAATGAAGGTGACCGCCCGCGCGACAGCGGAGGGCATCAGGAACGAGAGCGTGAAGATGTTGGCGGCAAGCGACCGGACCGTCCCCTTCGGCGTGCTCTGTGCCGAGAGCAGCCGTTGCGCCGCACGCTCGTCGAGGCCGACGCTCGAGATCGTCTGGCCGAGCAACAACAGGAGAAACAGAAAGAACACGAGCGTGGAAGCGAACCCGCCGACGGCCGTCTCGAAGCTGTCGACCGCCCCGAGCGCGAACAGCAACGTGACCACGAGCACGCTCGAGATCGTGTACGGGATCGCCTTCGAGAGCCACAGCGCCAACGCCACGCCGAAGACCGTCAGGACCGTCTGGCTCTCGGCGCTCAGTCCCGGAACCGAGACGAGCCACGTCCCGGCGACGAGTATGGCTGCTGCGAGACCGACTCCTATCCCCTCGACCGACAGGACCCGTTCGAGCCGGGTCGGTGGCGAGAACGAGCCACCGTCGTCTGCTGGCATTGGCTGGCCAGATGGCGTATCGGCGAATATATCTGTCGAAACCCTGGGATACCACCGGGACATTGTGGGCCCGACGTCGAACCACGGGCTGCCCAACGGTGTGTCGTCGAATCGGTCGCGGACTGAACGGAATTCGACCGACCGATGACGGGTCGGGAGCAGCGTGACCGACGCCAGGGAAAAACGTCGATCGCAGCAGCGATCACGAACGGGATCGCGTCCGCCGTCGAAAAAACTGCACGTCGCGGCCGCAGTCAGGATATCAACCGTTCGAGCCGGGGTTTAACAACCGGACCGAACAGGATGACCAGGATCGCGATCACGATGAGCAGCGAGAGCGGCTTGGTCACGAAGATGTCGTAGGAGCCCCCCGACAGCTGGAGCGACCGAATGAGGTTCTCCTCGGCGATCGGTCCGAGAACGACTCCCAGGACGAACGCGATGACCGAGTAGTTGTACTTCACCATCAGATATCCGAACAGCCCCAGGAAGACGACGGTCGCGACGTCGACCCAGTTCGTTCGGAGCGTGTATCCGCCGATCATCGACAGAACGACGATCGTCGGGACGATGTATTTGGTGTCGACCTGCGTGAGGTGTCCCAGCCGCGTCACGATGAACACGCCCACGAAGAGGATGAAGACGTTCCCCGCCAGCAGGGCGAGCATGAACGTGTAGGTCGTCGCCAGCTCGGCGTCGAACAGCTGCGGACCCGGCCGGAGGCCGTGCATCAACAGCCCGCCGAGCAGGACCGCGGTCGATCCGCTGCCCGGGATCCCGAACGAGATAGTGGGGATCAGCGAGCCGCCGATGGTACCGTTGTTGGACGCCTCGGAGGCGATCACGCCGTCGGGTTCGCCGTTTCCGAACGCCTCGGGGTTGTCGGAGCTCCGCATCGCCTCGCCGTAGGAGATGAAGTTCGAGACGGTCGCTCCCGAGCCCGGGACGGCACCGATGAACATCCCGATGAAGCTGGATTTGATCAGCGTCACCGGGCGGCTGATCGCGGTTTTGATGCCCGCGAAAACGCTCCCGTCGAGGTCGATGTCCGACTCGGCGATCCCGCCGGTCTGGGCGGAGAGCTTGATCATCTCGGCGATCGCGAACATCCCGATCAACGCCGCGATGAAGTCGATCCCGTCGTACAGCGCCAGGCTCCCGAAGGTGTACCGCAGCTCCGGCGAGTTCGGCGCGATCCCGATCGTCGTCAACAACATACCGAAGGCGCCGGCGATGATCGCCTTGACGACCGACCCCTGCGCGACGACGCCGATCATCGAGAGTCCGAGGACGGCCATCAGGAAGTATTCGGGCGTCCCGAACAGCAGGACGGCCTCGATGAGGATCGGCGAGATCGCGATCAGGGTGAGGACGGTCAGGAACCCGCCGAGTGCGGACGAGGTCGCCGATATCGAGAGGGCCTCGATCGCCCGTCCTTGTTTCGACATCGGATAACCGTCGAAGGTGGTCGCGGCGGCGGCACCGGTTCCGGGCACGTTCACCAGGATCGCGGCGATGCTCCCGCCGTACATCGCGCCGCTGTACATGCTCACCAGCAGCACGAGGGCGTTGATCGGTCCCAACGGGAGGGTCAACGGGAGGACGATGGCCATCCCGAGCGACGATCCGACCCCGGGAAGCGCGCCCGCGATCATCCCGAGGATCAGCCCGACGGCGACCCACAGCGGGGTCGGCCAGCTGAACAGCGTTCCGGCTGCTTCCGTGAGCGCGGCTATCGTGGCAGCCATGAAACACCATCCTGGAAGAGGAGTGCCCCGCCGTCCATCGGAACGGTGAGGACGATCATGAAGCTATACGCGATCCCGAACCCGATGACCGCGAGGATCACGGTCCGCAGCAGGTCGATCCGGAACCACCGGGCGTAGAGCAGTACGAACAGCGGACTCGCCCACAGGAGGCCGATCGCGTAGCCGACGAGCGCGTAGCCGACCACCGAAAGGGCGGTGAACACCGAATCGTGGATCGGCCGTCCAACGGACGAAATCTCGGTCGACTCGGTCTCGGCCGCCGCCTCCTCCATATCAGCCTCCTTCTGGGCGAACTCGTCGCTCGCCTCGAAGGCCGCGCCCTCGCTGAGCAGCGCGTTGCGTAGCACGGCAGGAAGGTACGCCTGGAACAACAGCAGCAGCGATCCGATGAAGACGACGCTCGCCACGAGTCGAGGGAATCGTGCGGCTCGGTCGATGCTGAACTGGGTCGTTCCCCAGAGCATATAGCCCGAGGAGACGACCATCATCGCGACGAGCAGCTTCTCGGCGTCGATGACGTCCTCGACCAGGCGGCGGTACAGTTCCTGTGCGGTCATGGTTCACCGACGGAACGTGGGTGCGATGCGTGTTCTGTCATAGCCACCATACGTACGTGATTGATGAGCACACTGTTATAAAAATATCCGTTTGTCGGGACGACGCGTCGACGTCGGCGGATCGGCGGGTTAGGCCGATTCGCGAACCGACTCGAGGTCGACGTTCTCGGGGACCTGCTCGAACGCGTTCGCGACGGCGTCCTCGGCTGCCGAGGGTCCGCCGTACTCGATGACGTTCCCCGTGTTGTCGGACCAGTCCTGGACGCGGTCCGTCTGGAGCGCGGTCTCGAGCGCGCTCGTGAGCGTCTGCACGATGTCGTCGGACGCGCCCTGCGGGAGGAACATTCCGCGGCGCAGCTGCCCGAGGAAGTCGATGTTCGAGAAGCCCTCGTCGGTGACCGACTGCAGGTCGGGGAAGACGGAGGTGCCCTCGCTGGAGAGACAGGCGACCGTGTCGACGCGGTCGTCCGCGACGGCCGCTTCCGCCGCCGTGTCGGTACTGATCGTGGCCGGCACCTCGCCGGAGACGCACGCCTGCACGGCGGGGCCGGATCCGGCGTAGCCGACGTACTGCTCCCACGCGAGGTTGTAGTCGTCGCTACCCTGCATCAGGAGCGCGAGAACGTGGTCGACGCCGCCGCGTTCCTTGCCGGCGAAGGTCGACAGATCGCCCTCCTGATAGCGGCTGACGAGGTCCTGCATGTTCTCGATCTCGTGTTCGGGGTTCGCGACGATCACGAACGGCGTCCGGGCGTACGCGCCGACGCCAACGAGGTCCTGAAGGTCGAAGTCCGGCGGGTTCACCATCGCCGAGACCGGCGTGGACGGCGGGTTGAAGCCGCCGAAGGTGTAGCCGTCCGGGTCGGAGTAGTAGAGCTCGCCGGTCCCGCGGAGGGACGCCGCGCCCGAAATGTTCTCGATGGCGATGTTCACGCCGAGCTCGTTCGCCATCTCCGGGATGATCTGGCGCGCGTAGGTGTCGGTCCCGCCGCCCTCCGAGAACGGAACGATGTAGCGGATGTCCTGGTTCGGGTAGTCGCTCCCGCCGCCGTTGCCGTCACCGTTGCCGCCGCCGTTGCCGTCACCGTTTCCGTCGCCGTTGCCGCCGCCGTTCCCGTTACCGCCGCCGTTGCCGTTTCCGCCGCCGTTCCCGTTTCCGCCGCCGTTGCCGGAACAGCCGGCAAGGCCGGTCATCGCGGCTGCCGATGCGGCTCCGGCGTACTTGATGAATGAACGCCTGTCGGTAGACGAGTTCGTGTGTTTGTCTGCCATACCCGACTGGGTAGAAGCCAGTAGTAGTTAAATAATTTTTGGTATAGTTTCGAGACGTCATCTCTCAGTCCCGCGTCCCGTGAAAATAATGACGATCGCCGGCAGGGTTCGAGGATCGTTAGAAGAACGTGAATTCTCCGTCCTCGACGACGACCTCGCCGTCCAGTTCGAGGGTCGGTTCGGCCATCATCGCGTCGAAGTGCACCGGCGCGCGGGTCGTTCCGCCGAGGTTGCTGCTGGTCCCGATCCCGAAGTGGACGTTCCCGTAGCGGCCGTGGTCGTTGGAGAACCAGCCGTTGAACTCCGGGCACTCGGGATTCATCCCGACCGCGAGCTGCGCGATGTTATAGACCGCGGGGTCGTCGTGGTCGGCCCAGACGCGGGCGATCTTCTCGGCCTCCTTGCCTCCCTCGACCGAGGTGACCGCGCCGTCCTCGATCTCCATCTCGACGGGCGTCTCGAGGACGCCGATGTCGAGGTTGGGGATCGCACCGTCGAAGACGACCGTCCCTTCGGTGGACCCCTCGACGGGGGCGATGTTCGATTCGATGTGGACCAGCGCCGTGAACTCGCCCGGCTCGTCCGCGATTCCCGGATGAGCGTTCCCGTCGCGTCCCTCGAGGCCCACCGTGACGTCGGTTCCCTGCGGGGACGTCACGCGCGCCTCGTCGGCCTCCGAGAACTTGCGAGCCATTTCCTCACAGTGGGGCCGCATTCCCTCGTAGTCGGCGTAGAGCCCGCCCGTGACGAGCTGCTCCTCCGTGAACTTGACCATGCTGATGACGCGCGCGCCGTTCTCCTTGGCCTCCGCGACGGCGCTGGAGTGGGTGATCGAACGGTGAACCGGCGTGATGATCACGTCCGCCTCCATCATCGCGGCGGCGATCGTCTCCTCGGGCTCGTTCCCGTCGTACTCGCGGGGGTCCATGAGCGCCATCGAGACGTTCGCGTCCCGTTCCTTCGCGGCCGCTGCCACCCGCTCGGCGACGCCCGAGACCTTCCAGTCCGAGACGACGAGAACGTCCTCGTCGGGCTGAACCGCGGCACACGTGTCGACGACGATACTCGCACCTTTCATCTCCTGAACCGAGTGCATCGTGGTCTTCCCTTTCAATGAGGCACGTAAATAGGTTTCTGACGGCCCAAATCTGCGCCATGACGGCACCCGACGATCGATGGGGATCTGCTGTCCCGATGACGTGCCGGGAACGGACCATCTCGTCCCGCTGACGAAACACCTATTACAATCTATCGGTTGGGCTAACCTAGAGCTATGAGTGTACAACGTAACTACGACGTCGTCGTCGTGGGATGCGGGATCGCCGGACTGTCCGCCGCCAACCGAGCCGCCGAACTTGGTCACGACGTGGCGGTTCTCGAGAAGGCACCGAAGGAACATCGCGGGGGCCACACCCGGTTCAGCGAGTCGTTCCGCGTCCCCTCGACCGACGCGGACCTGGAGCGGTTCGGCTACGAGTTCGCGGTGCCCGACTACAGCGCCGACGACTTCTTCGACGACATCATGAAGCAGACGAACGGGCGTGCCGACGACGACATCGCCCGGACGCTCGTCGACAACGCCGGCCGGACGATCGAGTGGCTGACCGAACGCGGCGTCTCCTGGGACATGGAGCCGCTCAACGTCGGCTACACCGTCGCCCGCACCTTCTTCGACGGCGAGGAGCTCGTCGCCGACCTCGTGGCGGCCGCCGAGGACGACGGCGCGGAGTTCCACTACCGCACCGAGGCCCGCGAGCTGATCGTCGACGACGACGGCGCCGCGGCCGGGATCAAGGCTCGAACGGACGACGGCGTCACCGAGTTCCACGCCGACGCGGTGATCGTCGGCGCCGGCGGCTACGAGTCGAGCGAGGAGAAGCGGACCAAGTATTACGGCTCCGACTACGACGCGATGACGGTCCGCGGCAGCCGGTACAACACCGGCGAGGGCATCGAGATGCTCATCGACGCCGGTGCCGACGGGACCGGCCAGTGGGGCGGCGCGCACATGGCCCTGATCGACCGCGGCTCGCCCGCCTTCGAGGGCGGCGCCAACCGCGTCGACGGCTACCAGTTCGGCGTGCTCATCAACAACGACGGCGAGCGCTTCTTCGACGAGGGCGAGGACGCCCGCGCACACACCTACGCGAAGCTCGGCCGCATCATCTTCGAGGAGCCCGGCCACGAGGCGTTCATCGTCATCGACGAGCCGCTGAAGGAGCACATGCGCGCCACCGGCCCCTCGGACCCGGTCGTCGGCGACAGCGTCGAGGAGGTTCTCGCGGAGCTCGGCTGTGACTCCCCGGCGGACGGTGCCGAGACGATCGAACGATTCAACGAGGCCTGTGACCCCGACGAGTTCGACCCCGACGAGCTGGACGGCAACGCGACCGAGGGTCTCGAGCTCGAGAAGAGCAACTGGGCGCTCCCGATCGACGAGCCGCCGTTCTACGGCTACGCGGTCACCGGCGGGATCACGTTCGGCTTCGGCGGCGTCAAGATGGACACGCAGGCGCGCGCGCTCGATTCGGTCGGTCGTCCGATCGACTCGCTGTACGTGGCCGGCAACACCACCGGCGGCCTGTTCTTCGACAACTACCCGGGCGGCACCGGCCTGTCGAACGCGGCCGTCTACGGGAAGATCGCCGCCGAGGAAGCCGACGAGCTGGTCGCAGGGGAGAGCGAATGAGCGACCAGCAGTCCCTCGAGTGCGCCATCGTCCGCGGCGGCACGAGCAAGGGCGTGTTCATCCGCGAGGACGAGGTGCCCGACGAGAACCGGGACGAGGCGATCCTCTCGCTGTTCGGCAGCCCGGACGACCGCCAGATCGACGGGCTCGGCGGCGCCACCTCGACGACGTCGAAGCTGATGCTCGTCGGGGCGAGCGACGAGCCCGACGTCGACGTGGAGTACACCTTCGGCCAGGTCGCCGTCGACGAACCGGTGATCGACTACGGCGGCAACTGCGGGAACCTCACCTGCGCGATCGGCGCGTTCGCGGTCGACGAGGGCCTCGTCGAGGTCGACGCGGACGCCGATGCGGTCGACCTCTCGCTGTTCAACACGAACACTGAGACCCACATCGACCAGCACGTGCCGCTTGCCGACGGCGCCGCCGCGACGAAGGGCGACTTCAAGGTCCACGGCGTCCCGGGGACGGGCGCGAAGAACGACACGACCTTCCGCGACCCCGCGGGCGCGGTCACCGACGAACTGTTCCCGCTCGGCGGCCCGACCATCGAGCTCGACGTCGAGGGTGAGGACGACCCGATCGAGATGAGCGTGATCGACGTCACGACGCCCATCGCGTTCGTCCGCGCCGCCGACCTCGGGCTCACCGCCACGGAGGGACAGGAGGACGTCGATACGGACGAGGCGCTCCTCGAGCGCCTCGAGCGCATCCGCGGAACGGTCTGTGCGGAGCTCGGCCTGGTCGACGACCCCGAACGGGCGTCGGTCGAGTCGCCGGGCTACCCGAAGATCGTGTGGGTCGCGCCGCCGGCCGACTACGAGACCGCGACCGGCGAGACGGTCGCGGCGTCGGACGTCAACCTTCTCGCTCGGTATATGAGCATGGGGAAGCTGCACCCGGTGTACGCCGTGACCGGCGTCTCCTGTACCTCGGCCGCGGCGCTGCTGCCGGGGACGATCCCGAACGAGGTCGCGGACCTCGACGGCGACACCGTCACGCTCGGGCACCCGAAGGGGACGATGTCCGCCAGGGCGGACGTCGACGCCGACGCCGGAACCGTCGACGCGGTGACGGTGTATCGAACCCAGCGCCGCCTGATGGACGGCACGGGCTACTACACGCTGGAATAGCGGACGGCACGACGGACACGCTGAAGTAGCGGACGGCACGGCGACGACACGCTGGAGGGGCGTCCCGCCCCGAACCCGGCGGCGGTCGCCACCGGTTCTTCGAGAACGTGCGCGATCACGAAGCCAAAGTATATTTCCGTCGCCGGCAATGCGTGAGTAGGTCACCTATGTTAGACTTGGAAATGGCCAGTGCAGCACGCGGTATCGTCGAGGACTGTCTGAACGTACGGGAGGGCGAGGAGGTTCTCGTGATCGCCGACCCGCGGAAGGTCGAGGTCGCCCGCAGCATCGCCACGGCGGCGAACGCGATCGACGCCGAGGTCGTGACCGCGGTGATGCCGCTGCTCGAGAGCCACGGCAACGAGCCGCTCGACACCGTCGCGGACGCGATGGAGACGGCCGACGTCGCCTTCACCTGCACCACACACGCGATCACGCACACGCGAGCGCGGCTGCGGGCCGCCGAGGCCGGAACCCGGATCGGGGTCCTCCGGAGCGTCACCGAGGACATGATGGTCGAGGGAGCGATGACCGTCGACTTCGAGACCCTCCGGCGCCGCACGGAGGCGCTGGCCGACATCATCACCGAGGCCGACCACGCACACGTCACGAGCGACGAGGGTACCGACGTGGAGTTCAGCATCGAGGGCTGCCAGTCGTTCTCGCTGGACGGCTACTTCCACGAGGAGTACGGCTTCGCGACCCTCCCGCCGGGCGAGGCGCCGACCCACCCCAAGGAGGGGACCGCCAACGGGACGATCGTCATCGACGTCTCGATGGACAACATCGGCCAGCTCGAGGAGCCGATCGAGTTGACCCTCGAGGACGGGTTCGTCGTCGACGTCGACGGCGGTGCCGACGCCGAGGAGCTCGAGGCGATCTTCGAGGCGAACGACGAGAACGGCCGCAACCTCGCCGAGTTCGCGATCGGGACGAACCCGAAGGCGAAGCTCATCGGGAACCTCGCGGAGGACAAGAAACGCGCGGGAACGATCCACTTCGCCGTCGGCGACAACGAGTCGCTCGGCGGATCCATCAAAAGCGACATCCACCTCGACGGCGTGATCAGGACGCCGACCGTTCGACTCGACGACACCGTCGTCGTCGACGACGGACGACTCCGGACCGAACTGCTGGAGTAGTTCGGCTCGATCGCTTTCTTCCGTCACGGTCGATCCCATCGCGATCACCGTCTTTTCGCCGCCGTCTTCCCACCGATCACCGCCTACCCGCCACACCCGATCGCGAGCCGTGCGTCCGGACCGGACTGCGAACGACGGTTCCCGCAGTTCAGGCGTCCCGGAATGCGGGATGAGTGGAGTTTTGGATCTCTCGATCCGTTTCCCGAAGATACTGAACGAAACACGGTGCTATTGGGAATATGAGTGATCAATACTGATACTCACTCGATGGAAACATCGAGACATACGGAATATACATAGAATAACGTAACGGGCAGCCTCCGGATCGGGGTTCGATCGGATTTCGGGCCGATCCGGACCGATATCAGCGGGGAAGAGTAGCAGTGTCTCGTTCCACGATGCGGGACTTTATAAGTACACGGACGGTACGGACGTATATGACGAACACGAACGGGGACGGCGTCCAGACGACGCGGAAGACGTTCGCGATCGTTCACGCCCTCAAGGAGCTCGACGGGGCCCGGATCGACGAGCTCTCCGAGCACCTCGACATGGCCTCGAGCACGGTACACCGGCACGTCGCGACGCTCGACGACCTCGGGTACCTCGACCGGGAGGGTGACGTCTACCATCTCGGGATCCGGTTTCTCACCCTCGGCGGACACGCACAGACCCGCCAGCCGGTCTTCGATCTGGCCAAGGAGAAGGTCGACCAGATCGCCGCCGAGACCGACGAGCGCTCGCAGTTCATCGTCGAGGACGGCGGCCGTCGGATGTACGTCTACACCGAGGCGGGCACGAACGCGGTCAAGACCGACGCGACGATCGGAAAGCGCGGACCGATCCACTCGAGTGCTGCCGGCAAAGCCGTCCTCGCTGCCTCCTCGGACGAGTTCGTCGCGGACGTCCTGGACCGACACGGACTGCCGCAGGTGACGCCGCACACGATCGACGACCGCGAGACGCTGCTCGAGGAGATCGAGGGGATCCGCGATCGCGGGTACGCGTTCAACGAGCAGGAGTCGACCCTCGGCCTGCGAGCGGTCGCGTCCGCGATCACCGGCGTGAATGGAGAGGTGTACGGCGCGATCAGCATCGCCGGTCCCGCACACCGGTTCAAGGGGGACCTGTTTCGCAGCGAGTATCCCGACCTGCTGTTGGCGGTCACCAACGAGATCGAGCTGAAGCTCGAGTACTCCTGATCGGAGTGGTGATTTACACTCCTAATATTGTAATTTCAATCTCGACGTTGTAAGTTCAATCCCGAACGTGTTCCGGAAGCCCGCATCCGCCACGCCGAGGCTCTAGTCATATTATTTTCATTTCAAAGGAAAAGTAGCATATATTATATAATATCCGACCGAGACGCCGGTTGACGGTCCCAAGTCATTCATCCGCCACGAGGGCGACTCAGTCGCACGTTTTCCATCGAGATACGCGTTCGGAGAACGAATACGGATCCCTTCCGGATCGAACGAGCTATACGCTCCCAACTGGGGACGTATCGGCTTGATAGTCCGGAATGGCTTTCGAGTGTTCCCACAAGCGGGCGTTCGATGACGAACGAAAGTCCGACCGATCATATACAATTTCAATATATTATTTTTATACGTCAGTTATGGCGTTCAGTTATGGATTTTAGCTATTCAGTGCATCGGTTCCCGGCGTCGGACCACGCTGTGTTGCCCCGCGGCCACGGGGACCGCCGCGGCGAGATCCGGCGGGAGTCCCGGAAAGACGTTCAGCGATCGGAACCGACAAGCCGACCACCACGCAGGATCGAGGCAAGCCATGCAACCGTACGTTCCCTATTCGCTGCTGGCCGTCGCCGCCTACGCCCTCGTTGCGCCCCTGATGCGGGTTGCGACCTCGGGGTCGAACGCGATCCCCAGCGACGTCGCCGCCGCGATCTCCAACATCATCCTCGTCGCGGCCGCGATCGCCGTGGTGCTCGTCAGCGGCCAGGACTTCACTGGCCACGTCGGGAACCCGAAGGTCGTCTACGTGCTCGGCGCGGGCTGTTTCCTGGCGATCGGCATCCTCTCGTACTACCGGGCGCTCGCGCTCGGTCCCGTCAGCGTCGTCACGCCGATCTTCGCGACCTTCCTCGTGTTCAGCTCGGTGATCGGCGTCCTCGTGCTCGGCGAGTCGGTGACGCTCCGGAAGGTCGTCGGGATCGTCTGCGCCATCGGCGGCGTCTACCTGGTTTCGACGGCGTGAGGCCGTCTCGGCGACGGTCTCACGCGGTCGGTGGGCGCCGACCGGATCCGCCGGGTGCGACTGTCTCGAAATCGTCCGCCGGTTATAACCGTCTCCCGCGTCCGTGGGTCACGGGAACAGCCCACGGTACTCGTGGGCGCGGGCGATCCGCTCGAGGGCGATCGTGTAGGCCGCGGTCCGGAGGTCGGGGACGTCACCCTGGTCGTATCGGTCGATCGTCTCGTCGAACGCGGAGCCGATCCGGCGCTCAAGCTCGGCGTTGACCGTCTCGAGGGGCCAGGAGAACTCCTGGGAGTTCTGGACCCACTCGAGGTAGGAGACGATGACGCCGCCGGCGTTCGCGAGGATGTCCGGGACGATCTGCACGTCGCGCTGGGAGAGCACCTCGTCGGCCGCCACGGTCGTCGGGCCGTTGGCGGCCTCGACGATCGCGTTCGCGCGGATCCGGTCGGCGTTCTCGGCGGTGATGACACCCTCGACCGCCGCGGGGATGAGCACGTCGACGTCGAGCTCGAGCAGCTCGGCGTTGGAGATCATTTCCGGCTCGTCCCACCGCGTGCGGTCCGCGCCCTTGAGGTCGCCGGCCGTGTACTCGTCGATCAGCCCGCCAGCGTCCACGTGCGCGCCGAGCGTGGGAACGTCGAGCCCGTCCGGGTCGTATGCGGCGCCCGTGACGTCAGAGGTCGCGACGACCCGTGCCCCGGCGTCGTCGAGCAGCCGTGCGGCGTGTGACCCCACGTTGCCGAACCCCTGGATCGCGACCGTCGCGTCCCCGAGGTCGTTCTCGAGGTACTCGAAGAGGCGCTCGGTGACGATCGAGACCCCCCGACCGGTCGCGGCCACGCGTCCGGGGGTTCCCCCGATCTCGAGCGGCTTCCCGGTGACGACCTTCGGGACCGTGTACCCCTCGTACATCGAGTAGGTGTCCATCATCCAGGCCATCGTCTGCGGATTCGTGTTCATATCCGGCGCCGGCACGTCCGTCTCCGGGCCGATCAGCCGACGGATGCCCTCGGTGTATCGCCGGGTGAGCCGCTCGAGGTCGCGGTCCGTGAGGTCCTTGGGCTCACAGATGACGCCGCCCTTCGCGCCGCCGTACGGCAGGTCCACCAGCGCGCACTTCCAGGTCATCCAGCCAGCCAGAGCCTCGACCTCCCGCTGGGTGACGCTGGGATGATATCGAACGCCGCCCTTAAAAGGGCCGCGAGCGCTGTCGAACTGGCACCGATACCCCTCGAACACCTCGACGCCGCCGGACTCGAGCTCGACCGGAAGCGTCACCTTGAGCGTCCGTTCGGGGTATTTGAGCCGCTCGAACACGCCGTGGTCGACGTCGGCGTACGTCTCGGCGCGGTCCATCTGGGCGAGCATGTTCTCGAACGGGTCGTCGTTACCCATGCGTCGACCTCACCGGCATCCCCGAAGTCAGTTTCGGGTGCGTTCGGTCGTGACATATTTTGCCAGTTAGGGTGCTGCGGCCCGTCCCGGCCGCGCTCCGGACCGACGGAACGCCGGTCGACGCATCGATCCGCTCCCGGAAGACGCATCGATCCGCTCCCGAAACTTATACCGGACGCGGGACAAGCCGAGGGTATGGACATCGATTCACCGGGGGAATCGCCGCCGGCCCCGGATCCGGCGTCGACCACGCGCCGTCTCAACCCCCGTATCCGCATCGTGTGGGTCCTCCGTTCGGTCCTGATCGCCGCTCTTCTTGCGGGCCTCACCGTTGCCATCGGTCAGTTCGTCGAAACGCCACGGTGGCTGCCGGCCCTGATCGGCGGCCTCACGCTGGCGCTGGCGGTCCCGTACGCCATCGTCCGATACCGGCGCTGGTCGTACGCCATCCGCGAGGACGCGCTATATCTCGACCGCGGGGTCGTCACCACCGTCCGGACGGTCGTGCCGCTCGTCCGGATCCAGCACGTCGACTCCCGACGCGGTCCCGTCGAACGGACCACCGGACTGGCCTCCTGCGTCGTCTATACTGCGGGCTCGCGCGGGGCCGACGTCCGGATCCCGGGATTGACCCCCGAGGACGCCGACGACCTCCGGGAGACGCTCAAACGGCTCGCCATCCGTGCCGACGGGGAGGATGCGGTGTGAGACTGTCGCCGATATCGGTGCCGTACCGGGCCCTCGGGAAGGCGTCGACGATCCTCGTCGCGCTGTTTTTCGTCGGAACGTCGGGCACGATCGACAGCGTGGTCGCGCTCGGCGTCGGCGTGGCGGTCGCTGCCGCCGCGCTGGCGTACGAGGCCGCCTACTACCGGCGGTTCGAATATGAGTTCACCGCCGACACCTTCGACGTCCGGTCGGGAGTGATCTCCCGCCGTGACCGGGAGATCCCGTACGGGCGGATCCAGAACGTCGACGTTTCCCGGAACGTTCTCCAGCGGCTCCTCGGCATCGCCGCCGTCGACCTCGAGACCGCCGGCGGGTCCTCGACCGAGGGCTCGATCCGATACGTATCGGCCGAACAGGCGGAGGAGCTCCAGCGCGAGATCCGGCGGCGGAAGGCGTCGCGGGGCGAAGACGAGGGCGCGATCGGTTTCGACGCCGACGATGGGTCGGACGTCGACGTTCCGGGGAGCCAGTCCCCGACCGTGGACCAGGAGACCGAGCTGTTCAGCCTCTCGGCGACCGAGCTCGCGCTCGTCGGGGCGCTCTCGTTCGATCCGCGGCTCATCGGGCTGCTGGCGTTCGTCGGCTCCGGATCGGTCCCCGCGCTCTCGGGAGTCCTGCCGGCCACGACCGCGCTCGTCGTCACGATCGCCGGGGTGGTCGCCGTCGGGGTGCTGCTCGTCGCCTCCTGGCTGATCGGCGCCGCCGTGGCGATCACCAACTACTACGGGTTCCGGCTGACTCGGTCGGGTGACGACCTCCGATACGAACGCGGGCTGTTCAAGCGGTACTCGGGATCGATCCCGACGGACAAGGTCCAGAGCCTGACGATCGGCGACAACCCGGTCAAGCGGCTGGCCGGCTACGCGACGTTGACGATCGAGACGGCGGGCTACGCCCCCGGACAGGGCGGCACGTACGGCAGCCAGGCGGCGGTCCCGCTCGCGCGGACCGACCGCGTCCGGGAACTGGCCCGCGACATCGAGACGTTCGGCGAGCCCGAGTTTCGTCGGCCGCCCGGCCGCGTTCGCGTCAGGTACGCGATCCGGTACGCGGCCATCGTCGCCGTCCTCACCGCGGTCGCGTTCGGCATCGACCGCGTCCTCACCACCCCGATCCCGTGGTACGGAGCGGCGGGATTGATCCTCCTTGCGCCGATCGCCGCCCACTACAAGTGGGCCCACCGCGGCTACTGGCTCGGCGAGGACCACCTCCTCACCCGAGTCGGGTTCTGGAAGCGGGAGACGCGGATCGTCCCGTACTACCGGATCCAGACCGTGCTCGACCGCCGAACGCTGTTCCAGCGGCGATGGGGGATCGCCACCGTCGTCGCCGACACGGCTGGGTCCGGCGGGTTCATCGGGCGCGACGCCGCCGCGCTGGACGTCGACGCAGCCGACGCCGACCGGCTCCGGGAGGACCTGACGGTCCGGCTCCGGTCGGCACTGTCGGACCGCCGAGCCCGCGGCGCCTCGCCCGCGGGAACGGAACCGAACGGGACTGACCCGACCGAACCCGGACCGACCGAACCCGGACCGACCCAAAGCGGGACTGACGGAACCGACCCCGCCGAACACGCACCCGACGCACCCGACGTGGGCGACGATGCGACGTCCGATGCGACCGCCGATGCGACCGCCGATGCGACGTCCGATACGGAGACCGAGACGGACGAGGACGGCTTCCGCTGGATCGGGGATGGGAGTTCGACGTCGAACGAGGAACCGGAATCGAACCGCTGACCGCGACCGCCGGATGTGGCCGCCACGCCGGTCACGCACTGCGACCGTTCGGTCAGTCGGTGCGGGGGAGCAGGCGCGCCCCGACCGCCAGCGTGAGGAGCGCGATCGCGGACAGCACGGCCAGGTCGCCGACCCACGGACCGCCGTCGTAGGTGATCGCCCGGACGCCGCGCGCGAAGTAGGTCAGCGGCGAGGCCGCCACCGCCGGGAGGAACCACTCGGGCAGTAGCGACGGCGGAACGAACGTCTCCGAGAGAAAGAGGATCGGCAGCGCGACCGTGTTGCTGGCGGCGATCACGCCGTCCTGCGTGTCGGCCAGGGATCCGAGGACGGCGCCCACGCCGCAGAAGGCCGCAACTCCGACCACGACGAACGCCGCCACCGCCGGGAGCGCCACGGTGACCCGTACGGCCGCGTCCGTCACGAGGAGCACGAGCCCGAAGACGAGGATGCTCGCCAGGCCGATGATCGCGACGTTGACGAGCGTGTGTGCGAGGAGCCACTCGACTCGAGTCAGCGGCGTCGTCGCGAGCTTCTCGAACCGGTTCCCGTCGCGATGGCGGGCGATCTCGGAGCCGACGCGCGACAGCGGCGTGAACAGGACCACGACGCCGATGTACCCCGGCAGATAATACCCGGCCGGTTCGGCGAACAGGCCGCCGCCGGTCGGCTGCGTGCGCACGAGCGCCCCGAAGATCACGACGAGGATCACAGGGAAGAAGAAGGTGAAGAACACCGCCGTCCGCCGTCGCAGGAACGACCGGGCGGCCGCGACGGCCTCCGCCCGGACTCGACGAACGCGGCTCATCGCGACCCCTCCGCCGCGGTCGACTCGGGTCGTTCCGAGTTCCCTCCCGCTTTCGTTCCCGTTTCCGCTTTCGTTCCCGTTTCCGCTTTCGTTCCCGTTTCCGCTTTCGTTTCCGCTCCGGCTCCTGTTTTCGGTTCCACGGCTGCGTCCATCCCCGACCCCGAGCCGGCGGGGCGGTACGCCTCGCCGGTGAGTTCGAGATAGACGTCCTCGAGCGAGGGCTCGCTCCACGACACCGACTCGACGCCGACCCCCGCGCCGGCCACCGCGTCGACGACGGCGCCGATTTCCTCGAGGGGGACGCCGGTGACCTCGATCGTGGTCGGCGCGGCCGCACCGGTCGCGTCGGCCGCGCCGATCGCGTCGCCGGCGTGCACGGAGGCCGTCCCGGCCCGACGCGCCTCGTACGGCGTGTCGGATCGGACGGCCGCCACGGCCGACTCGGCCGACTTGGCGACGTCCCTCTCGGCGGCCCCCTCGATCCGGAGCGTGAGCGTCGGCTCCCCGCCGTGGGCAGCGATCAGCGACTCCGGGGAGCCGACGGCGACGATCGATCCCTCGCGGATCAGCCCGACGCGGTCGGCAAGCCGTTCGACCTCCCCCATGGCGTGGCTCGTCAGGAAGACGGTCGTCCCCGCGGCCGCGGCCTCGCGGATCACGCGGTGGATGTCCCGTCTGCCAGCCGGGTCGATCCCGGTCGTCGGTTCGTCAAGAAAGAGCACGTCGGGGTCGTTGACGAGCGCCGTCGCCACGCAGGCCCGGCGCCGCTGGCCGCCCGAGAGCGTCTCGTACCACGCGTCCGCGTCCGACGCGAGCCCGACCGCCTCGAGGACCGTCTCGACGTCGCGTGCCTCGTCGTAGAGCCCGGCGTAGTACGCCACCAGCTCGCGCGCGGTGAGCCGGCTCGGCGGGTCGAACGACTGCGGGAGCAGCCCGACGCGCTCCGGATCCACCGCGTCCGGCGCGGTCCCCAGCACGCGAACGGTTCCCTCGACCGTCGTCGTTCCGGTGAGCGCCCTGACGAGGGTCGTCTTTCCGGCTCCGTTCGGCCCGATCAGCCCGAAGACCTCGCCGCGGCCGACCGCGAGGTCGGCGCCGGAGAGCGCCGTCACCTCGCCGTAGGACTTGCGCACGTTTTCGGCGCGCAGGACCGGATCGCCGTCGACGATCCTTCCGTCGGGTCCGTCGTCGCCGACGCGCTCCTCGTCGACGCTCGAGTCACCTTCCATACCCGTCGGTCCGAGTCGAGTCCGCCTAAGGGGTTCGCTTTCCCGTGCCGTGAGCACGACGCGGCGTCCGGAGCCGTCGTTCCGGCCGCCATCGACGCCTCGTTTCGGCCGCGGTCGCTCACACTCGTTCCGGCCGCCATCGACGCCTCGTTTCGGCCGCGATCCCATACCTCGGTTCGCCAGCGGCCTCAGACCACGATCGAGTCGAACACGACCGCGATCAACACGACGCCGAGGTAGGCGTTCGAGGCGTGGAACGCGCGAAAGGCGGCAGCCTCCGTCCGCTCGTAGTGGAGCCTGACGACGGCCCACAGGAAGACGGCGCCGAGCGTGACGCCGGCAACGAGGTAGACGATTCCGAGCGCGTCGGCCGCAGCAGCCAGGACCGCCGCGGCCGCGAGCGTCGCCCCGAGGTACCAGAGGATGTGCCGCCGCGTCGTGGTCTCCCCGCGGACGACCGGCATCATCGGGAAGCCGCCGCGCTCGTAGTCGTCGCGGTACGCCAACGCCAGGTTGTAGAAGTGCGCCGGCGTCCACAGGAAGATGAGCGCGGCCAACAGCAGCCCGCCGCCGCCGATCTCGCCGGTCACCGCGGCCCAGCCGATGAGCGCCGGCAGCGAGCCTGCTGCACCGCCGATAACGGTGTTCTGGACGGTGTTCGGCTTCAACACGAGCGTGTAGACGACGCTGTAGAAGGCGATCGCTGTCAGCCCGAGCACGGCCGCGAGGGGATTCACGAGCCAGAACAGCCCGACCGAGACGACCGTCAACAGGAGTCCGAAGGCCACTGCGTGGCTGACCGGGATCAGATCGAGCGCGAGCGGCCGGTCGGCGGTTCGCTGCATCCGTCTGTCGACGTCGCGTTCGAACACGTGGTTGAACGTCCCCGAGGCGCCGATCGCCAGGGAGCCGCCGACGAGCGTGAAGGCGACGATTCGGGGCGTGAACGTCTCTCCGTCGACCATTCCGGTTGCCAGCGCCATTGCCGCCGCGGCGACGAGACACAGCAGCCACATCAGCCGGGGTTTCATCAGCCGGAAGTACGCCCGCAGCGTCGCCGCGAGTCGCGGCCAGCGGCCGGTCGGGATCGAGGGGGAACCGGACGACGCCGAATCGGCCGTAATCGAGTCAGTCTCGACCGGGTCGTTCGCAATCGAGTCACCCGCGACCGGATCGGCCTCACCCGGGTCGGTCTCGAGGTCGGGACCGGTGCCCGCGAGACCGGTCGGTGACGGATCCTCGCTTGGATCCCCGGTCCTCGCCTCGAGCCACCACGTCAGCGCCGCGAGCGACGTGGCGAAGAGGGCGATCCCCGTTGCCAGGTGGAGGACCGAGACGACCCGCGTGGTTGTCGTGGTCGCGATGTAGGCTCCGAGACCCGCCTGTATCGGGTACGCGAGGAGGACGATCGCCGTCGCGGCACGGACCCGTGCGGCCGCGCCGTCGCGGAAGACGGCCACCGTCGCGGCGACCACGAGGAGGCCGACGACGACCGCCACCAGCCGGTGGCCGAGCGCGACCCAGCCGATCGGCTCCGTGGGCGTCGTGTATCCGGTTCCGCACGCCGGCCAGGCGGCACACGCGGTGGTCGCCTCCGAGAGGGCCGTCGTCGCGCCGACGATCAACAGGAGATAGATCCCGATCGTCGCGGCCGAGAGCAACGCGGGGACGCGGTCGGGTACGGTCACTGATCGGGGATTCGAGTCGGCCACATATATCTCCCGCGCTTTGGCGAACGCCCCTCGATCGTTCGACCAGGGCAACCGAGAGCCACCAACCCGACCGACTACCGAGCCGACCAAGCCACCAACCTGACCGACTACCGAGCCGACCAAGCCACCAACCTGACCGACTACCGAGCCGACCAAGCCACCAACCTGACCGACTACCGAGCCGACCAAGCCACCAATCCGACCGACTACCGAGCCGTATCGGCACCACGCTCGTCGAGGATCCGGTCGATGATGGCGCCCGTGGACAGGACCTCGTCCTCGTATTTCGACTCACGGGGGCTCGCGCGCTCGACCCGACAGTCGATCCCCCGCTCCGCGAGCTGATCGGCGATCGCCGCCCGGTCGTGGTGCTGATCGTATCCGAGGACGATGACGTCCGGGTTGAGCCGCTCGACGGGCACGAAGATGTCGGACTCGTGGCCGAGGTGTGCCTCGTCGACCGCGGCCAGGGCACCCACCATCTCGCGACGCTGTTCGTCCGAGAGAACCGGCGGGCGCTTGTGGGTCACGTTGCTCGCGCGGGCGACGATCACGTGGAGCTCGTCGCCGTGGGACGCGGCGTCCTGGAGGTAGTGGACGTGGCCGGGATGCAGGAGGTCGAAGGTGCCCTGTGCGAGCACCCGGGTCACCGCAACCACCCGGCGGAACCGTCCTCGTCGGCGACGTCCTCGTCGTCCGCGTCCACAGGCCCACCGTCCTGTACGTCCACGCCATCGGCTGCCAGTTCACGGTCGATGTCGGCCTGGGTGAAATCGAAGAAGTGGGACTCCGGGAGCTCGACGTCGAGTACCTCGATCGTCGTCGGCTCGCCCTCGTTGTCGAAGACCCGCCAGTCGCCCCACTCGTAGGGAGCCCCGACGATGATGTGGACCTGTCCCTGCCCGAAGGTCGCGAGATCGGCCGCGCTGGGGCGCAGCGCTCCGTTCGGATGGGAGTGAACCGACCCGACCGACTGCACGTCGTTCGGCTTCATGTTCGTCCGCACGGTCGCGCTGACCGGGTTCGACTCGGTTCCCGGAATGACGAGGACGTCCGTGATCACCTGTCCGGACCGGTCCGTGTCCAGATCGAGTTTGCGCGCGTCCTCGGCGCGGAGGAATCCCATATACTCGTTGGGATGCGTGTCCTCGCACGCCTCGAGAATGAACTCCAACGTCTCCCGGGCGATCCCGAGAAGCTCGTCCGACCGGAACAGGCGCATACGTCGCCCGAGGGCCCGTCGATTCAAAGGGATTCCGGAGTCCGCGTCAGGACGACCCCGTGCTCGGGTCCGAAACCGAAGATAACAAGCTTAACACCGGCTCGTCATCAATGGATCGGTATGACCGATCAGACCGCCGGGGATTCCGGCACGCGGGACGATTCGAGTCCCGAACCCGAGGCCGACGCCGCCGAGGGGACCGACGCGTTCGAGTACGTCGACGCCGACCCGTCAAGTGGCGCGAAGGACGCACCCGACGACCCTGACGCGACTGCCGACCGTCCCGTTGTCTACGACCTGGCGCCGGACTGCACGCGCGCGGACGTCGAGACGGGTGCATACTACCACGCTGAGGTCAACGGCGTGGTCGAGTACGGCGTCTTCGTCGACGTCTCCGACGCCGTCTCGGGTCTCGTCCACGAGTCGAACCTCGAGGAGGAGTACGCGGTCGGGGACCGGCTCGTCGTTCGCCTCGAGGAGATCCGGGAGAACGGCGACATCGCGTTCGACGACGCCGCGCCGACCGACTATCGGACCGAGATCCGCGAACACGAACCGGACATCACGCAGGTTCGCGGCCTCGAGCCGGCCACCAACGTCACGATCGAGGGCGAGGTCGTCCAGGCCAAACAGACCGGCGGACCGACGATCTTCGCCGTCTCGGACGCCTCGGGGATCGTCTCCTGTGCCGCCTTCGAGGAGGCTGGCGTGCGGGCGTACCCCGAGATCTCGGTCGGCGACCTCGTCCGCGTCGAGGGCGACGTCGAGACCCGCGAGGACGCCCTCCAGATCGAGGTGGACTCGATGACCGCGCTGTCCGGCGAGCGCGAAGCGGCGGCCCACGAGCGGCTCGAGTCAAGCATCGAGGAGCGCGCCGAGCCAAGCGACGTCGATCCGCTCGTCGAGTGGGCGGCTTTCGAGCCGATCCACGACGATCTCCGCGAACTCGCGCGGTTGTTGCGGCGAACCGTCCTCGAGGGGCGACCGATCCGCGTCCGTCACCACGCCGACGGCGACGGGATGTGTGCGGCCATTCCGGTCCAACACGCCCTCGAGAACTTCGTGCAAACCGTCCACGAGGATCTCGACGCGCCGCGACACCTGTTCAAGCGGCTGCCGAGCAAGGCGCCGTACTACGAGATGGAGGACGTCACCCGCGACCTCAACTTCGCGCTCGACGGGCGGGCGCGGCACGGACAGAAGCTCCCGTTCCTGCTGATGCTCGACAACGGGTCGACCGCGGAGGACGTGCCCGCCTACGAGAACCTCGCCCACTACGACATTCCGATCGCGGCCGTCGACCACCACCATCCCGACCCGGAGGCCGTCGAGCCGCTGCTTGATGCCCACGTCAATCCGTATCTCTACGACGAGGACTACCGGATCACGACCGGAATGATGTGCGTCGAGCTCGCCCGCCTCATCGACCCGACGATCGACGGGGAGCTTGACCACGTTCCCGCGGTCGCGGGGCTCTCCGACCGGTCGAAGGCCGAGACGATGACCGATTACCTCGAGCTGGCGAACGCATCCGGTTACGACCGCGATGACGTCCTCGACATCGGCGAAGCGCTCGATTACGCCGCCCACTGGCTTCGCTACTCCGAGGGCAAGACGCTCGTCAACGACGCCCTGAACGTCGGCTGTGAGGACCAGGACCGTCACGAACGTCTCGTCGAGTTCCTCTCGAAGCGCGCCGAACGCGACGTCGACCGGCAGCTCTCGGCGCTCGAGGGGCACGTCGAGCACGAGCGACTCGCCTCCGAGGCGCACCTCTACCGCGTCGACCTCGACGAGTACGCCCACCGGTTCACCTACCCCGCACCGGGGAAGACGACCGGCGAGCTGCACGACGCGAAGGTGAACGAGACGGGCGACCCGGTGATAACCGTCGGATACGGTCCGGATTTCGCGGTGCTCCGGTCGGACGGCGTCAGGCTCGACATTCCGCGAATGGTCACCGAGCTGAACGAGGAGCTCCCGGAGGCCGGCGTCTCCGGCGGCGGCCACCTCGTCGTCGGCTCGATCAAGTTCGTGAAGGGTCGCCGGGAGGAGGTCATCGAGTCGCTCGTCGAGAAGATGGCCGACGCCGAGATCGACGAGGCGCTCTCCTCGGCGACCGTCCTCGAGGAGTAGATCGGCGACCGACGGGGACGCCAGCGGCCGAGCGGCATCGACGCGTGATGGCAGCGGTCGGTCCTCACGCGAACGACACCTCCCGACGAATCAGCGCCCACGCGGCGCCGCCGACGGCCGCGAGCCCCCCGGTCAGACCGATCGGGAACTGGACGCTGCCGCCGCGCCAGTCCGCCGCGAACACCGCGTGGAAGTAGTCCGCGGCCGATGAACTCTCGAACGCGACGAGCACCTCTCGGTTCCGCGTGGCCGCCGACGGGTTCCAGTTGAGACTCCCGACGACGACGTCGTCGTCCGCGACCAACCCCTTGGCGTGGATCTTCGCGTAGCGGCTTCGGGGCTCGGTCACCGCGACCGACAGCGGGATCGATTCGTCGGCGGCCCGGTCGTTTAGCCTCGCCGCGAGGGCCTCGTTTCCCTCCGCGTCGTACCACGCGTTCGAGAGGAGTACGCGACTCTCGACGCCCCGCTCGGCCGCCCGAATAACCGCCTCGAGGAGCCGCCACTCCGGCCCGGCCGTCCGCGGCACCGTCACGAGAACGCGGTCGTCGGCGGCGTCGATCCGGTCGACGATCTCGTCGGCCGCGTTCTCCGGCGCGAGCAGCAGCTCGACGTTCGAGGCGGTCGTCCGGTGCGGGTCGAATCGAGACGGATAGGTGCCGTTCGCCCGCCCGCCGTCGTGAACGGTCACGTTCTCGCGAAACCGAGCCCACGGAACCGCGTCGATCGCGGTCGCGTCGCGGTCGAACACCGATGCGAGCTCGTCCGCGAACCCCCGATCGAAGACGGTGACGCCCCAGCCGCGATTGGCCGCACCGCCGGTGCCGGAGGGCTTCCAGTTCTCGGTGAGAACGACCGCCCGCCCGTCGACGACCGCGTACTTGGGGTGGTGGTATGCGAATCGCGAGCGCGGGCCGGCGAGCACGCGCGGCTCGATCCCGGCTGCGACGAGACGATCCAGCGTTCGGGCGGTGCCCGCGGAGAACCCGCCGACCGGGTCGCCTTCAACGAGGACCCGAACGGTCACGCCGCGTCCGTGCGCCGCGATCAGTTCCTCGGCGATCCGGGTCGACGAGAAGGTGTAACCGGCGAGAAACAGCCGGTCCTCGGCCCCTTCGATCGCCGATAGCGGCGCGTCGCTCGCGTCGGGAAGGACGAACGCCTCGACCTCCGCGGATCGGTCCGTCGATCCCGCGGTCGGATCGGTGGCGCGGGACTCGTGCGGCTGGTACCCGTACGGCCGCCACCCATTGCCGCGGAGCCCCTCCCACGACCGGTTCCAGACCTCGGCCTCCCGAGCGCGCTCGTAGGCGACGACGTCGACCGGCTCTCCCTCGTAGGCGAGGACGATCCGGTCGCCCGACGCGGACAGCGGGAAGTGTTCCGGCAGCCGGCGGACGGGTCCGTCGACGTGGTCGCTCGCGGCATCCGGCGCCGTGCTCAGGGCCACTCGTCCGGAGACGTTCGCCGGGATCGGCGTGTCGTAGTATCCGTCCGAGAGGGTCCAGTTCCCCGCGACCGGGAGATCGACGACCAGATACTCACCCTCGTTTCCCGCAGCGATCGGGTTCGGATACAGCTCGACGATGACCCCGTTGGAGGCAGTCGCTGGGGTTCCGGTCGCGTCCGACGCGTTCCCGTCAGCGGGGGCTGACGAATCCTCCTCGGAGGGGACTGACGAAGCAGCGTCGGTGGCGGACGACGCGGTTCCGGTGTGTCCGGACGGCGGGACCGCCGGCTGGTCCTCACTATCGGCCAGGGTCGTCGGCTCGGACGCGCCGGCGACGCTCGGGGCGCTCACGCCGCCGACCGATGCACCGAGCAGGAGCGCGACGGCCAAGAGGCGAAACAACCACCGGAGGCGAGCCGTTCCGACGTCGTTCGAACGCACGGGGCGTCTGGCGCGCTTCCGCTTATAAATCTCCGGATGGTCGGGACGTCGGAATCGCGGGACGGCCGGCGGAGCCGGCGCATATCGATCGAGACACTCGAACGGACGAACCGGGATCGCACCGTACACGGACCGGCTCGGACCGGATTCAACGCGAGAGTAAAATCGAAGCGGAATCGAAGCAGAATCGAAACGGGATCGGAACGAGTCGCAACGAACCGAAATCGGAACGAGTCGCAGCGAAACCCAAACGGCCGAAGCGTGACTTCCGAAACCGCCTATGCGGGCTTTGCGGCCGTCTCGAGTGCCGTTTCGGCCTTCTCAGCCTCGGTTTGGACGATGAAGACGCGCTCATCGGCGTAGTCGGCGACCGCCTCGAGCGCGTCCGCGGTCCCGATCTGGCGCAGCGCCCAGGCGGCTGCGGCGCGGACGTCGTCGGAGTCGTCGGACTCGAGCGTCTCAGCGAGGGGCTCGATCGCCCGTGTGTCGCCGATGAGCCCGAGCGCGCGCGCCGCGTACGGGCGAACCTGGTCGTTCTCCATCGCGAGCTTGTTCGCCAACGGCTGGACGGCCTCGGTCGCGCCGATCTCCCCGAGCGCCTTGAACGTCACCTTCTGCAGCTGCGGGTCCGAGTCGGTGTCGACGTACTCGACCAGCGTCTCGGTGGCTTCCTCGGCGGCCATCTTCCCGAGGATCCGGATCGCGGGCTTGTCACGTTTGCCGGCCCGCTCGAGCATCCGGTCGACCGTGTCGTCGGTCGCGGCGCGTTTGCCCATCCGTTGGAGCGCCTCGAGGCAGTGTCGCTCCATGAACTCCGACTGGAAGGCGTCGAGCGCGAGGAGGATCATCTCGACGTTGCCCTCCTGCTCGTGGACCTTCAGCGCGGACCACTCGACCGGATAGTCCTTGTAGTGGCCGAGGACGTCGTAAAAGCCCTGCGCGTACAGCTGTTCGTGCGTCTCGAGGTCGTCCCATTCCTCGGCAGCCTCCAGCTCGTCCGACAGCGTCCCGACGCTCTCGACGAGCGCGCCGATCGTATCGGCGTCCGCGTCCGGATCGAGGCCGGCATCGGAGACCGCCTCCGAGATCGATTCGAGGGTCAACACGAGCGCGTCGACGTCGTCCGTCTCGGGCTCGACGTCGACGTCAAGTTCGTCCGCCACGTCGGCGGCGAACGACTCGACCGCGTCCTCGACCTCGGTCGTTCCGTCGTCGGTCCACTCCGTGTCCTCGATCGTCCCGATCGCCTCCGCGATGGAGTCGACGACGTCCTCGGCGTAGGGGCCGCGGGCGTCCTCGAGGGCCGACCGGAGCTCGTCGATCCGGGACTCGAGCGTCTCCCGGGGGTCCGCCGCGTCCTCGTCCTCCTCGTCCGGTTCCGGGAGGTCGGCGTCCGCGAGCGAGTCGGCTGCGTCGTCCAGCAGCGCCCCGACGTCGTCGAGGTCGGCCTCCGTCTCGGCGTCGTCCAGCAGCGCCTCGATCTCGTCGAGGTACTCGGTTAGGCTCTCCTCGGTCACGTCCTCGGGGAGGTCGGGTGCGGCCACGTCCTGATCGGCCGACGCCTCCTCGGGAGCGTCGTCCGGGTCGTCCTCGCCGTTGCTCATACACCGAAACTGCGCGCGTAGTCCATTAAGGCGTTTCCCTTCGCGTGCCGCCGCACGTAGCTCCCTTCGCGTGCCGCCGCACGTAGCTCCCTTCGCGTGCCGCCGCACGTAGCTCCCTTCGCGTGCCGCCGCACGTAGCTCCCTTCGCGTGCCGCCGCACGTAGCTCCCTTCGGGATCGCGCGTCGCAACGGCTCCACGTCGCGATCCCCCGCCGACGTCGATCGAATCGCCTTACCGTTCCCGGGCCGTCGATCCGATATGCCATCGTTGTTCTCCCCGGTCACGCTTCGGGAGACCGAGATCCGGAACCGCGTGATGGTGTCGCCGATGTGCCAGTACTCCGCCGAGAACGGGTTCCCGACGGAGTGGCACCGCGTCCATCTCGGGTCTCGAGCGGTCGGCGGCGCCGGGATCGTGATGACGGAGGCGACCGCCGTCGAGCCACGGGGCCGGATCTCCCCGCAGGACCTGGGTATCTGGTCTGACGACCACGCCGAGGCGCTCGAGCCGATCACCTCGTTCGTTCGGTCACAGGGGGCGACGCCCGGGATCCAGCTCGCACACGCCGGGCGAAAGGCCGCCACCACGCGCCCGTGGGAGGGGCACGATCCGCTCGGTCCCGACGAGGGCGGCTGGGAGACGATCGCGCCGAGCGGGCCGTATCCCTACCCGGACGCCGAGCCGCCGCGAACGCGGACGATGGACCACGACGACATCGCGGACGTGATCGACGCGTTCGTCGCGGCGGCTGAGCGCGCACGCGACGCCGGCTTCGAGATCGCGGAGGTGCACGCCGCCCACGGATATCTGCTCCACGAGTTCCTCTCGCCGGTCGCGAACGACCGGAACGACGAGTACGGCGGGAGCTTCCGAAACCGAACCCGGCTGGCGCGGGAGGTGACCGCCGCGGTCCGGGAGGTCTGGCCCGACGGAAAGCCGGTCTTCGTCCGGATCTCCGCGACCGACTGGCTCCCCGACCGCGAGGCGTGGGATCTCGAGGACTCGATCCGGCTGGCACCCGCGCTCGCCGACGCGGGCGCGGACCTGATCGACGTCAGCAGCGGCGGAACCCACCCCGACCAGCAGGTTCCCGACGCCGGCCCCGGGTACCAGGTCCCGTACGCCGAGTCGATCCGCGAGGAAACCGACGTGCCGGTCGCGGCCGTCGGCAAGGTGACCGAGCCGACCCACGCCGACGCGATCGTGCGGAACGGTCGCGCCGACGTCGTCGCGGTCGGCCGGGAGCATCTCCGCCACCCGCAGTGGGCGCTCGAGGCCGCCCACGAGCTCGGCGCCGAGGTCGAGTGGCCGGCCCAGTACGGCCGCGCGCGATTCGAGTAGCGGGTTCCGCGCCACGTAGCCTTTTGACGCCGGACGACGTATCCCGGATAATGACTCCCTCCGACCGGGACCGTCCCGACCGCGACCGTCCCGACGAGAACGACTCAGCCGCCGACGACCGCCTCGATGAGCCCCTCGAGGATCGGCTCGCGGAACTGACCGACGTCCTCGCCGAGCTCCGGTCGGACCTCGAATCCGAGCGTCGAACGTCGGGGGTCCGGTCCGGCGACGGCAGTCGGATTCCGGGGCCAGGGAGACGGCCACCGTTCCGGCCGCCGAACCCGGTCGAGCTGTTGCGGCTCACCGAGCGGTACACGATCCCGGCGCTGATCGCGCTGCTCGAGACGACGATCCGGTCACTCGAGTTGCTTCAAGCGTCGCTTCGCCTGGCCGACCCCGACGGCGAGCTGCGTTCGGACGCCGATCGATCGATGCCCGGCCGTCGCGGCAGCGACCGCTCCCGGACCGGAGGCGATCGGCTCGCGGACGTTCGCGACGGCGCGGCCGCCGGACTCACGCGCTCGCTCTCGGAGCTCCGCCGTGCCCTCTCGGAGTCGGACCTCCCGCGGGAGGCGACCTCCCGGGAGATCCTCGAGGACGCGCGCGAACTCACCGCCGAGATCGAGGGCCTGCTGGCGGACGCGGAGAACCGTGATCGGGCCGGCAAGCCGGATCGAGCCGGACGACGTCGACCAAGCGGCGACCGTGACGACCGCGACGACCGCGACGACGAGGTATCGGGCGATTCCGCGGCCGGAGCCGGACGCGACGTCCGGTCGGAACCGGTCTCGATCGACGTCACCGAACCGACGCAGGAGGTGGGCGCGGACGGCGAGCCGGACGACGTCGACACGGATTCCGGCACGACTGACGACGGAACGGATGCGCCCGAGGTAGACGTCGACGCCGAACTCGAGTCGATAAAGCGGCGCATCGAGACCGACGACGAATCGGAAACGAACGAGGAGGACGGCGACGACGGCGAGGAGCAGAACGGCGAGGACGATGAGAAACGGAGCGACGAGAAACGGGGCGATGCGGACGACGAGCCGACCGCGTGACCGGGCTGGCTACTTGACCGACCCGACTACTCGACCGGTTCGAACCGGAACCCGTCCCAGTCCTGGCTGTCGGGCTCGCGGATCCCGGCGTCGGGATCACGGAGCTCCGCAACGTGGACCGGCGCCACCGGGTCGCCAATCGCGACGTCGGCGTTCTGGGCAACCTGTCCGATCGCCCGGACCGGCGGGCCGTCGTACGACCCGCCGAGGTCGAACTCGACGATCGCGAGCGTGTTGGGCGCGCGCACGCCCGGCGGGGTCGCGGTCGACTCCGTCCAAGTGATCACCGTCGCGTCGTGCTCCCGGAGGTCGACCGTTCCGACGCGTTCCGCGCCGTTCGGGCCGACCGGATGCGGCGGGTAGGTCACCGTGCCGTCCGCGTACTCCGCCGCCTCGAAGACGCGCTCGTCGTCGCCGGCCGCAGCGTCCGACCCGCTCATCGGCCCGCCTCCATCACGGTCGTCGTCACGCAGTTTCCGAATCCCCCGACGTTGCAGGCGAGCCCCACGTCCGCCTCGACCTGCCGTGCGCCGGCCTGTCCGGTCAGCTGGGCGAATATCTCGTAGACCTGCGCGACGCCGGAGGCGCCGAGCGGGTGCCCCTTCGATTTCAACCCGCCGGAGGTGTTGATCGGCAGCTCGCCGTCCCGGTCGGTGACGCCCTCCTCGACGGCCTGCCATCCCTCGCCCTTCTCGAAGAAGCCCAGATCCTCGGACTGGAGGAACTCCAGGATCGTGAACATATCGTGCAGTTCGGCGACGTCGACGTCTTCCGGGCCGATTCCGGCCATCTCGTAGGCGATCTCGCTCGAGTCGACGACGCCGCCCATCGTCGTCGGGTCCGCGCGCTCGTGGACGACGTGGGTGTCCGTGGCGCCGCCGATCCCCGCGATGGTGACGTACTCGTCGGCGGGAACGTACTCCTCGGCGACCGATTCCGGACAAAGGAGAAGCGCGGCCGACCCGTCCGTGATCGGACAGAAGTCGTACAGGCGCAGCGGGTCGGCGACGATCGGGGAGTCGAGGACGGTCTCCAAGTCGACCTCCTTGCGGAACTGCGCGTGGGGGTTATCGACGCCGTTGCGGTGGTTCTTCACCGCGACCTTGCCCAGCGACTCGCGGGGCGCGTCGTAGGTCTCGAGGTAGAGCCTGGCGGTGAGTCCCGCGAACGAGGGGAGCGTCACCCCGTGTTTGTACTCGGCCGGGTGCGTGAGCGAGGCGATCACGTCCGTCGCCTCGGCCGTGCTCCGGTGGGTCATCTTCTCGCCGCCGACGAGCATCGTCAGATCCGAGGCGCCGGAGGCGACCGACTGCCAGGCGGCGTAGACGCCCGCGCCGCCCGATGAGGAGGTCTGGTCGATGCGGGCGGTGTAGGCGGGCGTGGCGGCCAGGTCGTGGGCCAGCGCGTTCGGGATCCCCGTCTGGCCCTCGAACTCGCCGCTCGCCATGTTCGATACGTAGAGGTGGTCGAGCTCGCTCGCGTCGACGCCCGCGTCCGCGAGGCAGGCCATACCCGCCTCCGCGAGGAGATCGAGCACCCAGCCGTCACGCTCGCCGAACTGCGTCATCGACGCGCCGATGATCGCGACACGGTCCATACCGGTCGATGCGACGCCCCCGTCCTATACCTTCCCCTTCCGGGCGGTCGTGGTCGCGGCCACGACGGCTGCCAGCCTCAGGCGTCGATGACCTCATATCCCGCGTCGCCGATCGCGGCCACGACGGCCTCGGTCCCGGCGTCGCCGGAGACCGTGACGATCCCGGCCTCGTGGTCCGCGGTTGCGTCCTCGACGCCGGGAACCTCCGAGAGCGCCTCGACGACCGCGGTCTCGCATCCGCCACAGGACATTCCGGACACCGTGTATTCAGTCATACCTGAACGTTGGGACCGACGGTTGATGTCGATTTCCCTTTCGATCCGAATCCGATTCCGGGACTCAATCTGGATATCCATAGCCGAACGGGATTTAAATCTGTATGTTCAAACCGGAGTATGAGAACCCTCGACGACACCGACCGCGAGATCCTCGCGCTGTTGAGCGAGGACGCTAGACGCCCCTTCAGCGACATCGCCGATCGGGTCGACCTCTCGGCCCCCGCGGTCTCGGACCGCGTCGACCGGCTCGAGGAGATCGGCGTGATCGAGGGGTTCACGCTCCGGGTCGATCCCGGGACGCTCTCGAGCGGCGTCGCCGTCCTCGTTCGGATCGACCTGCCGCTCTCGGCGGTCGACGACGCCTACGGCGCCCTCCGTAAGCACGACCGCGTCGACCACGCATTTAAGACGGCTGACGGCGAGGTCGTCTGCACGGCGACGCTCGACCCGGCAGCCGTCGGCGACCTGCTCGCGGACGTCCTCGAGGACCCCGACGCGGCCAGGGACGTCTCGGTCCGGTTGCTCGAGTCCCACGCGTGGGACTCGACTGTCGGGCCGGACGTCGATCTCGCGATCGACTGCGTGGAGTGCGGCAACTCCGTGACCGAGGAGGGCGAGTCAGCCCGCATCGACGGCACGCTGTATCACTTCTGTTGTGGCTCCTGTCTCTCGCGGTTCCAGGACCGATACGACCGGATCGAGGAGGGCGCGTGACCGAGAAGGGGTGCGCTGTCCGCGGGAACGGACGTGGGCCGTTCTGCAGCGGGTCCGTGAGCTGTACCCGGGCGGGGCACGAACGGAAACGCACACATACCTCCGACCGTATCGAAACGTATGGGACTCGGCGGTACGGCCAAGAAGGTCCAGACGCTCGCGGAGAAGGCCGAACAGACATATCAGCGACTCAACGAGCTGCGCGAGGAGGTCGAAAAGACCCAGGAGACGGTCACCGAGACCGGCGACCGGGTCCGCCAGCTCGAGACCGAGATGGCCGAACAGCGCGCGGTGCTCGACGCGGTCGCCGAGGAGGTCGGCGTCGACCTCGAGGCGGTCAGCACCGACGTGCACATCACCGAGGCCGAATCGGACGACGAGACGGACGGTGACGAGAGCGATCACGATGCGGACGGCGGCGCCGACACGGACGACAGCGACGACGAGTCCGCGACCGGCTCCGACGGCGGGAACTGACGCGGCGAACCGATCCTCCTAACTCGTACTCCGGTCAGATTCGGATATGCGCGTCAGCGTCATCGGCGGGAGTTCGATCGACGACACGGAAGCGCGGATCGCCGAGGCGGTCGGCCGCGAACTAGCTGACCGTGGCCACACGGTCGTCTGTGGCGGCCTCGGCGGCACGATGGCGGCCGTCTGCCGGGGAGCCCGGACCGTCGACGATCCGGCCGACACGATCGGGATCCTCCCCGGAGAGCGCCGGTCGGCAGCGAACCGGTTCGTCACGGTCCCGATCGCGACCGGACTCGGCCACGCGCGGAACGCGCTCGTGATACAGAACGGCGACGCCGTGATCGCGCTTTCGGGCGGTGCCGGGACGCTCTCGGAGATCGGGATGGCAGGAGTCTACGACCGGCCGATAGCCGGACTCGGAACGCACGATCTCGACGGGATCGAGGCGCTCGAACGGTTCGAGCCGGTGGCAACGCCGAACGAAGCGGTCACGGCCGTTGAGTCGGCAGTCGACGATGATCGAAACTGAATCCCTCACGGGCCGGATGTCGGCAAGAAGTCCTACCAGGTGTCGTGGAACGTGTCGAACTCGATGTCCTCGAGGGGTCGCTGGCCGACCGCGGCCTCGTACTCGCCGGGCGTCAACATCGGCTTGTGGAACTGCGGCCCGTCGTCGGTCGTGATCCGGGGACAGCCCGTGTTGACGAACGCGTCCATGTCGAAGTTTCGGAGCCGATCCGGGGTGACCTCGTCCATCGTGATGAGGTAGGCGTCGTCGTTGTTCTCGAGGATCTCCTCCGCCTGCTCCCAGCGGCCCTGTCCGATCTTGGTACAGAAGATGACGCCCCACGTCTCGGCATCCATCGCCCGGTGGACGGCACCGTATCGCTGTTTGAGGAACTTCTCGTGGTCGGCGAGCGTCACGACGTTGTTGACCGGGTCGGCGATCACGACGTTCTTGTCGGGGTGTTCCATCGCGAGCCCGACCGGATGGAACTTCCCGCCGCCGACGTACAGCACCTGGTCGGCGTCGATGTCGGCCGAGGCGTAGTTGCAGCCGAGTACCTGTCCCTCCTTGGTGAGCCGGTCGTCGCCGCGGCGCGTGTGGACCTCGTAGTCGCGCTTCTCGAGCCACTCGGTCATCTCGTCGAACCGGTTCATGTGCTGGGCGGTCGTGACGAGCCCGACGTCGGGGTCCTCCGCGGGGTCGGCGAGCTCGTCGAGCGACTCCTCCATGATCGGGAACGGGTCGACGTTCGAGAAGAGCGGGACGTAGATGATCTTGTCGGACTCCTTCATCGGCGTGTGGCCGAAGTGGACGAAGACGTCGGTTCGCCGCATCAGGAAGGTGTCGAGATCGCAGGCGCCGTAGCAGGGCTGCCCGGAGAGCATAAACGTGACGTCGTCGGGCGCGCGCTCGCGAAGGTCGTCGGCGACCTTCGGGCCGCGTCGCTTGAGTCCCTCGGGGAACTGCAATCCGACGGTCGAGGCGTCCCGCTCCTCGATCGCGTCGATGACGCGCTCCAGCTCGTAGTCCCACTCCCGGTCGTGTTTGAGGGCCATTCCCGTCCGCGTGAGATCGCCCTCCGTTGACCCGCCGCTCATACCCGAACGATACCGTCCACGACGGTTAAATCGCCCGTTCGGGCCGTCAGTCCGTGCGGCCTCCCCACACGGAGTCGTCGTCCGAACACGGGAGGACGACGCGAGCCGACACGCACATCCCATCGGCGATCGAACGGGGCGTATGAGCGAGATCCCGCTCGAGCACGTCCACGTGGCGCCCGATGACGACCCGGCCGGAAAGCCGGCGGTCTTCGTCCTGCACGGACGCGGCGCCGACGAACGGGACCTCCTGCCCATCGCGAACGAGCTCGGCGACGACGTCCACGTCGTCAGCCTCCGGGCTCCCGACCCGCTTCAGGGCGGCTACACGTGGTACGAGCTCGACCTCTCCGGCGGCGGGCTCCATCAGAGCCAGCCGGATCCGGCGGACTTCCGGCGGAGCCTCGATCTGGTCGCCGAGAGCATATCAGCGGCAGTCGACGCCTACGAGCTCGACCCGGACGGGCTGGGACTGCTCGGGTTCAGCCAGGGCGCGATCACGAGCCTGAGCCTGGTGCTCGAGTCGCCCGAGACCGTCGCGTGGGTCGTCGGGCTGCACGGCTACCTTCCCGACTCCCACGTCGACCTGGACCCGGAGGGGATCGTGGACAAACCCGTCTTCATCGGCGGCGGGACGGGTGACCGCGTCATCCCGATCGACCGCGTTGAGGGAGCCGCCGAGCGGTTCGAAGCACTCGGCGCCGACGTCACCTACGAGACGTATCCGGTCGGTCACGGCGTCGGCCCCGACGAGCTTGCCGACGTGGTCGCCTTCGTCGACGCACATCGGTGACACGGCTCCGGATACCCGGTCGATTCCCCGCATCCGGCAGGTTGAAACCGCCGCACCGCCAACGTCGCGATATGAGTGCCGAAGCGATCACCGTCGAGGACCTCGGCCGACAGCTCGGCGACCGGATCACCCAGCTCTCCGAGTACGAACGGTTCGAGGAGGCCAGGACGGCGGTCGAGAACGACGACGCGGTCCAGGAGAAGATCGACGAGTTCGAGGGGCTCCGCCAGGAGTTCATGGCCGCCCAACAGACGGGGCAAGCGACCCAGACCGGGCTCAACGAGGTCCAGCGCGTCCAGGAGGAGCTCCACTCGATGCCGAAGATGGCGGAGTACCTCGATGCCCAGGAGGCGCTGACCGATCGGCTCGAGGCCGTCAACCAAGCGATCTCGGAGCCGCTCTCCGTCGACTTCGGCGGCGAGGCCGGCGGCTGTTGTCACGACTAGCTCGCGAGCGACCCGCAATCGCGTGTCGATCCGACGATCGACCCCACGTTTTTATCCGACACCGAGCCACCCGGCAGTATGATCGCGGTCGCCGGCGGAAAGGGCGGATGTGGAAAGACGACGACCACCCTCGGGCTCGCGCGGGCGCTCCCCGGAACGGTCCGTGCGATCGAGGGCGACTGGGACCTTCCCAACCTCCACGCGCTCGCCGGAACGCCACGGGAACCACCACGAACGCCACGAGACGCATCGAACCGCACCGCGGCCGTCGGCCACCGAGTCGACGGCGACGTTCGAGTCGTCCCACCGCCGATCGACCCAGCCGACGCGGACCCGTATTGCCACCTCGATCGACTCCGTGAGCCACGCGGCGAGTCGATCGCCGCGACGCTCGTCGACTGCCCCTCCGGAGCCGGCCCCGACGCGGCCGCGCCGCTGTCGGTCGCCGACCGAACCCTGCTCGTGACGACGCTCTCCCCGCCCGCGCTTCGGGACACTGCCAAGACAGCGGCGATGGCGCGGGAGCTCGACGCCCGGCCGATCGGGGTCGTCGTGACGCGGACCGAACCCGTCCCCGACGGGGTCGCCGCGTTCCTGTCGACGCCCGTCCTCGGCACCGTTCCGGCCGTGCGTCCGCCGGTCGTGTCCGATCCCCGCGTGCGTACCGCTTACCGGGACGTTGCCGCGGCGCTCCGACGGTCGACCGGGGGCGATGGAACCGCCGCGGGACCGGCGGGTGAGAGGACGCCGGCATCGAAGAACGGGCGAAGGACGCCGAAAGCCGGGAACGGGCGAAAAACGTTGAGAGCCGGGAGCGGACGAAAGGCGGCTGAAACGAACCGACCGACGCCCGACGGACGCACGGCTGACGTCGACCCGGCAAACTGGTCATATCCCCGATAGAGAATTAACCCTGGACCACGTGGAGACGCCCATGGCGCGGCTTCCGACCGGGATATCGGTCCTCGATCGCCAACTCGGCGGCGGCATCCCGAGCGGCAGCATCGTCGCGCTGACCGCGTCGCCGGCGAGCCAGGTCGAGCTGTTCCTCTACGAGCTCACGGCCGCCCGCGGCACGTTGTACCTCACGACCATCCGGTCCGAGGAGGCCGTCCGGGACGGGATCGACCGGTCCACGACGCGGGTCGGCGACCCGACGATCCGTGACATCGGCGGTGACACCGCCCTGGATCTCGACCACGCCAACGATCTGATCGCGACGCTTCCGGAGGAGGCGAACCTCATCGTCGACGCCGTGGATCCGCTCGAACGCCACGATACCGCCCGCTACCGGCGGTTCCTCAACACCCTCCAGACCCACATGACCAACACGGGCAGCGTCGCCGTGCTCCACGCGATGAAGGGACGGGACGTTCCGGCGAACCGCGATCTCACCGAGCACGTCGCGGACGTCGTCTTCGACCTCCACACCGAGGTCACCGCCAACGAGGTCATCAACCGCCTCGCAGTGCCGAAGTTCCGCGGCGGGGCTGCCCTCGAGGAGCCGGTGAAGCTCAAGCTCGCGGAGTCGGTCACCATCGACACGAGCCGCGACATCGCCTAGGACGTCCTCCTTACCCGAGGCGAATGAGTCCGGTGACGCCGATCGTCTCGGTCACCATCCACGCAATGAACAGCGTATAGATCGCAAGCAGGGCGTAGGATTCGATCGCCGTCAGCGTGAGTCCGGTCCGAAGGAACGCGAACAGGACGACGGTCGCGAGAGTCAACACGCCGAACAGCGGCGCGGCCACCGCGAAGTTCACGGGGACGCTCCCGACGAGCAGAACGCCGACCGGGATCGCGACGAGGAGGTCGAACGTGTTGGACCCGAGGACGTTGCCGAGACTGGTGATCCCCTTCTCGTCGGTCGCGGACCGGATGCTCACCAGCGCGTCGGGGAGGCTCGTTGCGGCCGCGACGATCGTCACGCCCGCGAGGAACTCCGGGATGCCGAAGGTCGTCGAGAGCGACTCGACGCCGCCGACGAGCGCCTCCACGGCGATCAGGATGCCGAGGAGGCCGCCGGCAAGGCGTGCCCATTCGCGACCGACCGCGATCCCGGTCGGCCGGTCCCCGGCGTCGTGGTCGCCGACGTCCTGCCACTGGATGAACAGGTACAGGGCGTAGAGACCCAGCGGGATCGCCGCCAGCGGGCGGGTTATCTCCCCGATGAGCGACGGAGCCTCCGGAACGGGCACGTAGATCACCGCGAGCGCGAAGGTCACGACGAGCGCGGAGATGGCGATCATATAAAACTGCGCCTCCTTGTAGACGATCGCCCGATTGGTATCCAGGTCCTCGTCGGTCGCGAGCGACGACAGCGCCGGGATCACGAGGACGTTGAAGATGGCCGATCCGACGATCGCCCCGACGCCCATCTCGAAGACGCCGGCGAAGGCGGTCACCACGACGCTCGCGAACTCGGGAAAGCTCGACCCGACGGCGACGACGATCGAACCCTGGACGACTGCCGGCAGCCCGTAATACCCGGAGAGCGCCTCCGCCGCCTCCTCGAGCCAGCCGCTGGCGACCCAGACGATCGCGGTCGCGACCGCGATCACCGCGACGTCGACGGCGGGCGTCGCGGGAAGGAGGCCGCCGAGCGTCATTGGTACCATCGGCGCCGTGCCCGCGTCCATCGTCTCGGCGTCATCCGAGGTGTCCGTATTTCATCCGAGGACCCCGTATCCGAGCGCGGCAAGCGCGCTCGCGATCGCGAGCAGGCTCCAGTTGCGAACGGTATCGAGGGCGGTGTAGGGACCGCCCTTCCGCGTGAACAGGTACACCAGGTACACCCCGATCGGCGCCAGGGAGGGGACCGTCCCGGGGTCGGCGACCGGAATCACCCGGCCGATCACCGCGACCGCGATCGTCGAAACCGCGGCGGCGGCCGCCACGATCACGTCCTCGCGGGCGTTCTCGAGGTTCATACGCGTGGCTGTGTGCGCGACCATCAAAAGACATCGGTTCCGATGTGAACGCGGCCGAACGCCGAACGCCGGCCAGCGGACGGGGTGCTGCGTGAGTTACTCCTCTTCGAGGTCCTCGAGCTCGTCGGCCAGATCGTCGGCGTCGACGTCGACGTCCTCGAGGGCGTCCTCGATGTCGCCGGCGCCGCCGGCGCCCATACCGCCCATCATCCCGCCGAGACCGCCCATCCCGCCGCCCTCGATGACCTCCTCGATGACGACGCGGTCGAGGTCCAGCCGGTCCATCAGGTCCTGGGCGACCTGCTGCTTCTGGAACATCCACTGCTGGTTCATCTGCATTCCGGGGGAGGCCTCGATGTAGAGGACGTCCTTCTCGACCTCCTCGGTCTCGGGCTCCTCGTCGTCGTCCTCGGCCGGGACCTCCTCGGTCTCGGTGACCGTCTCGATCCGGACCTCGGGCTCCTCCTGGAGGTACATCCCGAGCATTCCGGTGGCCTTCTCCGTGCGGTCCTCGATGACCTCGAGGATCTCGTACTCGTACTCCAGGTCCTCGCCGGCTAGCGGGTGGTTGAAGTCGACCCGCGCGCGGCCGCCGATGATCGTCTCGAGGCGGCCCTGGCGGCCGTCGATCTGGATCTGGGCACCGGGGTATCGCTCGTCCTCGCCGATCTTGTCGGCCTTCACCGTCTCGACCTCCTCGGGGTCGTACTCGCCGAACGCCTCGTCGGCGGGCACGTCGACGGTCCCCTCGTCGCCGGCCTCAGCGCCGATGAGCGCGTCCTCGACGCTGGCGAAGACGTGGCCCGCGCCGATCGCGATGATGCGCGGCTCGAAATCGTACTCCTCGGTGTCGATCTCGGCCTCCTCGGCGACGTCCTCGTCGGTCGTATCGATGACCTGACCGTCATCGGCGGTGCGGATCGTGTAGGCGATACGGACGAAATCGCCGTCCTGAAGTCCCGTGGCTGCGTCTTCGGTCTCCTCGCTGTCGGCCTCGCTGGCGTCCGCGGCCGCGTCGGCCTGCTCTTGGTCACTCATACCCCAACGATCCCCCGTTGCACCCTTAAGAAGCACGGTTCCGACCCACGATCCTGCCTCGCGATGGCACGGGAATTCCCTCCGTACGAGCGCCGAGACTCCGATGTTTCCGATGATCGGGGATGCCGACCGCGACGTCGGACGCGGCAAAGCGACGGCCGCGAACGGCGACCTTTTCATCGGCCCGACCGTCGGGAAGCGTATGTACGAGGTCGAGCTGAAGGTCGCCGCCGACGTCGCCGCCGTTCGTGACCGGCTCGCGTCGACCGACGCCGATCGGCTGGAGACGATCCGGCAGGTCGACACCTACTACGACGCGCCCGACCGCGATTTCGCCGCCACCGACGAGGCGCTTCGCGTCCGGGTCGAGCGTCCGATCGAGGCGACTGGCGAGGACGGAGACGACGACGAGCAAGGGGGCGAGGGCGGCGAGCACGAGACGGACGACGACGTCCCGGCGGCGCGGACGAAGGTGACGTATAAGGGACCGCTCGTCGACGAGGCGTCGAAGACGCGCGAGGAACGCGAGACGGTCGTCGCCGACGGCGAGGAGATGGCGGCGATCCTCGACGGGCTCGGGTATACGCCGGCCGCGACCGTCGAGAAACGCCGCGAGTTCTATCGGATCGACGGATACACCCTCACGCTGGACCGGGTCGACGACGTCGGCGAGTTCGTCGAGATCGAACGCGACGTCGAGACCGTCGACGGGATCGAGGCCGCCCGCGACCGCGCCCGCAAGCTGCTTCGGGAACTCGGGTTGGATCCGGACGACCAGATCAGGACCTCCTACCTCGGGCTGTTGCTCGCGGCGGACGTCTAAGGCGCCGTTCTCGTTCCGACGCCGTCGCCGATCCGACGGCGCGCCTCGTGTCTCGATCACCGCACGAAATAGGGCTCCTCGCCCGCAATGAACCGCCCGAGGTCGCTCTCGCGCCGGTAGTCGGTCCGGCGGAGCTCCCGGAGTCCGGCCGCGAGACGATCGGCGTGGTCGGCTCCCCACTCCCGTGGGTCACGGATCGGAACCACCAACCAGCCGGATCCGAGCAGTTCGGTGCCGTGGACCACCTCGAGGCCGCCGTTCCCCTCGATCTCGGCCCAGGTCTTCGCCGTGTAGGACTCGATGACGTGCCGCGTCGCCCGCTCGCCGACCGGCAGCAGGACGTGTGCGGCGATCGCCCGCAGTTCGGCGTCGAAGATCGGCTCCAGCTCGGCGTAGGCGGCGTCGGACGGATCCCTGCTTCCCGCGTTCGGAACGCACGCATGGAGGTACGACAGGAACGTGCCGTCGATCGCGGCCCATGGAACGGCACCGGATCGTCCGTCCGTCCGTATCGCAGCGTCACCGCTGGCCCCATCGTTCCGGATGGCGCTCTCGGCCCCGATTATCCCGCCGTCCCTGAGCGCGCCGAAGAACCGTTCGGACCACGGCTCGTCCGCGAACGGAACGCCGGACTCACGTCCGCCGTGAACGCCCGGGTGGTCGCCGATCACGTGAAAGTCCGCGTTCGCGTCGCCGTATCCGGGCACGTACTCGGCGCAGTCGGGACGCATTCCGAAGGGGTTCCGGCGCCGGTCCGTGACGTTTCGCACGCGGTCGGATACGGCGGAGCGGCCCAAATGACGTTCGGATCGGATCCGTTTTTGTGGGTCCGCTCCGATCGTCGAGTATGGCAGACCACTCCGCGGAGCCCGACCCGGACGCACGCGTAACGTCACCGATGCAGGAGTTCACCGGCAGCCAGGCGCTCACCGGCGGCGTCGTCCTCCTGATCGGCATCGCGATCGCGTACCTCGTCCCGACGCTACTGCTATAGATCCGGCGCTACCGGTGTCGTTCGTCTTCTCGGCAGCCACGACGAGATCCGCTCTGTGGGGCCGCTCGACGGGCACCCTACCGCGGATACCAGGCCAGCGGATGGTCGGCGACGAGGTCGACCGACACCCGTTCGTCGAGCCCGAACTCCTCGGAGTGGTTGTGGAGGCAGTGGACCGACTCCCCGGAATCCAGCTCGACCCGGTAGATGAATGATGGCCCGACGTACTGCCGGGAAACGACGGTGCCGTCGGCGACGTCGTCCTCGACCGGGGACGCACGGAGATCGTCCGGCCGGACGAGGACGTCGACCGGCGCGCTGTCGTAGACCGTGTCGTATCCCTCGAGGGTCGCGGCGTTGAACCGCCCGATCCCGGTCTCGACGTACCCCTCACGAAGGTGACCCTTGAGGAACGACGCGCGGCCGAGGAACGAGGCGACGAACTTCGATTCGGGCTGCTCGAACACCGACTCGGGGTCGCCGATCTGCTCGAGACGCCCGTCGTTCATCACGGCGATGCGGTCGGAGATGGACAGCGCCTCCTCCTGGTCGTGGGTCACCGAGACGGCGGTGACGCCCGCCTCCTTCAAGATCCGGCGCACTTCCTCGCGCATCTCCACGCGAAGCCGGACGTCGAGGTTCGAGAACGGCTCGTCCAACAGGAGGACGTCCGGCTCGGGGGCCAGCGACCGGGCCAGCGCGACCCGCTGTTTCTGCCCGCCGGAGAGCTGGTCCGGGGTCTTCCCGCCGTGGTCGGGCATGTCAACCAGGTCCAGCAGGTCGTCGACGCGCGCCTCGGCCTCGGCGGCCGACCGGTCCGAGAGGCCGAACGCGATGTTCTCCCGGACGGTCAGATGCGGAAACAGCGCGAAGTTCTGGAAGACGATCCCGACGTCACGCTCCTCGGGTGCCGTACAGCCGTCCGGCTTCGCCACGCACTCGCCGGCGATCGCGATCCGACCCTCGCTCGGCGTCTCCAGGCCGGCGATCATCCGGAGCGTCGTCGTCTTCCCGCAGCCGGACGGGCCGAGCAGGGTCAACAGCTCCCCGTCCCGCACCGCGAGGTCGACGCCCGAAACCGCCGACTCGGAGCCGAACCGCTTGTGGACGTCGTCCAGCGCGAGGACGGTCTCGCTCGCCGTGACGACCGCGTCGGATCCGGCGTCGCCGGTCGGGCCGGTCCCCGACTCCGACGCCGCCACCGTGGTCGATGCCGAGGGCGCATCACCGCCGGCATCGCTCGAGTCGATCGTCCCGCGAGCGGAAGTGCGTTGGTGTGACATGGTCGGAGAGTGGGGAAACGCCGCGAACGGTGTCCGTTGCCGACACATACTTTAGGAAACCCTAAAACCGTTTCGCTGGTGTCGTGTTGACACACCGCCATCGGTGGCGTGCTCGAGGAGCTCGCCGCCGGGGTCGAGCCGTTCGGAACCGTCGACTCAGGCGAGTTCGCGCTCGATCACGTCGCGTCGCTCGCGGATCTCGGCCGCCGTGGCCGCGACGCGCTCGTCGCCGACGGCCAGTCGGAGCCGACCGTCCGTGGTCACCGTCCCGAGCGAATAGGTCGGAACGTCGTCCGCCAGCGCGGCGACCGCTTCGGGATCGGTCGTCTGGACGACCAGCCGGCCGGGCGTCTCCTCGAAGGCGGCGACGTGGTCCGGAAGCTCGACGTCGGCGCCGGCCGCGTCCGTGACGAGTTCGGCGAGCGCGACCGCCAGCCCGCCGTCGCTCACGTCGTGAGCGGCGACCGTCGACTCGTGACGGGCAACCCGCGCAAGCGTATCGATCAAATTCGCGGGATCCGCATCCGGAAGCGTCGGGAACCGGTCCGTGCCGCCGACCTGTGCGAGATACTCGGAGCCGCCGAGCGCGTCGCCGCCGGCCCCAACGAGGAGGATCTCGGAGTCGTCGGCGACGTCCCCGTCGAGCGCGGCCGGCGGCGCGTCGTATCCGCGCTTCGTTCCGAGGAGCGCGAGCGTCGGCGTCGGCGGGATCGGTCCCTCGACGCTGTCGTTGTACAGCGACACGTTGCCGCCGACGACCGGCGTTTCGAGGTCGGCGCACATCTCGGCCAGTCCGTCGACGATCGCGGTGAAGCCGCCGTAGACGTCAGGTTTCTCTGGATTGCCGCCGTTGAGACAGTCGACCGCGGCGAGCGGGACCGCCCCTTTCGCCGCCAGGTTCGTCGCGTTCTCGAGCGCGACCGCCCGGGCACCGTCGTATGGGGCGGCCTCGGTCCAGTTCGGGTTCGCGCCGGCCGAGAGCGCGAGTCCGACGCCGGTCGCGTCGTCCGCACCGGCGGATGCAACGGTCGCGTCGTCGTGATCGTCGAGGCCGGCCGCCTCATCGATCGCCATGATCGCGGCGTCGTCGCCGGGGGTGAGCGCCGTGCGCGTGCCGACCTCGTGGTCGTACTGGCGGTAGACCCACCGCTTGCTCGCGGTGGAGGGCGCGCTCACGACCGCCTCGAAGGCCGTCTCGAGATCGATCTCGGGGAGCTCTCGGGACTGGGTCTCGGGTGCGGTGGCGTCCAGGTCGTTCATCGGCGCGCCGTCGGCGAGGTATTCGGCGTCGACGTCGACGACCGTCTCGCCCTCGAAGGTACAGGTGTAGGTCCCCTCGGTCACCTCGCCGATGACCGAGCAGCCGAGGTCGAAGCGGTCCGCCAGCTCCTGCACGCGGTCGACGTCCTCGGGGTCGACCTCGTAGCACATCCGCTCCTGGGACTCCGCGAGGAGGATCTCCAGCGGCGACATGTTCGGTTCGCGCTGGTGGACCCGATCGAGTTCGATCCGGGCGCCGAGCCCGCCCTTCGCGACCAGTTCCGACGAGGCCCCGCCGAGGCCGGCCGCGCCGAGGTCGCGGGCGGAGGCGACGAGGTCCTCGTCGATCAGCGCCTCGTTGCACTCGATCAGCAGCTTCTCCGCGTAGGGGTCGCCGACCTGCACGGCCGGCCGGTCCTCGGTCTCGGCGTCCTCCGCGAGGTCCTCCGACGCGAAGGAGGCGCCGCCGAGGCCGTCGCGTCCGGTGGCGTTCCCGACGAGGACGAGCGCGTTGCCGGGCTCCTGGGCCGTGGCGGTCACGAGCCGCTCCTCGGTCGTCAGACCGACGCAGGCGACGTTGACGAGCGGGTTGCCCTCATAGCCCTCGTGAAAGGCGACGCTGCCGCCCACGGTCGGAACGCCGATGCAGTTTCCGTAGTGGGAGATCCCCTCGACGACGCCCTCGAAGAGGTACTTCGCGTGGTCCCGGTCGAAGGACCCGAAGTACAGCGAGTCGAGCAGGGCGATCGGATACGCGCCCATGCTCATCGTGTCGCGGACGATCCCGCCGACGCCGGTGGCCGCCCCGTCGAAGGGGTCGACGTAGGAGGGGTGGTTGTGGCTCTCGACGCCGAAGGTGACGTAGACGTCGCCGTAGTCGTCGCCGTCACGCTCTCCGGCAGGCGTTTCGGCGGCCGCGGGCGTCGGCAGCGCGAGCACCGCCGCGTCGTCGCCCGGGCCGATCACGACCGCGTCGCCCTCGCTCTCGAAGGCGCCCAGAAGCGGTCGCGAGGAGCGGTACGCACAGTGCTCGCTCCAGAGGTTCTCGAACAGCGCGGCCTCGGCCGGAGTGGGATCGCGTCCGAGCTCCTCGCGCACGAGCTCGGCGTCCGCGTCGGACAGGCTCATTCAATTATATGGTGATATCGGCCGTTCTAATGTCTTTCTATACCCACATTCGTGGATCACGATCCGGAGCGCCGGCGCGGACCGATCCGGCGCACTGGGGTTTTTAACTCGCTGGACGTCTCCTCCACATAACGATGTCGCCGACTGCCGCGGGATCGGCCGGAATGGGTTGGGTCGGGTCGCCCGTCCAGCTCGCACCGCTGCAGTCGATTCCGGAGGTCACGCCGGGTATGCTCGTGGTCTTTGCGATCGTGGCCATCGCGCTGGTGCTGTTCGTGACGGAGCCGCTCCCGATCGACGTCTCGGCGCTCGGGATCCTCGTCGCGCTGATCGTTCTCGAGCCGTGGACGCGCGTCGACCCGGCCACCGGGGTGAGCGGGTTCTCGAGCGCCGCGACGCTCACCGTGCTCGCGATGTTCGTCCTCAGCGAGGGGATCCGCCAGTCCGGGCTCATCAACCTGGTCGGCGCGGCGGTCGCCGACCGGTTCGGCGATAGCCACCTCAAGCAGCTGCTCGCCGTCCTCGGCATCTCCGGCGGGACCGCGGGGCTCATCAACAACACCCCGGTCGTGGCGATCATGATCCCGATGGTGAACACGATCGCGAAACGGACCGGGATCTCGCCCTCCAAGCTGTTGATGCCCGTCTCCTTCATCGCGATGCTCGGAGGTACCCTGACGCTGATCGGGACCTCGACGAACATCCTCGCCTCCGACGTCTCCGCGCGCCTGATCGACCATCCGTTCTCGATGTTCGAGTTCACCTCCCTGGGCGTTCTCGTGTTGCTCACCGGGGCCGTCTATCTGGCGACGATCGGCCGGTACCTGCTGCCCGAGCGCGTGGCGGTCGACGAGGAACTGATCGCGGAGTTCGACATGGCCGAGTATCTGACCGAGGTCGTCGTTCGGGCGGAATCGCCGCTGGTCGGGAAGACGATCGACCAGGTCCTCCAGGAGACGGATCTGGACGTCGACGTCGTGCAGCTCGTCCGCGGCGATCAGGTCTTCACCGAACCCCTCGCCCGAAAGGAGGTTCGGCCCGACGACGTCTTCGTGCTCCGGACCGACCGCGAGAGCCTGCTCGAGCTGCTGGATGCCGAGGGACTCGATCCGGCACCCGACGCGGAAGTGACCGAGGCGGTTCTGACCGGCGACGAGGCCGAGATCGAGCCGGATACCGAGCAGAGTCTCATCGAGATCGTCGTCGCGCCGGGAGCGTCGATCGTGGGCGAGACGCTCGAAACGCTGAACTTCCGGAACCGATACGACGCGACCGTGCTCGCCATCCGCCGGGGCGGGGAGGTGATCCACGCCCGGATGGACGAACGGCGGCTTCGCGGCGGCGACACCCTGCTCATCCAGGCGACCGAGGACACGATACGGCGGTTCGGCTCCGACCGGAACTTCGTGCTCGCGCGAGAGCTGATCCGCCCCGACTTCCGAACGGAGCGGATCCCGGTCGCGGTGGGGATCATCCTCGGCGTGGTCGCCCTCGCGGCCCTGGAGGTCCTGCCGATCCTCGTCAGTGCGCTCGGGGGCGTGGTCGCGATGGTGGCGACCGGCTGCGTGAAGCCCGGCGAGATCTACGAGGCGGTCGACTGGAGCGTCATCGTCCTGCTGGCCGGACTCATCCCGCTCGGCGTCGCGATGGAGCGTACCGGCGGCGCCGAGTGGCTGGCGAGCCTCGTCGTCGTGGGGGCAAGCGACCTGGCGCCGGTCGTCCTCCTCGGCGCGTTCTATCTGTTCACCGCCCTCGTCACCAACGTCATCAGCAACAACGCGAGCGTCGTCCTGATGATCCCCGTCGCGGTCGACACGGCCGCGGCGATCGGCGCCGACCCCTTCTCGTTCGTGCTCGCGGTCACCTTCGCGGCCTCGACCGCGCTGATGACGCCGATCGGCTACCAGACGAACCTGATGGTCTACGGCCCCGGCGGCTACCGGTTCACGGACTTCGTCCGCGTGGGCGCGCCCCTGCAGGCGATCCTCACCGTCGTGACGACGCTGGGGATCGTCGCCATCTGGGGCGTGTGAGCGGCACCGCACGTGGCTGCCGGCGTGCCCGACGAGCGACACGCGTCGTCGTTCGACGCAGGTGACTCGCGGGATGTAACAAGAATTATTCGCGGCCGGATCGCTGCGTTAGATATGGCATCACCGACGTTTTCCGACCGGATCGAACGGATCCCGCCGAGCGGCATCCGCGACGTCTTCGAGGCGGCCGGCGACGACGCGATCGACATGGGGATCGGCCAGCCCGACTTTCCGACCCCGGATCACGCGCGCGAGGCCGCCGTCGAGGCGATCCGCGCCGGTCGTGCGGACGGCTATACCCCAAACCGCGGCCTGGAGTCCCTGCGGGAGGCGATCGTCGCCAAGCACGAACGCGACCAGGGCGCGTCGATCGACGTCGACGACGTGATCGCGACCGCCGGCGGCAGCGAGGGACTGCACCTCGCGTTGGAGGCCCACGTCGGGGCCGGCGACGAGGTGATCGTCCCCGATCCCGGCTTCGTCTCCTACGCGGCACTCGCGAAGCTCGCGGGCGCGGAGCCGGTCCCCGTGGAACTGCGGGACGACCTCACGCTCGATCCGGCCGCGGTCGAGGCGGCGATCACCGAGGACACCGCCGCCTTCATCATCAACTCGCCGGCGAACCCGACCGGGGCCGTCGCGCCCCGCGAGGACGTCGAGGCGTTCGCCCGCATCGCACGCGAACACGACGTCCTCTGCATCTCCGATGAGGTCTACGAATACACGGTCTTCGACGGCGACCACCACTCGCCGATGGAGTTCGACGCGGGCGGCAACCTGGTGGTCGTGCACTCGGTCTCGAAGCTCTACTCGATGACGGGCTGGCGGCTCGGCTGGGTCACGGCGACGAGCGATCGGATCGACCGAATGCTGCGCGTCCACCAGTACGTCCAGGCGTGTGCGTCGGCGCCCTCGCAGTTCGCCGCGGAGGCCGCCTTGACGGGCGACCAGTCGGTCGTCGACGAGATGACGGCCACGTTCAAGCGCCGGCGCGACGTCCTGCTCGAGGGGCTCGCGGACATCGGCATCGAGTGTCCGACGCCGCGCGGGGCCTTCTACGCGATGCCCAAGGTGCCCGAGGGCTTCGTCGACGAATGCGTCGACCGCGGGCTCATCATCGTTCCCGGCGACGCCTTCGGCGAGGGCGGCGCCGGCCACGCCCGGCTCTCGTACGCGACCGACGAGGCGACCATCCGCGACGCGCTCGACGTGATGGCCGACGCCTACGACGCCGTCACCGAGTGACGCCATCGTTCCGGACGACGGAGAAACCCCGGCCGGCACAACCGTTTACTTGCTGCGACGGATCCACTGACAAGTGAACCGACGCGTCGCCATCGGATCCGTGCTCGTCGGGATCGTGTGTGCCGCCGGCGCCGGCCTGCTTTCCGCCGCGGATCCGGCCCCGGCGAGCCCGTTTGCGGCGCTTCCGACGCTCCTCGGGATCCCCCTCGTTCCGGTCGTCGTCAAGGGACTGCTCCTCGCGGCGATCCTGTTCGTCGCGTACGGGCTCTACGCGCTCACGCTCGCCGCGCTGACGCGCCACGCGAGCAAGCGGCGCGCCCACGACGCGCGAAACGTCCTGCGGCTCGCGTTCGGCCTCGCCGCCACCGTGACCGCCCTCGCGGCCCTGACACAGCAGTGGCTGGGCCTGCTACTCTCGCTCGGCGTCGTCGGCTTCGCGATCACGTTCGCGCTCCAGCAGCCGCTGTTGTCGCTGATCGCGTGGGGCTACATCCTCCTGAAGCGTCCCTACGGCGTCGGCGACCGGGTTCGGATCGGCGAGGCCAAGGGGGACGTGATCGCCGTCGATTTCCTGGTCACGACGATCTGGGAGATCAACGGCGAGCTCGTCTCGACGAACCAGCCGTCCGGACGCGTGATCACCGTCCCGAACGGCCTCGTGCTCTCCTCGGAGGTCGTCAACTTCGGCGGGGGCGGATCCCCATCGGTCTGGAACGAGATCGCGTTCCAGGTGGCCTTCGAGACCGACCTCACGTTCGCCCGCGAGCTGATGCGCGAGGAGGCCGCCGACTACCTCGGCGCGGAGATGGCCCGCCACGTCGACGCCTACCGCGAGGCGCTCGCGGAGACGCCGGTCGAGCTGGAGGTCGCCGACGGCCCGTCGGTGAACGTCGCCCAACGCGAGAGCTGGGTCGAGCTGCGGCTCCGATACCTGGCGCACCCCCGCCGCGGCCAGCGGGTAAAAAACGACCTGTACGAACGGATACTGGCCCGGTTCAACGAGCATCCCGACCGGATCGCCTTCCCCGTGAGCCGGAACCGGTAGCACGTCCGGTTTCCGGTGGTTGGCGACGGCTAACGACGTTCCGCGCTAGCGACGCTCCGCGCTAGCGACGCTCCGCGGCGGAAAGCGTGTCCGCGGAGATCGTGTTCGGAAGCAGCTCCCCGAGCGTGTAGGTCGCCGTTCCGTCCGCCCCCTCGTCACAGACGATCTCGAGGTCGTCCGCACAGAACTCCGTCAGCGTCTGTCGACACATCCCGCAGGGCGTCACGCCGTCCCTGGCGCCGGAGGCGACCGCGAGCCGGTCGAACGCCTCGTGGCCGTTCTTGACGGCCTCGGCGATCGCGACCTCCTCGGCGTGGAGGCTGTTCGAGTAGTTCGCGTTTTCGATGTTGCAGCCCCTATAAACCGTCCCGTCCGCCGTTTCGAGCGCCGCGCCGACGGCGTACTCGGAGTACGGAACGTGGGCATTCTCGAGCGCGCTTCGGGCCGCCTCGATGAGTGGATCCTCGTGCATACCGACGAAACGCCCACCGTGCCGATAAATCCGCCGCCCGAGCGCGTCATCGGCCGGTTTGCTCGACCGGTTTCCCGACCGGTTTCCCGACCGTTTTCTCGGAGCCATTTCGTCCTTCTCGGTCCTATTCCGTCATTCTCGATCCCATCCCGTCCTTCCCGGTCCAACAGCCATATCCCTCTCACGGGACGAGTATCGGGCGCTATGCAGAGGCGCACATACATTCGGGGGGTTACAGCTGCAGCAACCGCAGGCGCGTTCGCCGGCTGTACCGGCGGCAACGGCGGGTCCGGGAACGGAAACGGCTCCGGGAACGGGGATGGCTCCGGGGACGACGGCGGATCCGGGGACGGCGATGCTGATTCCGACTCCGGCGACGCCACGCGCTACGGAACGCTCTCGACGAGCGTCACCGATCAGCCCAACGACATCGACGACTTCGAGTCCCTCGTCGTGACGCTCGACGGGATCTGGATCAAGCCCGCCGACTCGACGGACGAGTCGGACGGAGAGGACGAGGAGGACGAGGCTGACGACGCGGACGAAACAGAGACGGATGAGAACGATCCGGCCGAAACGGAAACCGCGACCGACACGGCGACGCCGACCACGACCGACACGGCGACGCCGGAGGGAACCGAGACCGCGGCTCCCGATGACGAGGACGGGGCTGACGACGAGGACGGGGCTGACGAGGAGGACGAGGCGGACGAGGAGGACGGGGCTGACGACGAGGGCGAGGCGGACGAGGAGGACGAGGCGGACGAGGAGGACGATGGGGGGGACGCCGACGGAAGCGGCCGACGCTACATCGAGTTCGCGGAGCCGCAGGAGGCGGACCTCGTCCAGCTGCAGGACGGGAGCACGAAACTCATCGACGAGACCGAGGTCGAGGTCGGCGAGTATCGGTTCCTGCAGCTCGACGTCGCGAGTACGCGCGGAACCCTGACGACCGGCGAGGAGGCGGACGTCCGGACGCCCGGGAACGCGCCGCTGAAATTCAACCAGTCGTTCGAGGTCCGCGAGTCGACGCGGACGACCTTCATCGCCGACTTCGCGCCGAACCGAACCGGGCAGGGGCGCCGATACATCATTCGACCGGTCGCCAGCGGGACGACCGTGCGCTACGAGGACGCGACGAACGACGAGACGGACGCGACTCCGACCGCGACCGCCGAACCGACCGAGACCACCGAACCGACCGAGACCACCGAACCGACCGAGACCACCGAACCGACCGAGACCACCGAACCGACCGAGACCGCGGGATCGCCGGAGCCCGAATCGACCGGAACGTCCGGACAGTAACCGATTCGAGCGATCGGGAAAACGTCAGTTCGGTCGCTCTACTTCGGCCGCCTCGGTCGGACGGGAGTCGCAAACCGTCTCACGAACCGCTACTCGCACGCCGGCCGTTTTTCCGAAAGCACGGTTCGATCGAACGCACAGACGAGCGGATCGTCGGCAGCGTCTTCGCCCTCATCGCCGGCGGCATCACTCCCGGTTCCGCCCCCGTCCCGGTCGACGACGAACGCCTCGACGTGCATCGTCACGACGCCGCGGTCGCCGTCGCTCGTCTCCCGCTTGTCCGTCACCGTCGACCGTGCACGCAGCGTGTCGCCGTGAAAGACGGGAGCGGGGTGCTCGACGGAATCGTACGAGAGGTTCGCGACGATCGTTCCGTCGGTGGTCTCGGGAATCGTGAGCCCGACCGCAAGCGACATCGTATACAGCCCGTTGACGATTCGCTCGCCGAAGTCGGTCCCGGCGGCGAACGCGGCGTCGAGATGGAGCGGCTGTTGATTCATCGTCATATCACAGAACCGTTGGTTGTCGGCCTCGCTTATCGTCCGTCGGGCCGCGTGGTCGATCGTCTCGCCGACGGTGAACTCCTCGTAGTAGCGTCCAGACATACCGGCTCACGTCGGCGTGAGTTTATAAGCGTATTCGACGATCCGGGAGGTGACGACTCGTTTCGGCCCGCGATCGGACGGATCTCGACCGTCGCCGGAACACGGCAACATTCGCGACCGAAACCGTGAGACGGTACAGTTAACCACACGGATACGACTCCTGTAGGTATGTCGGACGAGACCAATCCGTTCGAGAGTCTCCAGGAGCAGATCGACGACGCCGCAGCCCACCTCGACGTCGACGACGGCGCCATCGAGCGGCTGAAGAATCCCGAGCGCGTGCTCGAGACCAACCTCACCGTCGAGCTCGACGACGGCTCCCTCGAGACGGTTCGGGCGTACCGCTCGCAGTTCAACGGCGACCGCGGCCCGTACAAGGGTGGCATCCGCTACCACCCGGGCGTCACCCGCGACGAGGTGAAGGCGCTCTCTGGTTGGATGGTTTATAAATGCGCGACCGTCGACATCCCCTACGGCGGCGGGAAGGGCGGCATCAGCATCGACCCGACCCAGTACTCCGAGGCGGAGCTGGAGCGGATCACTCGCGCGTTCGCGACCGAGCTCCGGCCGCTCATCGGCGAGGACCGGGACATCCCCGCGCCCGACGTCAACACGGGCCAGCGGGAGATGAACTGGATCAAGGACACCTACGAGACCCTCGAGAACACGACCGCCCCCGGCGTCATCACCGGAAAGGCGATCGACTCCGGCGGGTCAGCGGGTCGCGTCGAGGCGACCGGCCGCTCGACGATGCTGGCTGCGCGCGAGGTCTTCGACTGGATCGGCGAGCAGGTCGAGGGCGCCTCGGTGGCCGTGCAGGGATACGGCAACGCCGGCTGGATCGCGGCGGATCTCCTCGACGACGTCGGCGCCACGGTCGTGGCGGTCTCGGACTCCGGCGGCGGGGTCCACGACCCGAGCGGGCTCGACCCGGTCGCCGTAAAGGAGCACAAGAACGAGACCGGCAGCGTCGTCGGCTACGGTGACGCCGAGGAGCTGACCAACGAGGAGCTGCTCACGCTCGACGTCGACCTCCTCGTGCCGGCGGCTCTCGAGAACGCGATCGACGCCGATCTCGCCGAGGACGTGCGGGCCGACGTGGTCGTCGAGGCCGCCAACGGCCCCCTGACGCCGGGCGCCGACGACGTGCTCGCCGAGCGCGACGTCTGGGTCGTCCCGGACATCCTGGCGAACGCCGGCGGCGTCACCGTCTCCTACTTCGAATGGGTCCAGAACCGCCAGCGGTTCAGCTGGACCGAGGAGCGCGTCAACGAGGAGCTCGAGCGCGTCATCACCGAGGCCTTCGACGGACTCGTCGACGCCTACGAAACCCACGACCTGCGGAACCTCCGCACCGCGGCCTACGTCGTCGCGGTCCAGCGGGTGATCGACGCCTCCGATCAGGCCGGCACCTGGCCCTGAACGGGTCGAACCCGCCCGGTTGCGGCCCCGCGATCGGTGCGATTTAAAAGAAGTCGTCAGGCCGTCGCGTCGATCCCGTCGAGCTGCTCGGCGAGATGGACGGCGATCGGCTCCGGCTCCTCCTCGACGAACCGCGCGAGTTCCTCGCCCTCGCGCTCGACGACGACGGTGGGGATCAGCTCGATGCCGTACTCCTCGACGCCGGGTCCGGTCTTCGAGCCGTCCGCCGCCTTCTCGACGGGATGGTGTTCGATCCGCTCGTCGGGAACGCCGGCGGCCTCGAGGGCCGCGGCGAAGTCCGGCAGCTGCTGGCGGCAGTCGCCGCACCAGTCGCCGCCCCAGACCTTGAAGACGTATCCCTCGTCCGCGCCGAGCGTCTCGAGCGCGTCCTCGTAGCCCGCCGCGCTCCACGCCGCGTTCGGCTGTAGCGTCCGCAGTGACATACGATCGAATAGGAACGGCGAACTTAAAAGGGTCGCGTCGCCGGATCCGGCGCGGCGTCGAATCCGACACATCGCGGGATCCGGATCGATTCGCGTCTTGCCGCAGTCCGTAGGTGGTTTAGGCACGCTCGCAGTAGACTCACCCAATGGACGACGGCATCCTCGACACCGTCGGGTCGCCGCTGGTTCGCGTCTCCTCGCCGGCGGGGACCACGGTGGCCGCGAAGATCGAATCGAAGAACCCCGGCGGGTCTGCCAAGGACCGCCCCGCGATCGCGATGATCGAGGCCGCCGAGGCGTCCGGCGATCTCTCGCCGGGCGACGGCATCGTCGAGCCGACCTCGGGGAACACCGGCGTCGGGATCGCGATGTGCGGCGCAGCGAAGGGCTACGACGTGACGATCGTGATGCCGGCCTCGAAGTCGCCGGAGCGGCGCCGCATCATGCGGGCGTACGGGGCCACCGTCGAGCTCGTCGAGGGCGACATCTCGGACGCCAAGGACCGGGCGGACGAGCTCGAGGCCGAGGGGATGGTCCAGCTGGGACAGTTCGAGAACCCGGCAAACCCGCGCGCACACTACGAGACGACCGGCGCCGAGATCCTCGACCAGATCGACGGCCGGACGGTCGACGCGTTGGTCGCGGGCGTGGGTACCGGCGGCACGATCACGGGGACCGGTCGGCGGCTCCGGGAGGCGTTCCCGGACGTCCGGATCGACGCCGTCGAGCCGTCCGACAGCGCGGTGTTGTCCGGGGAGGAGCCCACCGGCGACTCCTTCCAGGGAATGGGACCTGGGTTCATCGCTCCGAACCTCGATACCGACCTCCTCGACGCGGTCCACACGGTCGAACTCGACGAGGCCGAGGCGGAGTGTCGCCGCCTCGCCCGGGAGGAGGGCATCCTCGTCGGCCAGTCCTCGGGCGCCTCGAACCTCGCCGCGAAGACCGTCGCCGAGGAACTCCGGGACGCGGGCACGTACGCCGGTGACGAGCCGCTCGTCGTCACGGTCTTTTGGGACAGCGGCGAGCGCTACCTCTCGACCGGACTGTTCGATGCGAACGCGGACGGCTCGGTTTAACGACGCCGTGAATGTGGACGAGGCGACCCGATCGCGGCTCGCTCAGGCGGAAAACTCCGCGTCGCTTACCCGAACCACGACCGTCCCGTCGAGGTCGTCCCGATCGTGGTCGGGCGTCGTTCCCTGTTCCCTGGTCACGTATCTCGGATCGACGAGCTCCCCGTCGAGCACGCCGAACAGCTTGAGCCGCCGGTCGGTCTCCTCGGGTCGGACCTCGCCGTCGCGGACCTGCCGCGCGAGGTCCCGGGAGAGCCATTCGTCGGCGTCGATCGACGGGTCGCGGATCAGCGTCTCGCGCACGAAGCGGACGAGATACCAGTTCAGGTCGTTGCACAGCGAGACGGCGGCGCCGAGGCTCACGGTGTCGACCGCGAGGCTGTTGGCGAACGGCTCCGTGATCTCGTAGGTCGACAGCGCCTCCCGCGCGGTCTCGCGGGAGAGGAGCTCGTAGGCGAGGCTCACCTCCGGGTCGCCCACGAGACACACCTGCGTCATACTCCGACTGGAGGCCCCGTCCGCAAATCGGTTGCGGTCGGGGGATCCACGGTCAAGCGACTCGCGCTCAGAACGTCGAGACGTCGCCCTCGATGACCCGCCGGGTCACGCCCGTGACGTCCGCGAGCTCCGCGTCGACGATCGCGACGATGTCGTCCTCGACGTCCGCCAGGTCGACTCCGTCCTCGGTGACGACCTGCGCGTCGGCCACGTGCGGCTCGTCGATCGGGCGACCGATCTGTGAGAGGAGCCGGACCTGTAGGTCACGGATCCCGTCGACCTCCGCGGCGACGGATTCGGCAATCTCCGTCGAGAGCAGGTTGTAGATCTTGCCGATGTGGTTGACCGGGTTCTTCCCGGAGGTCGCCTCCATCGACATCGGTCGATTCGGCGTGATCAGACCGTTCGCCCGGTTACCCCGGCCGACCGAACCGTCGTCGCCCTGTTCGGCTGAGGTTCCCGTCACGGTGAGGTAGATGGAGCCCTCGTCGTAGTCGTCGGCGGTGTTGACGTCGACGTTGACCTCCCGATCGGTCCGGTCGCGGGCGAGATCGGTCACGAACTCCCGAACCGACTCGACCGCCTCGTCGTAGGCCTCGAAGCCGTCGACGTACCGGTCGACCATCGCGGCGGCGACGGTGATGTCGATCCGATCACCCTCGCGTTTGCCCATGATCTTCACGTCCGGGCCGAGCTCGGGGTGGTCCTCGTAGTAGGTCGTGTTGAGCTCGTGCTCGGCGTCGCGAACGATCCGCTCGGTCTCGGTGAGGGGGGCGTGACCGACGCCGAAGGAGGTGTCGTTGGCCATCGGGACCTGCGCCTCCTCCTCGCCGAAGACGTCCTGGAGGTCGCCGGACCCCTCGCCGAGCTTGACGTCGACGATGACGTCGGTTCCGTACTCGAGTTCCGGGATGGCCTCGGCGAGGTACTCGCGGGCCGCCGCCAGCGCCGTCGAGTCGACCGGCAGCTGCTGGCCGTCGTACTCCTTGGTCGCTCGTCCCACGATGAGAATGTAGATCGGCTCCACGACCTCGCCGCCGCCGAAGGCGGGGGCCGCGTTGCCGGCGACCAGCTGCGTCTCGTCGGTGTTGTAGTGGAGGACCTTGCCGACCCGGTCGAGATAGAGCTGTGAGAGCGCCCGAGAGACCGACTCCGCGATGCCGTCGCTTATCGAGTCCGGATGCCCGATCCCCTTCCGCTCGACGATCTCGACGTCCTGGTCCTCGACCGCCGTTCGATCGAGGCGACTGACCTGGATGTTCCGACTCATTGGATACGGGTACCGGACCAGGTACGGTATAACTTGCGGAAAGTGTTTCGGTCCCATTCATTCCCCTGAAGCATATTCCGTCGGATCGGCGGACCGATCACCTCGACGGTCGGAGCGCAGGCCGGCCCGTTCGTCGGACGTGGAACGCGGGATCGTGGGTCGTTCGGGCTGACGCTCGGCCTGGGCGTTGGGGCTGACGTTCGATCACTACGTCCGGACTGCGTGGCGTTCCGAACGGAAATGAATCCGACGTCGTGTGCAAAACGAAACGATCGCCGGGATATCTCGATCAGTGTGGCCAGTTTTGACGGATCGGACGCGGTTTAGGTATTCCCGGTCCGATCGACTGACGGCGTCCGTGGCCGCGACGCGGCATCCCGGACGCCGACGTGGACGAGTGCTCCCAGTGACGTGGTCAGTCACCGGTTCGTCCCGATCGCCCCGCCGGAGTCGGCGGGGCTGATCGCCGTCTCGATTCTCCGGTCTCCGAGCTGGTTGCCTTCGAGCCATACGAACGCCGCTCTTCGGGGTACGCAAAACTGACGGTAATGGATTCCGGCGCGTTACAGTCCGTCGGCGATCAGGCGACCGCGTCGGCGTCGCCCTCGGAGAAACCGGGGAACCGGGCCTCCTCGGCCTCGAGCAGCTCCTGGTAGCGGTTCCGGATCGTGACCTCGCTCATTCCGGTCACGTCGCTGACCTCGCTCTGGGTGAGATCGACGTTGGTGAGCTTGCCGGCGGCGTAGATCGCGGCGGCCGCGAGGCCGACCGGCGACTTGCCGCTGTGGACGTTCTGCCGTTTCCCCTGCTCGAGCAGCTGGCGGGCGAACTGCTCGGTCTCGTCGGGGACCTCGAGGTCGCTGGCGAACCGCGGGAGGTACTCGACCGGATCGGCCGGCTGGATCTCCAGCTTCAGCTCGCGGTTGATGTACCGGTAGGCGCGCTTGAACTCCTCGGCGTCGACCCGGCTGACGGCCGCGATCTCGTCGATCGACCGGGGCACCTGCTCCATCCGGGCGGCCGCCTGGAGGCTCGCGGTCGCGATCCCCTCGATCGAGCGGCCCGGAAGCATGTCGTTGTCGAGCGCCTGTCGGTAGATGACGGAGGCGGTCTCGCGGACGTTCTCGGGGAGGCCGAGCGCGGAGGCCATCCGGTCGATCTCGCCGAGCGCCTGCTTGAGGTTCCGCTCCTTGGAGTCGCGGGTGCGGAAGCGCTCGTTCCACGTCCGGAGCCGCTGCATCTTCTGGCGCTGGCTCGAGGAGAGCGAGTTGCCGTAGGCGTCCTTGTCCTGCCACCCGATGTTCGTCGAGAGGCCGTCGTCGTGCATCATCTTCGTCGTGGGGGCGCCCACGCGGGACTTCGAGTCCTTCTCGCTGGCGTCGAACGCGCGCCACTCCGGCCCGCGGTCGATCTCGTCGGCGTCGACGACGAGCCCGCAGCTCGAACAGACCGTTTCGGCGCCCTCGTTGCGGAGCGTGCTCCCGCACTCCGGACAGGTCGTCGTCGACTCGTGTTCGTGTGCCTGCTCGTCCTCCGTCGTCGATTCGGCGGCGCCGGATCGCGTTCCGGACCGTCGGTCGTCGGTCGTCTCCCGGTTCGTGTCGGTCGTGCGCCGGTGGGCGCTGAAGCGTGTCTGACTCATTGGTGTGTGTTCGATTGGAGTGTGCTCGTGATGACGGCGGGCCGCGGTCGCGTGGTGCGCGGCTGAGGAGGACGAAAGGAATATAAAGTCGACCTCGCTCGCGTTCTTCACTCCGAGTTAGGAACTGGCACTACATAAATGTATTGTGTGATCCGATCACAACCGCCGGTAGACGCCCCGAAACGCCCGAACGGACCGTAACGATCGTTCATTTATATACCAATATGGCGAGGAACGCCTCTCACTCGTCGGCGACCGGTTCCGGAGGGGGCGAATCCAGGAGCACCGACTCGACGTATCGCTCGACGTGGTCGTCCATCCGTCGTTTGAATCCCGCCTGCCGGGCGAGCCGGTCGAGCTCCCGAGAGACGTAGGTGCCGTACTGCACCGCCTTCTTCTCCGCGGTCCGGACCGATTCGGGGACCAGCCCCTCGGCGGCGCGCCGCAGCGCGATCTTCCGCTCATCGGGCGTGGCAAGCAACGATCCCGGAAGCCGCAGCGCGGCCGCCACCACGCGGTCCGCGAGCAGCGGCGTCACGGGCTCGATCCCGGCGGTTCGGACCGCCCCGACGTCGCGTTCGATCTGCGCCGGCAGCGTCCGCATCGTCTCGTCGCGCGCGCCCCGCACCGTCCCCGCGTCGACCCGGTGGTCGTCGGCCGGTTCGACGACCTTGCTGTACCCGCCGAACAGCTCGTCGGCACCCTGTCCGAGCAGGAGTCGATCGTGGCCGTCCGCCGCGGCCGCGCGCGCGGTGCAGTACAGCGGAACCGCGATCGCGAGATCCATCGGGTTCGTCCGCCCGGTGGCCGCGGCGACCGTAGGGATCGCCGCCCGGAGGTCGTCGTGGTCGATCCGAACCTCGCGCAGCTCGCGGTCCATCGCCGCCGCGGCGGTGCGGGCGGCCGCGACGTCGTGACACCCCTCGAATCCGGCGACGTAACAGGGCGCCTCGGGCGCGCCCGCGGCGACGATCCCCGAGTCGACGCCGCCGGAAAAGGCGACCGCGACGTCGCCGCCGGAATCGGATTCGGCGTCGGTGTCGTGACCGTCCGCAGCAACGGTGGCGTTATTGCCGTCGGCAGCAACGGTGGCGTTATTGCCGTCGGCAGCAACGGCGTCATCGACGGCGGCGATCGACTCGCGGATCGCCTCGTCGACGCCTGCCTGCGCAGCCGCGGCTGCGTCGGCCCGCGAGTCCGGGAGCGTCCAGACGCGGCGCTCGTCCGCGGCCGTCAGAACGGTCCCGGCCGGCACGGACCGCGGCTCCTCGAGCCGCCGGCGGTCGAACGCCCACGCCTCGTCCGCCGTCGGGTCGGCCGCAGTCGCCTCGACGAAGACCGGAACCCGGCCGAGGACGTCCCGGACGAGCGCCGGCGTCCCGTCCGCCAGGTCGACGTACCCGCCGAAGCCAGTGCCGCCGGGGAGGGGGTCGGATTCGCGAATCGCCAGCCGAACTCGCTCGGGAGTCGCACCGTGTCGGCGGTCACGCGCGAACGCGCCCTCGTCGACCACCGGATCAGCATCGACGATCCAGTCATCCTCGGGAACCGGGTCGTCCTCGCCGGTCGAGTCGCCGTCGGCCGTCATCGCAGATCGTCCAGCCGCCGGAGGACCCGACGCTTCGCGCCGCCGGCCGCCTGTCGGAAGGAGACGTGCCAGGGAGTCCGGCGGCCGATGACGCTCGTTCGTCCGGCGGCGATCGCCTCGAGGATCCCCGCGGCTGACGGCTCGTCGGCGTCGACCTCGGTGACCGCCTGTCCGACCATTTCGGAGACGTGGGCGTCGCTGCCGGCGGTCATCGGGAGGTCGCGGTGGAGCGCGAAGCGCTCGGCCTTGCGGTTCGCCCGTCCGGTCAGCAGCCGGGAGTTGTACACCTCGATCGCGTCCGCGCTCGCGAGCTGCTCGTCGTCGATGTGGGCCGCGACGCCGTGGCGGCTCTTCTGGAACGGATGGGGGACGACCGCGATCCCGCCCTGGTCGTGGATCCGATCGAGGGTCTCGTCGTAGGGAAGCCCCGAGGGTACCAGGTCCTCGACGCCGAACGCGAGCACGTGGCCGGCCGCACACGTCACCTCCATCCCGACGATCCCGACGAGGCCGTGGTCGGCCGCGCGCTCGGCGGCCTCGATCGACGCGTCGATCGCGTCGTGGTCGGTGACCGCGATGGCGTCGAGCCCGACCGCGGCCGCCTGCTCCAACAGCAGGTCGACCGGGTCGCGGCCGTCGTGGGAGCGTTCCGAGTGGGTATGCAGCTCGACCGAAAGCACGACCGGCCGTACGCGGGAGTCCCTGAAAAGCGACGCGGTGTGCCGGCCGATGCGGCTCCGATTCGATGATCCGGCCGATACCGTTATGCGTTCGGCCGTCGGTCGTTCACCCGGTGATCCGATGACCGACGTGGAGGACGTTCTGGCCGGCCGTGGCGTCGATTTCGACTCAGCCTTCGCGTACGCGCTCAGTCCGTCGATGCTTCGGCTGATCATCGTTTTCCTTGCGGGCTGGCTGCTGTTGCCGGTCGGGCTGTTGGTCTTTTTCACCCCGGAACTGGTCGTCGGCTACAGCGGCATCGTCCGGGAGGCCGTCGGAATGATCATCGGCCTGGTCATCATCGTGAGCGCCGGCGCCCTGCTCGTCGGCGGCCTGATCGGCGCCCTTTTTAAAACGATCGCCGACGGAAACCGGTACGCGGCCGAATCGGGGTAACCGCGCGACGGGATCAGGGGCACCCTGCCGGCCGACCCGGCGTTGTGACGTCGTTCGGAGGACGAAAATCGGCATAAAGAGTTTTGCCCGCCCGGCGGCCACGAATGAGATATGACCACCCACGAGTACGACGTCGTCGTCGCGGGGGCCGGGACGGCCGGCTGTTATGCCGCGACGACGATCGCCGAGGCGGGCCTCGACGTCGCCATCGTCGAGCGGAAGGACGAGACCGAGGCCGGCCACATCGCCTGCGGCGACGCGCTGAAGGGGGCCGACGCGTTCCCCGAGGCGATCCCCAAATCCCGGATCGAGCCCGCGTTCACGAACACGGGCGTCGACCACGGCCGCTTCGAGATCCCCCAGGAGAACACGGTCCTCGAGATCCCCGTCCCGGGCGAGCTCGCGGTCATCGACCGCTGGGAATACGGCCGTCGACTCATCGAGGCCGCCGATGACGCCGGCGTCGAGTTCCACTACGACACCGTGATCGGGGACGTGCTCCAGGACGAGGACGGTCGCGTGACCGGCCTCCGCGGAAAGCGCCGCGGGGACGCGATCGACTTCGCGGCGGACGTCGTGATCGACGGGGCGGGGTCGCTCTCGCTGTTGCAGGACAAGGCCGACTTCTCGGGGACGACCTTCGACACGAACGTCCGGTACTCGCAGTTCTGCTCGGCCTACCGCGAGATCGTGGAGGTCCCCGAGCCGGTCGAGTGGGACGACGCGTTGGTGTTCAAGCCGACCGAGCGCGCGGCCGGCTACCTCTGGTACTTCCCGCGGACCGACACCGAGATCAACGCCGGCCTCGGCTTCCAGATGAACGAGGAGCCGATGAAGCTCGTCGAGTCGCTGAAACGCGACCTCCGGAACCGCCCCGAGTTCGCGGGCGCGACCGTCACCGACAAGCTCGGCGCCGCGCTTCCGACCCGCCGCCCGTACGACTCCGCGGTCGCGCCGGGATACATGGCGGTCGGCGACGCCGCCGGCCACGTCAACCCCACGACCGGCGGCGGGATCGCCGGCGCGGCCTACGCCGGCAAGTACGCGGGCGAGCAGGCCGTCGAAGCGATCGGCGACGGCGACGTGAGCGAGGACGCACTCTGGCGGTACAACGAGCGCGTGATGGACCACTTCGGCGGCCGGTACGCCGGCCTCGACGTCTACAACATCCTCTCGACCGCGGTGGACATCGACGACCTGATGGGGCTGCTGGCCGCACTCCCCGGCGAGAACCTCGCGGAGGCGCTGTACGAGGGGTCGACGTCGATGTCCTTCGGGCTCAAGCTGAAATGTGCGATAAAGAGCTTCGGCTACTGGGGCACGATCTGGAACTTCTACGAGACCAAGCAGCTCGCGGACGAGCTGCTCGACCACTACGGCGAGTATCCCGGCTCGCCCGCGGCGATGGGGTCGTGGACCACGGACCGCGACCGGATCCTCGACCGCATCTACGAGACCACCGGCGCCGAGGCGAAGTACTAACGCGGCGTCGGGGAACGCTGATGCGGCGTCGGGGGACGCTGATGCAGCGTCGGGGGACGCTGATGCGGCGTCGGGAGTGACGTACTGGCGCAGCCTGGCGGCGAGATCCGGATGCGCGCGACCATCCGGCGAAACCTTCACGCTCACGTGGCTTTTACACGCACCGTCACGAACTCGAGGAACGATGACGGTCCCGTCGACTGACCTCCTCCACGCCTGCGACCGCCGGCTCGACCGCGCGCTCACGGCCCGGCTCGAGGGACGCGAGCCGGCAGTCCTGTATGACGCCGTTCGTGAACGACTTCGGGAGTCGGTCATCACCGGATCGGGGACGCTCTTGCTCGCGACGGCGGCGACGGTACCGGACGAGTCGAGCGAAGCGACGCTCGCCGACGGTGCCGACGCGACGTCCCGCGAGACGACGATGCCCGACGCGACGATGGTCGAGTCGATCCCGGGGCCCGACCGCGCCCTCGACGCCGCGGTGGCGATCACGCTCGTGGAAACCGGAGCACGGATCCACGCTCGGTTGCTCGAGGCACCGACGCCGTTCGTGCCGCGGGACGGGGGCTGCGAGCCTGCCCAAGAGGGCGCCGCTGCCGATCGGGACCGCGAGGCGACGGTCGATCCGGGAATGGAAACCCTGCTTGCCGGCGACGTCTGTTACGCCGCGGCGTTCACCCAACTCGCCGACGCCGCGAGCGACGCCGAGCCGACCGACTCGACCGGAGTGACCGAACCAGCCAACCCGAGCGAACCAGCCAACCCGAGCGAACCAGCCAACCCGAGCGAACCAGCCGACTCGGTCGGTTCGTTCGTGCCGTCCTCGCCGGGCGAGGCGGTCGGTCGATACGCCCTGATCGCGGAAACGATGACCGCGGTGAGCGAAGGGTTGACGATCGCCGCCGGGAGCGACCACGCAGCGCTCGAAACGGCCGAGGAGATGGCCCACCGGACACTCGGCAGTCTCTACGAAGTTGCGATGGCGCTCGGCGGGTCCGTCGGCGGACGCGACGAGCGAACCGACGCACTCCGGGAGTGCGGCCGACATCTCGGAACCGCGGTCGGAATGGCACGGCTCGGGCCGGACGCCACGGCGCCGATCGACGCCATCGCGCCCCTGATCGCCGACGCCGATCCGGCGGCGGTCCGGCGCCGGGTTCGTCATCACGAACGGACGGCCGTCGAGGCGGCGGCGGAGGCGGCGGACGATTCGCTCCCGAACGGGTCGGAGGTGAACGTCCGGTCGGAGGCGACGTCGCCGCCGACGATGGATGAAACGGCGGCCGACGCGGCTCCCGGTTCGGGTGGACCGCCCCGGACGGCCGGTCCGCTCGCGTCGCTCGTTCGTGCCGTGATCGACCGGTCGGTCTGATGGTCGCGTTCGAGGAGACGATGCACCGACCCCCGATTCACCGACTCGGCGGCGCCTCGCCGATGCGTTCGATCGTGTCCGCGAGGACGTCGATGGCGATCCGAACGTCGTCGTCGTCGACGTCGAACGTGGACGTGTGGTGTCCGCCGGGATGGTCGGTGCCGACGCAGACGTAACAGGCGAGCCCGCCGCGGTCCTGGACGCGCTCCATCAGGTAGGTCGCATCCTCGCTGCCCCCGAGGTCGTCCCGGTCGCTGACCGTCTCGACGCCGTCGACGCCGCTGGCCGCCTCGCCGACGACGGCCGCCAGCGCGGCGTCGCTGGTCGCGCTGGGGGCACCCCCGGTGGACTCGATGGCGACCGAGCAGCCGTGGGTCTCCGCGGCCGCGCGCAGGACGCGCTCGGCCTTGTGGAACATGTAGTCGGCGAGCTCGGTGGTGCCGCCGCGGACCTCCCCCTCGATGAACGCCTCCTCGGGGATGACGTTCGTGGCGGTTCCGCCCCCGACGACCCCGGCGTTGACCCGCGTCTTGCCGTCGGCGTGTCTGGGGATCGCGTAGAGGTTCTCGACGGCGGTGGCCATAGCCTGCACCGCGTTCCGCCCCTGTTCGGGGTTCGCTCCCGCGTGGGCCGGTCGACCCTCGAAGTCGGCCCGGAAGTGCCGCACCGCCAGGAATCCGTCGATCCCGCTGACGACCTCGCCGGATGGATGGTCGAGGCCGACGTGGACCGCCAGCAGGTAGTCGACGTCGTCGAGGTGACCGGACTCAGCGATCGGCCGGCCGCCGCCGATCCGCTCCTCGCTGGGCTGGAAGACGACGACGAGCGTCCCCGCGAACCCGCCGGCGAGGACGGCGTCGATCACGCCGATCCCGATCGTCGCGTGGGCGTCGTGACCGCAGGCGTGCATGTACCCCTCGTGTGCCGAGCGGTAGCCGCCCGCGGCCGGATCGTGGTCGGGGTCGTCGGCCTCGGTCACCGGCAGCGCGTCGATGTCCACGCGGAGGCCAACCGTGGGCCCGTCGCCGCGCTCGAAGACGGCGATACAGCCGGTGTGGCCGTCGGCCGTCCGTTCGAGGACGTCGGGGTCGACGCCGGCCTGACGGGCGCGGTCGGTCCACATATCCAGGGTCTCCGCATCGGGAACGCCGGTGCGCGCGTCGCCCGCGAGCGCCTCGCGACCGACGTACAATTCGTCCGGTTCACGGTCCCGGAGCGCGGCGACGATCCGGTCGGTCGTGTAGTACTCGCACCACGCCGGTTCGGGATGGCGATGGAGGTCGCGGCGGAAGGTCCGGTACGCCTCGAAGTCGGTCTCGTTCATACCCCACTGATAGCGTGCAGGCGGTTAAGCGTACCCCGCCAAAGGCGCCCGAACCTACCCCGCCAAAGGCGCCCGAACCGTCCACCGTCCCGCGGTCGGCAGGGGGCTTTATAACGGTCGATGAACGTCGTTTCGACGATGGAGCTCTCGTCGGGGACCGTGGGGCTCGGCTACCTCGCGATGGGGACGGCGCTGCTGTTCCTGCTGCGGGAGCCCCTCCGCCACCCCGACACGCCGGGCAGCCGAGGGTTCGCGCTCGCGGTCCTCGGGATCGCGCTGTGGCCGATCGGCCTCGGCAACGAGTACCTCGTCGCCAACCCCGACCTCTCGGTGGCCGCCTGGAACGTCCGGCTGCTCGCCGCGTCGCTGATCGCGGTCGGCTGGCTGCTGTTGGCCGTCGAATCGACGACGGGCTGGTGGCCGTCCAGACGTGCGCTCGGCCCCTTCGTGGCGTACGTCGGACTCGGCCAGGCGGTCGCGTGGTCGAACTCCTATCACCACCTCGTTTTGACCCCTCAAACGACCGTTCAGGGGACGGTGCTCGTCGCGTCCTACGGCACGGGGTTTTGGATACTGTCCGGATTGAACTACCTGCTCGTCCTGACCGGCACGGTTCTGCTGGCCGGCGAGTGGCTCCGGTCGCGCGGGCTGCGGCAGCGACAGGCAGCGATCCTGACGCTGGCGGTCGTCCCGCCGATCATCGCCAACCTTCTGACCCTGTTCGGCGCGGTGCCCACCGTCTACGACCTCACGCCCGTCGGCCTCGCGGGCAGCGGACTGTTCCTGTTGCAGGCGCTCTACCGGATGGACCTGCTCACGGTCGTTCCCGTCGCACGGGAGGTGGCGATGGCGGAGATGGACGACGCCGTCGTGACGGTCGACGACGAACGCCGCGTGCTCGATTACAACGCGACGGCCGACCGCCTGTTCGCCGGCGACGACGTCCACGTCGGAATGCCCGCCTCGAAGTTCTTCACGTCGATCCCCCCGGCGGTGCACGACCGCATCCTGCAGGCGACGACGCGGATGGATTCGAGCACGGCGGACGACGGAACTGCTCCGACCGACGGCGGAACCGACACAGCCGCTCCGACCGACGGCGGAACCGACACAGCCGCTCCGACCGACGGCGGAACCGACGATATGGAGATCGCCGTCCCGATGGACGATGAGGTCCGCCACTTCTCGGTGTCGGCCTCGGCGGTCCAGCGGTCGATCGACTCCACGGCGTGGGTGGTCGTGCTGCGCGACATCACGCCGATCAAGCGGCGGGAACACGAACTTGAGGAGCGCGAGGAGGAGCTCGAGCTACTCCGGCAGATCCTCTCGCGCGTGCTCCGACACAACATCCGGAACAAGCTCACCACGATCCGCGGGAACGCCGACCTCCTCGCCGACGATCTCACGGACGCGAGCGGGAGCCTGGACGCCGATCTGAGCACCGATGCGGCGGTGCTCACGCGTATCGACGCGATCCGTGAAGCCAGCGAGGAACTGCTCGGCAACAGCGAAAACGCGCGCGAGATCGAACGCATCATCGACCAGCGCGGTCGGACGGTCAGCTACGACCTGGCGGACGTGATCGAGCGCGTGGTCGAGACGATCCGCCGGGACCACCCCGACGTCACGGTCCACGTCGATCACGAGGGCCCCGAGACGGTGGCGGGCGGTCCGGGACTGGAGACCGCGCTCCGGTGTCTCGTCGAGAACGCCGCGGTCCACAACGACGCGCCGAACCCGACCGTCTGGGTGTCGGTCCAAGACGCGGGGACGGAGACGGTGATCTCGGTGGCCGACGACGGCCCCGGGATCCCGGACCACGAGATCACCGTCCTCGATACGAACGAGGAGACGCCGCTGTCCCACGGCAGCGGCGTCGGGCTTTGGCTCGTCACGTGGGCCGCCGACTCCGTCGGCGCGCGGCTGTCGATCGACACGACGACCGAATCGGCCTCACCGACTGGCGACGGTGGCCTCGAGGCCACCGCGAGCGTCGGCCCCGAACCGGCCGACGCTGACCCGGGCGGGGCCGCCGGCACGCCCGCAAACGGCGGCGTCGAAACCGTCCCCTCGGTGCCGGCGGAGGCGACGACGATCGTCTCCCTGCATCTCTAGCCCGTCGGAGGTGACGACCCTTCCTCCGTCGCCGGCCGAGAGCCGCACCCTTATAGGGGGGACACGCCTCCGATCGGCCATGAGCACCATCCTCTCCATCGAGGACGACGGCGTCGACGTCGTGTATCAGGGGACCGAGTTTCGTTTGGACCGCGAGCTGATCGAGGAGGCGACCGAGAAGGACTACCCGGACGTCACCGACCACGAGATCCTCCAGATCGTCGAGTCCGACCCCGACCTCTCGGGGGAGCCGCGACGGGTCGGGGACGTGCTCGCGGGAGCCTGAGATGATCACGGTCGCGCTCGCGGGGAAACCGAACGCGGGGAAGTCGACCCTGTATACGGCCGCGACGATGGCCGACGTCGACGTCGCGAACTACCCGTTCACGACCATCGACGCCAACCGGGGAGTCACACACGTCCGCACGGAGTGTCCGTGTCTGGACCGGGACGAGCGGTGCGGGGCGGAGAACTGCCGCGACGGGAAGCGGTACGTTCCGGTCGAACTCCTCGACGTGGCCGGGCTCGTCCCCGGCGCCCACGAGGGGAAGGGGCTTGGCAACCAGTTCCTCGACGAGCTGACGAACGCGGACGTCATCCTCAACGTCGTCGACGCCTCCGGCGGCACCGACGCGGAGGGCGAGCCGGTCCCGGTCGGGAGTCACGACCCCCTCGAGGACGTCGACTTCATCGAACGCGAGATGGACCTCTGGCTCGCGGGAATCATCGACCGCAACTGGGAGAGCGTCGAGCGGAAGTCCCGGTCGCCCGACTTCGACCTCGAGGAGGCGCTGACGGACCTGCTCACGGGGTTCGGCGCGACCGCGGCGGACGTGACGGCGGTCCTCCGGTCGATCGAGTATCCGGACGACCCATTTAAATGGGCCGACGAGGACCGCGAGCGGCTGGCCGAGGTCCTCCGGCGGCGGACCAAGCCCATCGTCGTGGTCGCCAACAAGGCCGACGTGGCACCCCAGGAGAACGTCGACCGGCTTCGGAAGGAGACCGATCAGCCGGTGGTGTTCGCGGCCGCCGACGGCGAACTGGGCCTTCGCCGGGCCGCCGAGGCCGGCGTCGTCGCGTACGACCCGGGCGATCCGGATTTCGAGATCGTCGACGACGCCGACGTCTCCACGGACCAGCGCGAGGGGCTCGAGGGGATCCGTGACGTGATGGACGCGTTCGGGGGGACCGGCGTCCAGACGGCCCTGAACGCGGCGGTGTACGACCGGCTCGACCGGTTCACCGCCTACCCCGTCCAGGACGCCGCCAAGTGGACCGACGCCCGCGGAAACGTCCTGCCCGACGCGTTCCTGCTCCGGGCGGGCGCGACCCCGAAGGACCTCGCGTACGCCGTTCACTCCGACATCGGCGAGGGCTACCTCCACGCGATCGACGCGCGCTCGAGCCGCCGGATCGGCGAGGACCACGAACTGTCGGAGGGCGACGTGATCAAGATCGTCTCGACGGCCGGACCGTGAGGCGACCGCGACGGGACGAACGCTCGAGTGATCGAACCGTTCCGGACGGGTGGCCGAGTCGGTCAATCGACCCGAGTCGGCGATCGGTCCATCCCGGATAACGGACACGATATCCTGTTTTCGGAACGCAGGCTTTCGGTCACGGCCGAGTGTCTGAGACTAACACACAATTACGAAAACGGGCGACTCGACCCTTCACCATCGCGTTCGTACGTTCCTGCTCGAATTTCTTCGATCCGTGTATTACTATAAAGCATCATAGCTGCGACGAAATATTCCACTTATGCATACCTTATAGGGAATCCGGTCGGTACGTGGGGACACGATGGAACGACGACGCTTCCTCGCCACGGCCGGGACGACGATCGCCACGCCGCTTGCGGCTGGCTGCATTGCGACCGGCGGAAGCAGCACCGGTGATGGAAACGGCAACGGGTCGAGCGATACCGACGGCCGAACGATCACGGTCGATTGGGCCTACTACAACCCGATCAGCCTCGTGCTCCGGGACCACGGCTGGCTCGAGGAGGAGTTCGCCGACGACGACGTCTCGATCGAGTGGGTGCTCAGCCTCGGGAGCAACCAGGCCAACGAGTACTCCCAGAGCGGATCCGCCGAGTTCGCCTCGACGGCGGGCATCGCGGCGCTGCTCGCGCGCACGAACGGCGTGCCGATCCGGACGCCGTACATCTACTCGAAGCCGGAGTGGACCGCGCTCGTTGCCAAGTCCGACTCCGGCATCTCCTCGGTCGCGGACCTGGAGGGCAAACGCGTCGCGGCGACGCGGGGGACCGATCCCTACTTCTTCCTCCTGCAGGCGCTGGAGACGGCGGGGCTCTCCGCGGCCGACGTCGAGGTCGTCCACCTCCAACATCCCGACGGACAGTCCGCGCTCGTTCAGGACGACGTCGACGCGTGGGCCGGGCTGGACCCGCACATGGCCGAGTTGGAGCTCGAACACGACGTCGACCTGTTCTTCCGGGAACCGGACTTCAACACCTACGGCTTCCTCAACGTGCTCGAGGGCTTCCTCGAGGACCGTCCCGAGGACGCGCGCCGCGTCCTGGAGACCTACGAACGCGGGCGCCAGTGGGCGCTCGAGAACCCGCAGGAGACGGCGTCGATCCTGGCCGCCGAGTCGGACATGTCCCAGGCGGTCGCCGAGCGCGTGTTCGTCGAGCGGAACGACCTCTCGACCGCGCTCCCCGGCGAGCAGCACCGTGAGCTCCTCTCGACGCTCGCGCCCATCCTCAAGGAGGAGGGAATGGTCCAGCCCGACGCCGACCTCCAGGCGCGCATCGACGAGCTGATCGACTCCGAGACCGCGAGCGAGGTGGTGAACTGATGGCGACGGTCGAGGACCACGACGGCGCGACCGCGGCCGGGGAACGCCTGGCGACGTGGCTCCGCGACCACACGCCGGCCACACCGGGCTCCCCGCGCAGCGTGCTCGGATTCGTCGTGCCCGGGCTGCTGGTGGTCTGCTGGCACTTCCTCGTGGCCGGGGGAGTCTTCCAACCGCACCAGCTGCCCGCCCCGACGACCGTCCTGACGACCTTCGTGGCGATGGGCGCCTCCGGCGAGCTGTGGGGTCACCTCAGCGTCACGATCCAGCGCGTCGCGTTCGGCGTGCTCTTCGGCGTGAGCGCCGGGATCGCCTTCGGGACGCTCACCGGACTGTTCGGGCTCGCGAACGATCTCCTGGATCCGCTCCTCCAGAGCCTGAAGAACATCCCCTCGCTGGCGTGGGTTCCGCTGTTTCTCCTGTGGTTCGGCATCGGCGAGAGCGCGAAGGTGACGCTCATCGCGCTGGGCGCGTTCTTCCCGGTGTACCTCAACCTCTCGACGGGGATTCAGGGGATCGACGAGGACCTACTCGAGGTCGTGGCGGTCTACGACGTCGGCCGGTTCGAGACGCTTCGCCGCGTCGTCTTCCCTGCGGCCCTCCCGAGCCTGCTGGTCGGCGTTCGAGGCGGGGTCGGACTGGCGTGGATGTTCGTGGTCGCGGCCGAACTGATCGCCGCGAGCCAGGGGCTGGGCTTTTTGTTGAGCGACGGTCGGGTGCTCGCACGCCCCGACATCATCGTCGGGTCGATCCTGCTGTTCGCGTTCCTCGGGAACCTCTCCGACATCGGCGTGAAGGCGCTCCAGAAGCGGCTCGTCTACTGGGGGTAAGATGCTCGAAACGCGCTCGCTCACCAAGGCGTACGACGAGACGGTCGCGCTCCGCGACGTCGATTTCGCGGCCGAGGACGGCGAGTTCGTCTCGGTCGTCGGTCCCTCCGGCTGTGGCAAGAGCACGCTGCTGCGCGTGCTCGCCGGCCTCGAGTCCGGGTTCGACGGCACGGCGTCGGTCGACGGAACGCCCGTGAACGCCGGCGGCAGCGACGACGTGGGCGTGGTCTTTCAGGATCCCCGTCTGCTCCCGTGGGCGACCGTCCGGGAGAACGTCAGGCTCGGCTTCGAGGAGTCGGTCGCCGACGACCGCGTCGACGAACTGATCGCCCGCGTCGGGCTGGACGGCTTCGAGACGGCGCTTCCCGAGGAGCTCTCGGGCGGAATGGCCCAACGCGTCGCGCTCGCACGGGGGCTGGCCTACGAGCCGCAGGCCCTCCTCCTCGACGAACCGTTCAGCGCGCTCGACGCGCTGACGAAGGTCGAGCAACAGGAGTTCCTGCTCGACGTCCGGGACGACGTCGACGCGACCGTCGTGCTCGTCACCCACGACGTCGAGGAGGCGGTCTACCTCGCGGACCGGGTCGTCGTGCTCGGCGGCCAGCCCGGCACCGTCGTCGCGAACGTGGACGTCCCCCTGGATCGACCCCGGGACCGGACCGACGGGCAGCTGATCGAGACTCGTGAACGGGTCACCGACGCGCTCGGGCTGTGAGTTGCCCCCGCCGCAGCCGGTCGCGCGCGATCGGCCGGATTCGCGTCTGACGGGCGCGTGACGACGGCACAACTGCTTTATATACGGCGTCGGACGATTTAAATAACGATGTCCATCCTCACCGACCTTCTCAACGACGTCGTCGCCGACGTCGACGGCGTCTTCCTGTTTTCCCCCAGCGGATCGTTTCACGAGCGGTTCCGCGAGGCGGATGTCGACGTCGTCGTCGTCGACACGGAGAACGTGGTCGACGCGGACACGTTCGTCGAGCTCCCGCTTGCGTTCGACAACGTCCGCGACCGGATCCGGTTCGGCGTCGAGGGCGCCATCGAGAGCGGGATCGTCGAGACGGGCGACGCGATCGCCTGTTCGGTGTCGGTCTTCGACGACGACGACGCGGATTCGGTGATCCGCGTTCGCGCGACCGAGGACATGGGAGCGGGGATCTACGACCTGTTCGTCGACTCGCGGGCGGAGCCCGGCGTGATCCGTGACGTCTTCGAGGTGGCGATCGAGCTGGGTAAGAAGGGGCAGAAGGGGAAGCCGGTGGGCGCGCTGTTCGTCGTCGGGGACGCCGGCAAGGTGATGAACAAATCGCGTCCGCTCAGCTACAATCCCTTCGAGAAGAGCCACGTCCACGTCGGCGACCCGATCGTGAACGTGATGCTGAAGGAGTTCTCCCGGCTCGACGGCGCGTTCGTCATCTCCGATTCGGGGAAGATCGTCTCCGCGTATCGCTACCTCGAGCCGGCCGCCGAGGGCGTCGACATCCCGAAGGGACTGGGTGCGCGACACATGGCCGCCGGCGCGATCACCCGCGACACGAACGCGACCGCGATCGTGCTTTCGGAGTCCGACGGTCTCGTCCGAGCGTTCAAGGGCGGACGGCTCATCCTCGAGGTCGATCCGGAGGCGTACTGATGGCCCGAACCGTGCTCCCGCTCAACGCCCGGGAAACGGCGGTCGAGGTGCTCGGTCTCGTCCCGCCCCGGATCTGGCTCGCGCTGTTCATCGTCCTTCTGGGGATCGTGGCCGGCTACGCGGTCGAGGTGGTCAACCGACGGCTGCTCGAGCGCGCCGGCGTTCCCGGCTCCACCGAGGGAACCGCCTTCGAGCGGACCGCCCGGGAGTTCGGGCTCTCGACGGTAACCATCATCGCGAAGCTCTCGAACTACTTCATCGTCGGCATCGCCGTTCTCACCGCGCTCTCGGTCGCCGACGTCGAGTATGCACAGCTCTTCTGGGGCGACGTCGCCACGTTCGTCCCGCGACTGTTCATCGCCATCGTCGTGCTGATCGTCGGGATCGTGGTCGGCGACAAGATCGAGCTGTACGTCGCCGAGCGCCTCCGCGGGATCAAGCTCCCCGAGACGGGGATGATATCCACCGCCGCGAAATACAGCGTCGTCTACGTCGCCATCCTGATCGCGCTCGACCAGATCGGCGTCGCGACGCTCGCGTTGATAGTCCTACTCGCGGCGTACGCGTTCGCGCTCGTGGTGCTCACCGCGCTCGCAACGAAGGATCTGCTTGCCGCCGCCGCGGCCGGCGTGTTCCTCCTGCTCCGCCAACCATACGGGATCGGCGACGAGGTGAAGGTCGCGGACCGCCGCGGGATCGTTCAGGAGGTCGACCTGTTCGTCACGCATATCGAGACCGACGGCGAGGAACACGTCCTACCGAACCATCTCGTGCTCCGCGAGGGGATCGTCCGGATCCGAAGCTAACCGGCGACATCCGAAACCAACCCGAGGCATCCGAAACGAACCGGACGACCGCCACTCCCGATCGAGTGCTACTCCGCGGTCGGTTCGGGTTCCGCCATCCGGTCGGGCCCTCCCTCCGAATCGGAGTCGCCCCTCGGGTCGGAGACCACCTCCGCCGGGACGCCCGCGACGGTCGTCCCGGCCGGAACGTCCTCGGTCACCAGCGAGTTGGCCGCGACCTGGGCCCCCTCCCCGACCGTCACGCCGGGCAACACGATCGCGCCCGCGCCGACCATCGCGCGCTGCCGTATCACCACGTCGCCGAGCCGGTATTCGTCCTGGAGAAACTCGTGGCACAACAGCGTCGCGTCGTAGCCGACGATCGCGTCCGACTCGACCGTGATCCGCTCCGGCCAGAAGACGTCCGGCGTCGATTCCAGCCCCCAGGAAACGCCGGCACCGACCGAGACCCCGATCCGTCGGAGCAGCCAGTTCTTGAGCCGGAGGCTCGGCGAGATCCGGCACAGCAGGATCACGAGGTAGTTCCTGACGACGACCAGCGGGGACTTCGCGTCCGGCCAGGCCCACAGCGAGTTGCGCGGTCCCGGCGTCGCGACCCGATCCAACCGGTCACGGCGGCGTGTCGGGGCCGCCTCGGCGGCGCGGTCCGTCCCGGAAGGGTGCGTTTCAGCCCGGCGATGGTCGTCGTCGCTCACGTGAGCCGATCCGCCCCCCGTCGTTAAAGACCTCGCGTTCGCGGGCATCACGGCCGCACGGCGGTTCGTTCGGCGGTCCCCACCCCCGACGTTTAAAATTGATGCCGACGCAGCCGTCCGCGTGATCTGACCGGTCGTCCACGACGGTTCAGGCGGGTGTGTGACGCGCTGTCGTGGGATCGCTCCGTCGTTCCGTCGTGAAATCGCTCCGTGGCGCAACCGGATCGAACGGCGGTCGCGACGGACGCGTCGCCTGTTCGCAACGTTCCGTGAGCGGTAGCCAGCGTCGTCGTCTCCCCCGGAGAACGTTACTCCCGCAGCGCGTCCATGTGCTCGATCCGCCGATCGATGAGCGACGCCGTGCCGACGTCGTGACGGATCCGGACGCGGTCGCCGGCGGCCGACAGCGCCTCGGACGCGACTGACTCAGCCTCCTCGATCGACTCGCCCAGGCCGACCACGGCGAAGGCGCGTGAGGTCGTCGTGTAGAGGCCGTCCTCCCGGTCGTCGACGCTGGCGTAGAACAACAGCGCGTCCCCGACGCTTCCCTCGTCGACCTCGATGCGGGCGCCAGAATCGGGGTCGATCGGATAGCCGTCCGGAACGGCGTACTTACAGACGGTCGCTCGGCCGGCGAACGAAAGCTCCGGGAGTTCCTCGCCGTCGCGGGCCGCCGTGATCACGTCGATGAACGGCGTCTCGAGCACCGGCAGCGTGTTCATCGCCTCGGGGTCGCCGAAGCGGGCGTTGAACTCGACCACCTTCGGCCCCTCGGCGGTCAGCATAAACTGCCCGTAGAGGACGCCCGTGTACCCCGGCAGTGCCTCGACGACCGCCTCGATGACCTCGACGGCGGCGGCGTAGTCTCCCTCGGCCATGAACGGCAGCGAGAAGCCAGCGTCGGAGTACGACCCCATCCCACCCGTGTTCGGTCCCTCGTCGCCCTCGTAGGCGCGCTTGTGGTCCTGGACGGCCGGGGTCGTCCTGACCTCGCCGTTGGCGACGAACGCCTGGATCGTGAACTCCTCGCCGACCAGCCGTTCCTCCAACACGACGCGGTCGTATTCGGACTCCCGAAGGTACGCCTTCGCCTCGGCGGCGGTGACCTGGTCGCCGATCACCTTCACGCCCTTGCCGCCGGTCAACCCGGCGGGCTTGACCGCGAGGTCGCCGTCGTACTCGTCGATGTACTCGCAGGCGGCCTCCATATCGGTGAACGTCTCGAAATCCGGACAACCCGGAACGTCGTTGTCCCGCATAAACCGCCGCTGGTAGGCCTTGTCCGTCTCGATCCGCGCCGCCTCACGGTCCGGTCCGAACGTGTACACCCCCGCCTCCACGAGGGCGTCCGCCGCCCCGGCGGCCAGCGCCGACTCGGGGCCGATCACGGCCGCGTCCGCGTCGATCGACTCGGCGTACTCGGCGATCGCCGCCGCATCCGTCTCCGAGAGGGTCTCGAACCCGTCAGCGAGCCGGTCGATTCCCGGGTTCCGGTTGCTCGCGCACGCATAGAGCGTACAGTCCGGCGCGAGCGCACGGGCGATCGCGTGTTCACGTCCGCCGCCGCCGACCAACAGCACGGTCTCCGTCATACGCGAGGAGTTTACGCACGGTAGTGTAAACCTTGTCGTTACACTCGCTTGATATAGCCACGATCGTGCATCACAGTGACTCCGATGGCCGAGTCCGAACCACACTCCAGTCCGAGTGGCGACGGCTTTTCCCCCTGGCCGCCGTACCGACGACTATGTCCACACCGACCGACCGGAACCGGCTGTCCGCGGAGGCGAGCCCGTACCTCCGCCAGCACGCCGACAATCCGGTCAACTGGCAGCCCTGGGACGATCGTGCCTTCGAGACCGCCGCCGAGCACGACGTGCCCGTGTTCGTCTCGGTCGGCTACGCCGCCTGCCACTGGTGTCACGTGATGGAGGAGGAGAGCTTCTCGGACCCCGACGTCGCCGAGACGCTCAACGAGTCGTTCGTTCCGGTGAAGGTCGACCGCGAGGAGCGGCCGGACGTCGACGACGTGTTGATGACGGTCTGCCAGCTCGTCTCCGGCGGTGGCGGCTGGCCGCTCTCGGCGTGGTGTACCCCCGACGGAAAGCCGTTCTACGTCGGGACGTACTTCCCGCGGGAGCCGACTCGGGGGCGGCCGGGATTCCAGGAGCTGTGTGAGCGGATCGCCGATTCCTGGAGCGACACCGAACAGCGTGCCGAAATGGAGTCCCGAGCCGACCAGTGGATGGCCGCGGCCCGCGATGAGGTCGAGTCCGTCCCGGATCAGCCCGGCGAGCCGCCGGGAACGGGGATCCTCGAGGAGGCGGCCTCGACCGCCGTTCGCGGGTACGACGAGGAACACGGCGGCTTCGGAACGAGCGGTCCGAAGTTTCCGCAGCCGCGTCGGATCGACCTCCTCCTGCGAGCCGGCGCCGCCTCGGAACGCGACCACGCGGAGCGTGATGCCGGGGAGGCCGAGCAGGATTCGGTGGACGCCGAGCGAACTGCAGCCATACGGGCCGCAACGGGGACCCTCGACGCGATGGTCGCCGGCGGGCTCTACGACCACGTCGGCGGCGGGTTCCACCGCTACGCGACGGACCGAACCTGGACGGTGCCCCACTTCGAGAAGATGCTGTACGACAACGCGGAGCTGCCGCGCGTGCTCCTGGATGCGTTCCAACTGACGGGGACCCCACGATACGGGCTGGTCGCCCAGGAGACGTTCGCCTTCCTGGACCGCGAGCTCTCCCACCCGGACGGCGGCTTCTTCAGCACTCTCGACGCCAGGAGCGTTCCGCCCGAGTCGCGTCGAAACGCCACGACGGACGCGTCGGACATAGGGGAATCGGTCCCGGAACCTGTCGAAGGCGCCTTCTACACCTGGACGCCCAAGGAGATCGAGGCGGTGCTCGAGGCGCCGGCCGCCTCGCTCGTGTGCGACCGATACGGGGTGACGCCAGCCGGGAACTTCGAACGCGGAACGACGGTGCTCACCGAGTCGGCGTCGATCGGGGAGCTCGCGAGCGAACACGGACTCGAACGCGGGACGGTCCGCGAGCGGCTGCGTGAGGCTCGCGTCGACCTGTACGAGGCCCGCGAGCGGCGGCCGCGTCCCGCGCGGGACGAGAAGGTGCTCGCCGGGTGGAACGGGCGGGCGATCTCCGCGTTCGCGGCGGGTGCGCGGGCGTTGGATCCGCGTCTCGCGGACCGGGCGACGACGGCGCTCGAGTTCGTTCGGGACCGGCTGTGGGACCCGGACGCCCGCCGGCTCGACCGCCGGTGGATCGACGGCGACCGCAAGGGGCCGGGGTATCTCGACGACTACGCGTTCCTCGCCCGCGGTGCGTTCGACACGTATCAGGTGACCGGCCGCCCCGATCACCTGGGCTTCGCGATCGAGCTCGCCGACCGGGTCGTCGCGGAATTCTACGACGAGACCGCGGGAACGGTCTACTCGGTCCCGAGCGACCGGGGCGACGGCGCGGCCGGCCCGAGCGACCTCTCCGTCCGCCCGCAGTCGCTGACCGACCGGTCGCTTCCCTCGAGCGTCGGCATCGCGGTCGAACTCCTCGTCGAGCTCGACGGGTTCGTCGGCGACCGCCCGTATCGGGAGGTCGCGGAAACCGTCCTCGAGACGCACGCCGACCGGATCCGCGGGCGGCCGCTCGAACACGCATCGCTCGTTCTGGCGGCCGACCGCGTGGCGAACGGCGGGATCGAGATCGTGTTCGCCGGCGACGAACGCCCCGACTCGTGGTGGGAGGCGCTCTCGAACCGGTTCCTTCCCGGGGCGGTGTTCGCCCCGCGTCCCGCGACCGCGGACGCGACCGCCGAGTGGTGTCGGGCGATCGGCCTGGAGGGAGTCCCGCCCGTCTGGGACGGCCGGGAGGCGATCGACGGGGAGCCGACCGTCTACGCGTGTCGTGGGTTCGCGTGCTCGCCCCCGAAAACGGACGTCGAGGCCGCGCTCGACTGGCTGTAACGCCCTGACGCGAGTCACTCCGGCCGATGAACCTCGCCGCGGCGGGCGTCAGCATCCCGCCGTCGGAGCGCGGCGGCGGCGTTGGCCGCCTCGTAGCCGAACAGCACGTCCTTCGCGTACGGCTCGACCGCCTCGGTCGCCTCGATCAGCGCGTCGACGTCGACGTCGGCGGCGTAGAGCTCGACCGAGAACGGCGTTTCCGGCGGCGCGCCGTGGACGTCGTAATCGCCGCCGAGTCGCGAGCGGAACCCCCGAGCGATCGTCTCGAGCCAGTAGGTCGTCGCGTACTCGGTATCGTAGATCGGCACGACGAACTCGTCGACGTGATCGGCCACCGCATCGACGTCGATCCCCGCTCTCGTGTGGAGATGACCCGGATACGGATCCGGATGGACGGAGAGATGGGTCCGGCCAGGGATCCGGTCGGCCGCGGCGGCGACGAAGTCGGTGATGGTTGCGGCACGCCAGTCGGCCCGATCGTCGTGGTCGCTCTCGGCGAACAGCCGCTCACAGCGGTCACACCGGCAGTAACCCTCCCGAGGAAAGCCGACGTCGTCGAGCCTGACGTCGGGGGCGACCGCGGCACAGTCCTCGACCATCTCGAGGAGCCCTCGCCGATACTCTGGATGCGTCGGACAGATGTGCGTCCACTCGAACTCGGGCTGGTCACGGCTCGCCGGTACCCCGCGGTCGTCGACCGGAACGAGGCCCGAATCGCCGTCGGCCGCCGCGGTGTCGCCGAAACACGACACCATATTGACCGCGTTCGCGACCGGCTCGGCGGCCCGTCCGGTGACGTCCTTCACCTCGTAGAACCCGCGATCGAACTCCCCGATCGTTACGTCGTCGGCGTTGCGCGTGACGACCCCGTACATACGCGGTCGTACTCGGCGGCCGTGGTTAAAAGGGATGTTCGAGAGCCGGTCGAGCGCGGATGGGGGGAACGGGAGGGCGATCGCCGGCTCGCGGTGCCGTCGCGATTCGATCAGGTCGTTACTCGACTTCCACCGGCTCCTTATCGCCGGAGACGATGAAGTAGACGGTGGCTACGAGGGCCAATGCGACCAGGAGTTTCGCTTTCGTGCCCATACGTGAACGTACGTATCGGACGGCTAAAAACTACCGGGACGGTCCGGACCCGTCGAGGGCTCGGCCTCGTCGTCGGGAAGAAAGATCTACCTCATCACACGTCGATGTGTTCGGCGAGGCGGTCGCGCAGGATCTCCGAACAGTAGTCACACCGCACGCCGTCCGCCATCACCGCGAAGCGCGTTTCGACGGGCTCGTCGTCGTTCGAGATGCAGTTCCGGTTCGGACACGAGAGAACGCCGACCACTTCGGTCGGGCGCTCGACCCGGTTCTTCTCGACCACCTCGTAGTCGCGAACGATGTTGATCGTCGCCTCCGGCGCGATCAGCGAGAGGACGTCGACCTCGGACTGGCTCAGCTCCCGGCCCTCGACCTTGAGGATGTCCTTGTGGCCGAGCCGATCGGAGGGGACGTTCATTCCGATGGAGACGCTGAACTCCTCGGAGCCGTCGATCCCCAGGATCGCGAGCACGTTGAGCGACTGTCCGCCGGTGATGTGGTCGATGACGGTCCCGTTCCGGATCTTCGAGACGCGGAGCTCGCGGTCGGGACTCATTCCGACCCACCGCCGAGAAGCATATCGAGCAGCGCCATCCGCACCGGGACGCCGTTGTGCGCCTGTTCGAAATACCGTGCGTGGTCGGTCTCGTCGACGTCCGCCGCGATCTCGTCGACGCGGGGGAGCGGGTGCATAACGGTCAGATCCTCGCGGGCCGCCGAAAGCGTGTCGGCGTCGATCCGATACTCGCCCGCGATCTCGTGATACTCGTTCTCGTCGGGGAACCGCTCGCGCTGAATTCGGGTCACGTACAGCACGTCCAGTTCCGGCAGGATCGTCTCGATTTCGGTGTGTTCGCGGACCTGCGCGCCCGCCTCGTGGAGGTCGAACCGAACCGACCGGGGGAGCTGCAGCGATTCGGGGCTGATGAAGTGCTGATTGGCGTCGAAGTTCGTCAGCGCGGACGCCAACGAGTGGACCGTCCGACCGTACTTCAGATCGCCCATGATACCGATCGTGAGGTCGTCGAGTCCGTGTCGTTCGCGGATCGTGTGCAGGTCCAACAGCGTCTGTGAAGGGTGTTGGCCGGCCCCGTCGCCGGCGTTTATCACCGGGACGTCGACGAACTCCGAGGCCATCTTCGCGGACCCCTCGCTCGGGTGCCGCAACACCAGCGCGTCCGCGTATCCCTCGATCACGCGAACGGTGTCGGCGAGCGACTCGCCCTTCTTGACCGACGAGGACTCGACCGACCCCATGTCGATCGTCTCCGCACCGAGTCGCTTGGCGGCGGTCTCGAAGCTCATCTTCGTACGCGTGCTCGGCTCGAAGAAACAGAGCGCGAGGACGGACCCCGAATATCGTTGCTCGAACGCCTCCCGTGACTCGTCGATCTCCCGTGCCCGATCGAGCACCGCCTCGATGTCGGGCCGCGAGAGCTGTGTCGCGGTGATGAGGTGGTCCTGACGCATCGTCTATCCGGCGGTCGGGGACCACCTTGAATCCGTCGGGTCCGGAAGCACGGCGCGCCCGGGACGGTTCGTTTCACCCGATCCGGGCCACCCGATCCGAGTACCAGCGTCAGTCGTCCGCGGTGGCCGCGTCGTCGGTTCCCGGATCAGCATCGGCACCGACGGCGTCCTCGATGCTCGGCGGGTACGCGCCGCGGTCGAGCGTGAGGTCCGACTGCGGACGAGCCATACAGGTGAGCGCATACTCCTCGGCTTCCTCGTCCGTCAGTCCCCGTGCTGCCGGCTGTGTGACCTCGCCCTCGAGGATGCGGGCCGAGCAGGCCAGACACATACCGACGCGGCAGGAGTACTCCTGGGCGATCCCCTCCTCGAGACAGGCGTTGAGGATCGTCTGCGTGTCGGACACCTCGATCGACTCGCCGGTGCCGGCGAACTCGACGGTGTACTCGGACATACTGACCGGATTCGCCCAGGGTCGGCAAAACTCTTGCCATCGAACCGGATCCGTTCGACGCTGACCCGAACGGCGACCCGGGCGGTGAGGAAATCCGGGTGGTCGCGATGGGTTCGGACATTCGCAACGCTAATCCCGCGTTGCCCGTTGTGATGGAGTATGAAAGCCACCGCGCGAGCCCACCCGATACAGGGACTCGTGAAGTACCACGGGATGCGCGACGAGCAGCTTCGGCTCCCGTATCACGACAGCATCAGCGTCTGTACGGCGCCCACCGCGACGACGACGACGGTCGAGTGGGAGCCCGACGCCGCCGTCGACACCTTCCGCATCGACGGCGACGTCGTCGAGGGGAGGGCCGCCGAGCGGATCGGGCTGGTGACCGACCACGTCCGGGAGCTTGCCGGGTTCGACCACGCGGTTCGCTTCGAGAGCCGGAACTCCTTCCCGTCGAACATCGGGTTCGGGTCCTCCTCCTCGGGCTTCGCCGCCGCCGCGACGGCGCTCGTGGAAGCCGCGGGCCTCGATCTGTCCCGGCCGGAGATCTCCACGGTCGCCCGCCGTGGGTCCTCCTCGGCCGCGCGCGCGGTGACCGGCGCGTACTCGATACTCGAGACGGGACTGAACGACGGGGACTGTCGCGCACGGCGGCTCCCGGTCGGGGAGGGCGAGGACGGGTTCGATCCCGAGGCGGACCTCCGGATCGTCGCCGCTCACGTCCCGGCGTACAAGGAGACCGAGGAGGCACACCGCGAGGCTGCGGCGAGCCACATGTTCGACGCGCGGATGGCGCACGTCCACGAGCAGCTGGCGGAGATGACCGACGCACTCCGGGCAGGCTCGTTCGACCGGATGTTCGAGCTCGCCGAGCACGATTCGCTCTCGCTGACGGCGACGACGATGACCGGTCCGGCCGGGTGGGTCTACTGGCAGCCCGAGACGATCGCGGTGTTCAACGCGGTTCGAGAGCTCCGGGAGGAGGACGTTCCGGTCTACTTCTCGACCGATACCGGCGCCTCAGTGTACGTCAACACGCGCGAGGAATACGTCGACGAGGTCGAATCCCGAATCGCCGAGATCGGGATCGAGACGGACGTCTGGTCGGTCGGCGGCCCCGCACGCGTCCTCGATTCGAGCGAGTCGCTGTTCTGATCCCGTCGGGCAGCCCCGACCCGACACGAGCGGATGGAATGGCGAACAGGCGGAACGGACGCCCCCCGCCCTCGACGTGTCCGTCCCGCACACCCGCGTGCCACGCCGAGGCTGTGTCACGTCGCACGGGTGCGGTGTGGCCCGATCGCTTTTCAACTCGATCCCCAGTCGGTCGGAGACCATTTAACGCGGAGTCGCACAGTATCGGTGAACGAGGGGATCGAGGATGACCGTACGGCTCCGCTACGACGACGGGACGATCCGGATCGATGCCGACGAGCCGCTGCCGCCGTTGCCGGGCGTGTCCGCCGACGAGCGCACCGGGGACGTTCGTGCACCGGCGTTTCGATACGCGGCGATCCGGCGGGCGCTCGAGGTGGCCGGTCGGTCGGTCGACGACGCCGTCCTGGCGACCGAGCCGCTGTCGCTGTCGACCGCCTACGACCTGCGGCCGTATCAGCGCGAGGCGCTCGACGCGTGGGTGGACGCCGATCGGCGTGGCGTCGTGGAGCTGCCCACCGGCGCCGGCAAGACGGTCGTCGCGATCGCCGCGATGGCCGATCGCGGTCGACCGACGCTGGTGGTCGTGCCGACGATCGACCTCCTCGAACAGTGGCGGTCGGAGCTCGAGCGCGAGTTCGACGTCCCGATCGGCCAGTTCGGCGGCGGCGAGCAGCGTCACGAGCCCATCACGGTCTCGACGTACGACTCTGCGTACCTGAAGGCCGACGACGTCGGCGACTCGTTCGGGTTCGTCGTCTTCGATGAGGTCCACCACCTCGGCGGCGAGGGGTATCGCGACATCGCGCGCCTCCTTCCTGCGCCAGAGCGGCTCGGGCTGACGGCGACCTTCGAGCGCCCCGACGGCGCACACCGGGCCATCGAGGAGCTCGTCGGTCCGCTCGTGTACGCCGTCGACGCCGACTCCCTCGCCGGTGAACACCTCGCGCCCTACGACGTCCGTCGTCTCGAGGTCGAGCTGACCGACGACGAGCGGGAACGGTACGAGCGCCAGCAGGGCGTGTTCGTCGAGTACCTCCGGGAGTCGGGGCTCACGCTGACCAGCGGCAGCGACTATCGGAAGCTCGTCAAACGGTCCGGACGGGACCCGCGAGCACGGGAGGCGCTGTTGGCCAAACAGCGCGCCCGGGAGATCATGATGAACGCGGAGCGAAAGCGGGACGTCCTCGAGCGGCTCCTCGAGCGGCACCGCGAGGACCGCGTGATCGTCTTCACCGCCCACACGGACCTGGTTTACGCTCTCTCCGAGCGGTTTCTCCTCCCCGCGATCACCAGCGAGACCGGAGCTGCGGAGCGGCGGGAGATACTCGAACGGTTCCGCGACGGGACCTACTCACGGGTGATCGCCGCCAACGTGCTCGACGAGGGGATCGACGTGCCGGACGCGAACGTCGCGGTGGTTCTCTCCGGGTCCGGCAGCGAACGCGAGTTCACGCAACGGGTCGGGCGGGTGCTTCGTCCCAAGGAGGACGGCGGACGGGCGACCGTCTACGAGCTCGTGACGGCGGACACTGCGGAGGAACGCGTTGCGGCCCGTCGCCGCTAGCCACCTGCGGCGGGGTACGCTCCGAAACGGCGGTCACGATTCGACGTCGATCGAGAGGCTGCCGCCGTTGATGAACGACTCGTAGGAAAGCTCGAACCGGATCGTGACCTCGATCTCGGATCCAGAGTCGACGTCGAGATCGCGCGTTTCGGTCGCCTCTTCGTCGGGCGTCGTCGCCGTCACGACCAGGGTACCGGTCCGTCGCTCGGCGGCCGTGTTCTCGATCGTCGCGTCGATCCGAAGGGTTCCGTCATCGCGTTCGGAGAAATCCCGATCCACGATCCGCAACCCGGGCGTGGCGGTGTCGGCCGCCGAATCGGAGTCGGGCGGCGCCCCGGCGGTCGGCGGATTCCGGGGACCGGAGGGGGAGCGCCCCTCGAGGCAGCCGGCGCCCAGCGTTCCGAACGCGGCGATCAACAGTCCCCGTCGTCGCATATCCGAGGGTTGCGTCGGGACTACAAATGCTTGTCCCACGCTCCGTAGACACGGCAACACACCGCTCGAGTGTGACGGTCCGGCCATCGCATCCGGTGGGTTTTACGGGAGCCGTGCCGAGATACGGCCGTGCTTCGAAAGGACCACCTCCGCGTCTCGCGGGCGGGCGGGGGCTACGCACCGCAGTTCGTCGACGCCGACGACCGAGCGCTCGCGGAACGGCTCCTCGAAACGTTTCGAAGCCACGTCGGCGATCGACACGGAGACCTTCGGACCCGACTCGACGACCTCGAGGCGGACGCCGATGACTTCAAACTCGTCCGCGGACTCGCGTCGCTGCTCGAGCGCGAGGCGACGTTCGAGACGCGCTCGCCGCTGCCCCCCCAGCGGGCCCGCCGGAAAGCCTTCGAGGCCGCAGAGTCGGTCGGCGTCGCGACCGACTCGGAACGTGAACGGGCCCTCGAGGCCGCCGCGGACGCGCTCGGCGTCGAGTCGACCGCGGTGTCGGAATCGCTGTATGCCGACCGTGAGGACGAGCAGGTTCTCGTCGAGTTCGAGCCGCGGTGGGACGCGGGGACGCTCCTCGAGCAGTATAACCTCTCGCTGGCCCAGACCGCGCTCTTCGACGCGACCGAGGTTCGCGTCCGGTCGGCCGACCCGAAGCGACTCGTCACCGCGACGAAGCGGCTCGGACTGTTGTACGAGCTCGAGCGCACCGATGCGGGACGCGAGCTCGTGGTCACCGGCCCCGACGCCCTGTTTCGTCGCACCCGTCGATACGGAGCCGCCTTCGCCCGGCTGCTGCGGTCGGTCGCGGCGGCTCCCGAGTGGCGGCTGACGGCCACGATCGACGACCGCGGCACCGAACGGACGATGACGCTCACCGACGCGGACGTCTCCGTCCCGGGCGTCGACCCGCTGGCCGAGCCGGCGTTCGACAGCGGCGTGGAGGCGGACTTCGCCGGCCGGTTCCGGTCGCTCGGCCTGGACTGGACGCTGGTCCGTGAACCCGAACCGCTCGAGACCGGCACGAGCGTGATGATCCCCGATTTCGCCTTCGACTACGACCACGCCGACTTCCGGGTGTTCTTCGAGGTGATGGGCTTTTGGACCCCGGAGTACGTCGCCAAGAAGCTCTCCCAACTCGAGGCGGTCGAGTCGGTCGACCTGCTTGTGGCAGTCGACGAGTCCCTCAGCGTCGGCGAGGAGATCGCGGCGGCCGACCACCGGGTGGTGACCTATTCGGGGTCGGTTCGCGTGAAGGACGTCGTCGACGTGCTCCGGGAGTACGAGACGGATCTGTTGGCCGACGCCGCGGCGGATCTCCCCGAGGTGATCCGCCCCAACGAGGACGTCATCGAGCTCGAGGCGATCGCCGATCGCCACGGCGTCGGCGTCGACGCCCTCGCGGAGGTGACCTTCCCCGACCACGAACGGCTCGGCGGAACCCTCGTTCGACCGGCCGTCCTGGCCGACCTCGAGGACCGTCTCGAGCCCGGAACGAGCCTCGAGGCCGCCGAGGACGCCTTCCGATCGGTCGGCATCACCGAGACGAGCCCGGTTCTGTCCCGGCTTGGGTACCGAACCGAGTGGGACGGGTTATCCGGCGGGACGATCCGACGGCGGGAACCGTAGACCGGATATCGTTCGGTTCGACCACGCCAGGGTCGTGAACTGAAGAAGATGCGGCCGGCCGTCATTCGCGACGTCGCGAGGTGACGAACCGCATCCGTTCGAGGGACTCGTCCCGGCCGCGGAGAATGCACTTCGGAAGGATTCGATCGCACTCCGGAGTCGGATTCGATTCCGAATGCTCGTCTGGCGGCGGTCAATGCGGCACCCGACGGTGAGCGTATGCATAGCCTCTATCTCGGTAACGTCTGACTACTTATTTCGTTGCACGTTCACAAGTAACACGGTCTGGTTCGGAAGTTGACAGTCCGAATCGGATGAGAAACGGTCCGTCTCGACGAAACGGGAGATAGCCAAAAACGAACGGAGAAATGATATGACCGATCGACCACCCCTCGACGAACTGGAACTCAGCGATACGGAGCTTCTCGAATTGGTCAAAAACCACGGTACTGACCGTCGATCCGTGATGAAAGCACTCGGCATTGGAACTGCGCTGTCGCTTGGTGTCGGTACCGCAGCCGCAAAGCACGACGCTCCGCACCCGCCACACATCGATCCCCACTTCGGCTATTCAGGAACGAGCGATGACGAGATTCCGAACCGGTTGGAGCCGGACGAGACCGTCGAACTCCACGTCGACGAGGACAAAATCGACGATTCGAATCTCCCGGTCCTGACGGTTGAATTCGGTGCGTTTCACTTTGCCCCCGTGGGGCTTCACGTGGAGCCGGGAGCGATCGTCGAATTCGACTTCCACACGCCGGAACACACGGCGACGGCGTACCATCCGGGTCAAGAACGTCAGCAACGCGTCCCCGACGGCGTTCCAGCGTTCTCTTCGACGGTCAACGAGCACCACGGGTTCTGGCTCTACCGCTTCGAGAAGGAGGGCGTATACGACCTATTCTGTGCCCCGCACGAATGGGGTGGGATGGGAATGCGAATCGTCGTCGGGGACGATCCGGGCGACGTCGTGCGGGCCCCTGGCCGTCCACCGCTTCCGATGACCGCCACACTCCTCGGGACGGGATTCGGTGGAGACATCGGCCATCCGGACCTGGAACCGCAGAACATCATCGACAACGGGCCGATATCCGCGCACGACTTGGGTATCGATCTCGAGGTAACGATAACGGCCCCACGTCCACCCTGATATCTCACCCATTTTGACGTCCGCTTTCCCGTTGCCCGAACTGCTCGACGATCAGCTCCGTATTGTTCCCGATCCCGTCGGAGACGAATGTGGGTGGCAGGAGGCCGGGTTCGAGCGTGCCGATGTGTGCAGGTCCTTACTTATATGTTCAGGCGTCGGCCTGCCATTGTAACGTGGTTTGTGTCATCGGTTGTCGGCTTCCACCCCGACCTCAAGGGTCGGGGCATCCGCCTCGTACCGCCTGTGAAATGAGGCGATCCCGTAAGCCGACTGCGGGGCCAAGACTATCACGAGACGGTTTCATATGGTGGTGAACTACCAAATGGCGTCACGGGCCGATGTCCGATGCTCGCGTCGTGAGTTCACTCCGTATCGCCTCTCGGTACTGCTGACCCGGAATGACGTGTGTGTGTCCGCTGAGCAGCCCATCGTATCCCGCTTTGGCCACGTCCTCCGGTGAGAGGATCTCCCTCGTCTCCGGGTCGATATCTAACGCCTCGAAGGCATCCCAGGCCATCTCCGTGTCCGTCCATCCCGGAACCAGCACCGTGACCGTGATCCCAGCGGGTTCGAGTTGGCGGGCGAGCACGGTTGACAACGTACTTACGTACCCTTTGGTCGCGGCGTAAACACCGAATGGTGGGCTCGGGAGCTCTCCAGCCACCGAGGACACGTTGAGTATGCGACCAGCACCACGCTCGACCATCGGCGCAACGAACCGTCTAGTGAGGTTCGTAAGCGTGACGACATTTGTCCGGATCAGATCCTCGGTGATTTCGAGGTCCGTCTCGTCGAAGCGAGCAGGCGTGGGTCGTGCTGCGGCATTGTTCACAAGAATATCGACATGTATGTTCTCATGTCGGAGCTCGTCGTGAATTTCCCTGGCTGATTCGGGCCGAGACAGATCCTTCGGTATCGTCATCGTGGTTATACCCCAGGTCGATTCGAGCGCGTCTGCAGCCCGCTCTAACGGTTCTTGATGCCTCGCAACGAGCACCACGTCGTATCCGTCCTGTGCGCAGAGTTTGGCTAATTCATACCCGATACCGCGTGAGCCGCCGGTGATGAGAGCAGTTTTGTCCGCCCGTTCCATTGAAGACACTGTAATCCCCAATAAATATTACAGTAAATATTGAATAGTCTTTCTCTCACCCATCTCTACACCTACTGTATCCACCCGCTGAAGTCAATACGTGGCAAATACGGATTCGGGTTCAACTAACCGGCAGCGCGGAGTCCCCTTCCTCAAGCGCGAGCAAAGCGAGCGGTAGGGAGGGGAGGGGAGGGGAGGGGAGGGGAGGGGAGCGCGTTCGTATCGCTGGGTATGTCCGTTTTCTATAAATAGCCGCGATACTACATTGAAACTGTGGCAGACGACTACGTGCGTCGGACGGCAATCACCCGCCTCTCGGTAGACGACGAGCAACGCGATCTGCTCGAAGAGACCATCTCCGAGTGGAAACGGGGCTGTCAAATCGCCACCGACCTCGCGTGGGGGCACTGCAACACCAAGAGCGATGTGCAACCCCTTGCCTACGATCCTGTGCGCGACGAGACCGACCTCGGGAGTCAGCACGCAATTCTGGCCACTCACCAAGCCGCACAAGCCATCACTGGCTGTATCGAACGCCGGGCGAAAGACAAGAAGGTCAGCAAGCCGACGTTCACCGCGCCAACCGTGAAGTACGATACGCGGACGATGACGGTGTTCGATGACGATACCGTGTCCCTCTCTACGACGGAGCGCCGGGTGCGGTGTCCGCTCGACCTTCCCGATGCCGACGATGGCTACCAGCGACAGTACCTTGACTCGGACGAATGGAGTGTTACCGAAAGCACGCTCACCGCCCGAGACGGCGAGTTCTTCTTGCATATCGGTTTCCGCCGGTACAAGAACGATACCGAACGGAACACCGCCGAGGACGGAACGGTTCTCGGGGTTGACCTCGGTATCGAAAACCTCGCCGTCACTAGCACCGCCTACTTCTTCAGCGGGCGGGAGCTAACCCATCGACTCCGTGAGTTCGAGAAGGTACGCGCCGGGTTGCAACAGGCCGGAACACGAAGCGCTCATCGAACGCTCGTACAGTCGAGCGGTCGGGAACTTCGCTACGTCCGCGACGTGCTTCACCGAGCATCGAACGCACTGATAGACGAAGCCCTCCGATACGACTGCGACGTCATCGCGTTCGAGAACCTAACCCACATCCGCGATCGAACCGGTGCGTCGTGGGGTCACAAGTGGGCGTTCCGAACGCTCTACGAACAGGTCGAGTACAAAGCCGAAGCGGTCGGTATCTCGGTGAAGCAAGTCGGGTCGGCGTACACATCGAAGCGGTGTTGTGAGTGTGGATTCACGGCAGACGAGAACCGTCCGTCACGGAACGACTTTCGATGCGTGAAGTGCGGGTCGGAAGCGAACGCGGACTACAACGCGGCGAAGAACATCGGGATACGGTATGTCCGTCGAGGCCAACAGTCGTCTCGGCGGACGGGCGACAGTCAGCTCGCCCTCAAGTCCGGAACGGTGAAGCCGAAAGGCGGATTTACCGCCTACCCCAATGGGTTCGAGGCCGAGTTCACGGACAAGCCCCACCCTCCACGAGCGAACCTCTCAGAGTGAGCGAAGTAGGGTGGGGTAGTTGACCAGCCAACGACGCAACTTCCAGCTATCCTTCAGTTTCACCGATGTTCGTGACCTCGACCCCTCCAGAGAGTTCCGTATTGGGATATGGCATATCGATCCCCTCGGCATCGAAACGCTCCTTGACTGCTTCGACGAACTGGGCACGTATCGCCCCATAGCTGTGTTCGTTCGGATCGATCCAGATCCGGCCCGAAAGTACCACCGCTGAGTCGCCCAGTTCCGCGACGGGAGCCGTCGGTTCGGGCTCGTCCAATACTCCCTCGATGTTGGCTCCCTCTGTGAGAACGGCATTCCGCGCCCGTTCAATGTCATCATCATACCCGATACCGAAACCAACCGACACTCGCCGCTGCGTGTTTGCCACGTTATTGATCACTGCAGCGTTGGCAAGATCGCTGTTCGGCACGGTGAGTAACTCGTTATCGAACGTATCTAACTTCGTCACGCGCAGGTGGATCTCACGAACGACGCCGCTGTTTCCGTCCCACTCGATCCAGTCACCGATGGTGAACGGTTCATCCTGAATGATGAACACACCGGCAACGAAGTTGGCAATCAGGCCCTGTGCAGCGAATCCAACGGAGAGCGCGAGCGCCCCGGCCAAGATGGCAAATGCCGAGAGAACGACGCCAAATCCGGCCACTGTCGCGGCTAGCGCGACCGCCACGACGGCGGTAATCACGACGGTCACGCTGACGGCGAGACCAATGAGCGTCTCGTCGAATTCGCGCTGTCTGAGGCTGCCTTCCACTGCTCGGGTCAGGAAGTACTTCCCGAGGAGATAGAGGATCACGAACACGACGAGGAACAGCACGACCGTCGTGATCGCGCTGAGAATCGCTGGGACGTACTGCTGTGGATCGACGGAGACGCCTTGTTGAAGTGGTGACATAACGTGCCCCTCAGCGATGGTCAGCATCACTAATAGTTAGGAATGGGCTATGAGAGCGAATGGGGCAAAATCGCCGAAATCACATCCGAACGGTGAATATACGCCCTACATTTCTCCGCTCCGGATCGGCCCCCGTGTACTATGAGATACCGAGGCTCACGTCGTTCAACTCAACAGAATCCACTGGATGTACTCTCCTCCGTGCAGGACTACGAAGCTATCGAGGTCGAACGAGTCTCACTCGAACCGAGCGACGAGGAGTGACTCCGGACGGAGGATATCGTCCGATAGTAGTCGTTAGAAATAGTTACTCATATTTGGGGCCGAGAGTTGATCAAGAGCGGTGTCGATCGCTGTTGTCAGTTCGTCGAGTGAGTCGCGGAATCGGTTGCTGAGGACTGCTTGGAGTTGTCTCCAGCATTCTTCGATTGGGTTTAATCCTGGCGAATATGACGGAAGTATCACGAAAGCGAGGTCGTCACGGGCCGCCAGATCCGTGACGACCTTGCCTTCGTCACGTTGCCTGCGTATTCGCCGGAACTCAATCCTGTCGAAGAGTGCTGGCGACAACTCCAGGATGCTCTGAGCAACCGATTCTTTGACTCGCTCGATGAACTCACGACGGCGATCGATACCGCTCTTGACCAACTGTCGCTTCCAAAAGTGAGCAATTATTTCTAATGTCTACTATATTTCGACAGTGGTCCCGGATCAATACCCGCCGCACCAGCGATCTCGTTCGGTGTTGTGTGCCCCAGCGCGATCGTTTCGAGGATGCTCATATATCGAGCAGGATTGCGTAGCTCAGCCCGAAGTAGAAATTCTGGTTCATTGAACGACACTGCAGCTGCTGACAAGACACGCGATTGGACGTTCTCGCGAAGAGATTGCTCATAGTCGAAGAGAGTGAGATACATCGGCGTGCCGCCGGTGATCGCGTACGAACGAATTGTATCTGCTATGTCATAGGAAATGACTTCTCGTGCCTGCCCAAATGAGAAGGGAGTAAATGACGAAGAATGCGTACCCAGGTGAGTCAAACGCGGACCTGAGTGCCTCGGGTTCGTCGTTCCGATCGTTAACGGCCATACTCTAAGTAATGATTATTTCGATAATGACTAGTGGTTTCGGATGCCGCGACTGATGACCGGATCTGCGTTTGGTGGAATTATGGAACAATATACTACCCCACAGATTAATATACTCTCCTCGCGTTGTTTAGTATATCATGTCTGAGGAGGCACCTCCATCCACCCGAGCGAGTCCAGATGGCGGTACCGAACACCGTGACGTCAACGACGTTGTCGTCGATGAATGGATCGAGGAGACGACCCCCTTCGAACGCGTCTACGAAATCATCGGCCGGACCTACGATCCGATGTCTGCAGCACGGATTGCCGACCGCGCCCGTGTCTCGCCGACGACGGCACGAAAGCATCTTCGAGCGCTCGTGAACGCCGGCGAAGTAACGACATCACAGGATGGACAGACAACGCTGTACTGCCGGTCGGAAACGGCCATCATCACCGAGCATACACAGTCGCTGCTTGCGGAGCTGACGCCCGAGGAGATCGCAGCAGGAATCACCGAGATGAAGACGAAGATACAGGACTGGCGTGACGAGTACGACGTTGAGTCTCCCGAAGAACTCGCCCGGGAACTGGACATTGAAGACGCCGACAGCGACGCTGGTGCGCTTCTCAGAGAATGGCAAACGACTCGCCGCAACCTCGCACTCGCACAGGCAGCACTCGCTATTGGTGAGGCACGTCGTACCGGCCATCTCACTGGAACGGATATGGACGACGATGGCAACAGCGATAGTTCGATCGTCGTATGACCGACGCCGGAGACGATGACCGCTCTCGGGATAGCCAGCCGGCCGACCAGTCCGAGGTGTTCGGCCCGATCGATGCCGGGGCATTACGCGAGATCCGAGACCTGTTCGTCGATCACGAGCCGCTGGTTGAGACAGCGTCACTGGACGATCCATTGAATCCACAGACGCTTTCGATCGAACTGTCCGACGGCGTCGGAGCGGCATCAACGGCGCGAATCGACGTACGGTGGAGTCTAACGGGGAATTACGCCGCGCACTACACGGACGATCAGGGCCGGGATTTTCGGTTCGACTGTCACCCGAAACCCGACGCACCGAAACGGCACTTCCATCCACCACCCAACGCGCCAAGCCGTCCCGTTGAGCCATCCTGTATTACTGTCCGTGAGGCTTCCCTCGTCACACGAGCGATACTTCAACGGTGGCGATATGCCTACACCCACGAAACCTTTGAGGGAATCAACAACGCGGAGAATCCGCCGTGACACCCTCCTCGAACTGTTTCTCATATCCGACGTCACGAAGGAGGGACTCGTAGTCGTCGAGTGCCGTGCCCGGAATCAGCTATGTCGTACCATAGAACGTGATTGGTGGTAAGAATCTTGTTTTGTACCACGATAGTCTCTTCTAGGTCAACAGAGACGGACCGGCAAGGTCGGCTCTACATCCCCAAGGAGATACGGGAACAGTACGGTGGCAAGTATCACATCGTCACCTACGAGGACAGGATCCAGCTCATTCCGGTCGCAGACGACCCACTCGCCGCCATCCGTGAGGCGACAGGCGGTCTCCGTGATGCATCCATCGAGGAGATCCGTGAGGGCATCGAAGCGGAAGTCAAAGCCAAGGCCCGAGATCAGGACGTCGATAGATGACGGTATACGTCGAGACGGACTTCCTACTCGCACTCGCCAAGGATTCCGACTGGTTGCAGGGGTCTGCGGAGGAAGCACTCGACGAGTACGAGGTCGAAACGTCGGCGTTCTCGTATCTCGAACTCGTCCTCGCCGGAGAACGCTACGAGTTCGACTACGTGCCGTTGGTGGCGAACCTGCTCGAACTCGTCCCCGTGCGAGACGAGGAGGAGAAGCAGGTGGTTCTGAAGGCCGTCAACTACTACGACGAGGGGATGATGCCGTTCGACGCGTTCCACGCAGCGACTGCGGAAACGCGAGGAATGGACGTACTCTCCTCCGTGCAGGACTACGAAGCTATCGAGGTCGAACGAGTCTCACTCGAACCGAGCGACGAGGAGTGACTCCGGACGGAGGATATCGTCCTAGCTGAACGCAGCGCGGTACTCGTAGTGGTTGTCGTGGCCACGTATGCAACGGACTTGCGTCGAATCTTCGGGCCGCTCATCAAGTCCGAAATGCCGTATGGTGGCGTCGGGAATCGACTTCAACCCAGTACGACATAGTTAGACGCTCCGTGGCAGCCGTCCGTACGCGTACCGGCTCTCGCGCCGCTCCACCTTCTTCAGGTAGCTGAAAATAAAAGAAGAAGGCTCCGTTGAAATTCTATTTTTTCAGATATATCTTCGCCTGAAACAGCTGGTCGCTGGAGACTGCGTATCTTGCAAGTCGCGAAGAGTAGGTGTCCCGGAGGACCTGATTCACTCGCCCTGTTCAACTTCGAAGATCTCGTCCGCGGTGAGACCATGAGCTTCTTCGTGGACCCTCTCACCCGCTTTTTTGCTAGGTCCCTCAAAGAGGCAAAAGACGGCACCTTCGTCATCATCCACCCAGTAGTTCAGATATTTCACGCCGTGTTTTTCCTGGGCTTCGACATCCTTCTTGTGAGCTTCTACAACGTCCTCAATGCTCGCATCAACGTCCCTGTGAACGTCCATATACAGTGGCATAGTACACAGCAGATAGGATAGAAGCACGGTTAGTTATTGAGGGACATTTTTTGGAACGACGTAATTACTCGAGAGACTGTACACGCGTCTATGACGAGCGGAGACTCTGGAAACGGTATCGATCACAAGCTCTGCTTACCGTGCCACTCAGCCGTAACGACGAGTTCGCGGGTTTTCGAGTCTGCAATGAGTGCGGAGATGACGACGTTGGCATCGACGACCAGCTTCATCCGTCGAGATTACGCCGATTCTTCTTCGACGCGTTTGCGTGCGCTTTCGTTGATTTTGTCAGCGATTTCGGAGACGTCACTCTCGGTGAGTTCGCTATTGGATGTAAGCTCGTCCATCACTTCGAGCGTCTCGATCTTCTCCTGAATAGCCTGTCGGGTAACCTCGCTCCAGTTTCTTTCCGGATGTTCCTCCATTCGGTCTTTGAGGTCGTCGTCGACGTTGACGGTGATACTAGGCACACTGGAAGCGATGTGTACACAGAATATTGTGTCATTGGGTTGGGATACAGCGAGGACTGACCAGTATCGTCGCGGTGTCTCTCTCGTCAAGTCTGGGTGAGGGACTGTAGCGGAGTCGTCGGAACGCATTCACTGCGGACGAGGATCCAGTCTTCCGACTGCTCACCGACTCCGACTGCACGTCAAGATCCTCTCAGAAGCGAATATACGACCGATATGTAGAGGATAGGATGCCTAAGGCGTGTATTTTGCGCCTTATCTACTTTCTCGCTGCTCCACCTTGTTCAACTCGATCAGCAGCCGGAAGATCGCCTTCACGAGGTTCGCGTCGACGTCGAACTGCTCGGCGTTCGTGCCCGCCCGTTCCATCACGCGGGCCTCCTGTGACTCGTCGGTCGTGGGCAGGTCCCGCTCCTCCTTGACGGCGGCGACGGTGTCGGCGACGTAGGTGCGGCGGGCGATCAACTCGACGATCTCGCGGTCGATGTCCTCGATCTCGGCACGCAGTTCGTCGAGGCTCATCTCCTCCGGGGTTGGGTCGTTCGGTGTCATAGGTGATGGTCGTGGTCAGTCGGTCCGGATCCGTGCGCCGTCGGAACGGGTGGTCGTCGAGCGGACGGTTCCCTCGCGGTCGTCCCACAGGTCGCGGACGCGGTCGAGGTCCGTCTCGGGGTCCGCGGGGTCGGAAACGGCCACCACGCTGGGGCCGGTTCCGGACAGCGAGACGCCGGTGACGTGGGGCATCGCCTCGACGGCCGGCTCCGGGGAGAAGCCGAGGGCGGCCGAGAAGGCCAGCCCGTTGACGGACATCGCCGGCGCGTACCGGCCCTCGCGAGCCAGCTCGGCGACGAGGTCAGCCATCGGAGCGACGTTCGCACATCGGGCGACGTCGGCGTCGGCGCTGTAGGCGCGCTCGGGCGGCGTCCAGACGAGGACGTCCCAGTCGACGACGTCCCGTCGAACCAACGTGTCCGCCGTGTTATCTGTGAGCGTGACGCCGCCGAGCATCGACGCCGACGCGTCGTCGAATGCACCGGTCGCCGTGACCCCCGCCTCGCGGGCGGCCGTGACGCCGAGCCGACACGCCTCCAACCGGGTGACGTCGGGGGCGTCTGGGACGTCGGGGGCGTCTGGGACGTCGGGGGCGTCGGGATCACCGTCGCCAACGGTCACGCCGAGCGCGGCACAGGTCGCCAGCACGGTCGCGTTCGCGGCCGCGCTCGAGCTCTTGAGCCCGGCCGCCAGCGGGACGTCGCTGTCCGTCCGCACCGTGCCGCCCTCGCCGTCGCCCCAGCGCTCGGTGGCGAGCGCGACGCAGCGTTCGATCAGTTCGGTGTCGGCGGTCGGGGCCTCGGCGATCTCGCCGGTGACGTCGGCGGCGTCCGGATCGAGCTCGACGGTCGCACGCGTCTCGACGTCGATGCCGAACGCGGACCCGGTGCCGGTCGCCAGCGCGTTGAGGACCGTTCCGGCGCCCAACGCGGCTGCCCGTCCCTCCATACCGATTGACTTCCGAGCGAGGGCATAGATGTGGCGGTCTCGGTCGGCCGGCCGGACCGGCTAATCGGTGGGGGTCGAAGCCTCCCGATCGGACCGTCGGCGCGCGGCGAGGAACGCGTCCCTTTTTGCCGCCGCGACCGGACGGATCGCTATGTCCTCGTCAGCACGGTCCGACGTCCCGCCGAGCACCCTCGGCATCGAGCTCCGGGAGGAGGGCGTCGTGGTGGAGTATCTCGACGGCCGAACGACCCTCTATCGCGGCGTGCCGACCGCCGTCGAGGGGACGCTCACGGCCGGCCCCGGCAAGGAGACGCACGTGCTCGTGACCGACCCGACCGAGACCGAGGGCGTGATGACCTACGTGAACGACCTCAAGACCCACGACGAGATCCTGGAGGACAGCGGCGTGGGGAGAGTGCTCTTCGAGCCCGGCGAGGGCGAGGAGCTGTTCCCCGGCGTCGCCGCCCGACGCGTCGGCGAGCGGACGCAGGTGGAGGCAGACCCCGAGCTGGCCGGCGGCCGCGTCTTCGTGTTCCTGGAGGACGACTGGAGCGAGCGGAGTTTCGAGATCGTCGCCCCGCCCGCGGCCGGGATCGGGACGTTCGAGACCGAGGAGTGACCGGTCGCCGCCGTAGCGCCGCCAGCCACGTCGCCGATCCCGGCTACGTCGCCAGCGATCCTGATCCCGGCTACGTCGCCGACGAACCGGACTCCGGCCGATACTCACCGAACTCCTCGCGCAGGACGTCACAGACCTCCTGCACGGTCGCGTATCGCTTGACCGCGGTCACGATCGGCGGAAGCAGGTTCCGGTCGTCGCGGGCCGCCGCCCGCACGTCCGCGAGCGCGTCGTCCACGGCGTCGGCGTCGCGGTCCGCCTTCACGGCCGCGAGGCGCTCGCGCTGGTCGCGCTCCAGATCCGGGTCGACCTCCTCGAGGTCGATCGCGGGGTCCTCGTCGACCTCGTGGGCGTTGACGCCGACGATGACGCGGTCGCCCGCCTCGATCTCGCGCTGGCGCTCGAAGGCGACCTCGCGGATCCGCCGCTGGACCCATCCGCTTTCGACCGCCGGGAGCATCCCGCCGCGGCGGTCGACCTCGTCGATGATCTCGCGGGCACGCTCCTCGATGCCGTCGGTCAGGCTCTCCACGTAGTACGACCCGGCGAGCGGGTCGACCGTGTCGGCCACGCCCGACTCGTGGGCGAGTATCTGCTGGGTCCGCAGCGCCGTCCGGACCGACTGCTCGGTCGGAAGCGCCAGCGCCTCGTCCTTCCCGTTGGTGTGGAGGCTCTGGGCGCCGCCGAGAACGGCCGCGAGCGCCTGGTAGGCGACCCTGACCACGTTGTTCTCGACCTGCTGGGCGGTGAGCGTCGACCCGCCGGTTTGGGCGTGGAACTTGAGCCGTTTGGCGTCGGGATCGTCGGCGTCGAAACGGTCGTCCATGATCCGCGCCCACAGCCGGCGAGCCGCCCGAAACTTCGCCGTCTCCTCGAGGACGTCGTTGTGCGCGTTGAAGAAAAAGGAGATCCGCGGCGCGAACGCGTCGACGTCCAGCCCCGCGTCGATCGCGGCCTCGACGTACGCGATCCCGTTCGCGAGCGTGAAGGCGACCTCCTGGGCGGCCGTCGAGCCGGCCTCGCGGACGTGATACCCCGAGACCGAGATCGTGTTGAAGTTGGGCACCTCATCGGCACAGAACTCGAAGACGTCCGTGACGAGCCGCATCGACGGCTCCGGTGGGTAGATGTAGAGATTCCGTGCGATGTACTCCTTCATCACGTCGTTCTGGATCGTTCCGCGGAGCTCCGTCCGCGGGACGCCCTGCTCGTCGCCGACCGCGACGTACATCGCCAACAGCACCGCTGCCGGGGCGTTGATCGTCATCGACGTCGAGACCTCCTCGAGCGGGATCCCCTCGAAGACGCGCTCAAAGTCGGCGAGCGTGTCGATCGCGACCCCGGACCGGCCGACCTCCCCCCGGGCCATCGACGCGTCGGAGTCGTAGCCCATCTGGGTCGGGAGGTCGAAGGCCATCGACAGTCCCGATGACCCCTCGTCGATCAGGTAGCGAAACCGCTCGTTGGTCTCGCGTGCGGTTCCCATCCCGGCGTACTGGCGCATCGTCCAGAGTCGGCCGCGGTACATCGTGGCGTAGACGCCGCGCGTGAACGGTTCCTCGCCCGGGAAGCCGAGGTCCGCGTCGTACTCGAGGTCCGCGACGTCCGCGGGCGTGTACAGCGGATCGACCGACTGTCCCTCGGTGTCGGTGGTGAACTCCGCGCGGCGCTCGCCGGCGCTCTCGACGGCCGGATCGTGGGACTCGGCCTCCCAGTCCGCCTTCGCCTCCCGGATCGCCGCGAGGTCCTCGGGATCGAACATCAGCCGGAACGTCGGCCGTGTGGAACTTAACTGTGGAGGCGGATTCGGTCCCTCCGAAGGCAGATCCGCGAGGCTCGCGCCGCGACGGACCGGATCCGATTCGGATGCCGCTCCCCGTTCGTCACCCTTTTGCTGCCACGAGCGCGACTCGGAGGTATGCTTGGAGGCGGCGGTATGAACCCGCGAAAGATGAAACAGATGATGAAACAGATGGGGATCGACGTCACCGAACTCGACGTCGAGGAGGTCGTCATCCGGACCGACGAGGAGGACCTCGTCTTCGACGCCCCGCAGGTCACCAAGATGGACGCCCAGGGTCAGGAAACCTATCAGGTCGTCGGCGAGCCCGAGTCCGTCGAGTCGGGAACCGGCGGAAGCGGCGCGGGATCGGCGGCCGAGCTGGCGGCCGGCGACGACGAACCCGGCGGTTCGGGCGTCGCGATCCCGGAGGACGACGTGATGATCGTCGCCGAGCGTGCCGGCGTCAGCGAGGAGGACGCCATCGAGGCGCTCGAGGCGGAGGAGGGCGACCTCGCGGCCGCCATCGCCCGACTGGAGTGACCGACCCCGCCTACCTCCTGATCGGCGACGGTCGGGAGTACCTGCTCGAGCCCGGCGCGGAGTTCGGCACCGACCTCGGCGTCCTGGAGCTCCCGGAGGACGCCGAACACGGCGACGTCGTCGAGACGCACCTCGGGGAGGCCTTCGAGGTGCGCGAGCTCCGGCTGCCGGATCTCTTCGACCACCTCGACCGTACCGGCGCGCCGATGATGCCCCGCGACGTCGGACTCGTTATCGGTCACGTCGGGGTCGCGGCTGGCGACCGCGTCCTCGACGCCGGCACCGGCACGGGCATCCTCGCCGCGGCGCTCGGGCGCGCCGGCGCGACCGTGCGGACCTATGAACGGGACCCGGAGTTTGCGGACGTGGCCCGCGAGAACATGCGGATCGCGGGAGTGGCCGACCGCGTCGACGTTCGGACCGGCGACCTCGCCGCGGTCCTGGCGGGCGACGGCGAGCCGACCGAATCGACCGACGCCGACGAATCGATTGACTGCGTCGAGCCGGTCGACGACGAACCGGGGACCGAAGCCGACGACGACATCGACTCGACCGGCCTCGCGGACGACCGGTTCGACGTGCTCACCCTCGACACCGGCGACGCCGACGACATCGTTACGCACGCGCCCGACGTGCTCGTCCCCGGCGGGTTCCTCGCAGCCTACTCGCCGTTCGTCGAGGGGACGCGCGCGGTCGTCGAGGCCGCCCGCGAGGCCGGCCTCGAGGACGTCGAGACGCTGGAGACGATCCAGCGGGAGATGGACTTCTCCGAGCGCGGGTCGCGGCCCTCGACGGCGGGGGTCGGCCACACCGGCTACCTGACGTTCGCCCGGCGTCCGTAGGGCGGACTCGTCGGGTCGCCACGCCGTTGCCATATCGGTCGGTCCCGGAGACTGGAAACGGAGTGCGGCGTCGAACGGGCGACGACGCGGTTAGTGGTCGTCCTCGCGCCACTTGTGTTCGCACTCGGTACAGACGAAAAATCGAGTTTCCGACTCGTCGGCCGACCGGATCTGCTGCATATACCAGTAGGCGGAGTCGTTGCCACACTCCGGACAGTGGACCGTCGTGGTGGGCAGCCCCTTGTCCTCGGCGTCGCTGACGTCGACGATCTCGGAGGATTCCTGGCCCTGGGTGGTGACCATCGCGGCCTCCTTGCGTTCGTCGCGCCCCTTCTCGAAGCCGCAGGCGGTACAGACCCAGTGGTCCTCCCCCTCGCCGGCCTTCATCATCGAGCCGCACTCGTCGCAAAACTCCATACGCGGTGAATGCCACGCCACGGTATATAAACGGCGGGATCGGGGAATGCCCTTCGGGTCGGCTCGGTGCTCGGGGTGCACGGCGTTCGGAGGCAGTCCCCGAGCGACCTTCGGACTCCGGTTCCACGCCGGCGTGCGGACGCTGCCGGAACGTGCCACTGAGCAGACAGAAGACCCTTCAACCGGACCCCCGAACGCTTCGACGGATGGGACTGCTCGGACGGCTGGCTTCGCCGATCTTCGGCGCCGACAGGCGAGTGATCGTGTTGGGGTCGGCCCGGATGGTCGGCGCGATCGGCAACTCGTTCCTGATCGTCGTCCTCCCGCTGTACATCGCCAGCGGCGTGGTCGATCTCGGATCGCTGCTCGGCGGACGCGTCGGCGTCGGTCCGGCGTCGATCCCGGTCACGGAGCCGCTGCTCATCGGGGTCGTCCTCTCGCTGTTCGGATTCCTCAACAGTTTCTCCCAGCCGTGGACGGGACGACTCTCCGACCGGGTCGGGAAGCGCCGGCCGTTCATCCTGGCGGGGATCGCGCTGTTGGGGACCGCGAGCGGCCTCTACGTCTTCGCGACCGACTACTGGACGCTCGTCGTGCTGCGGGCGGCACAGGGCATCGGCGCGGCCCTGACCATCCCGGCGGTCGTCGCGCTCGTGAACGAGTACGCCGCGAGCCCCGACGAGCGCGGGGAGAACTTCGGCGTGTTCAACACGTTCCGGCTGTTCGGGTTCGGGTTCGGGCCGATCCTCGCGGGCGTCGTCGTCGAGGCGGGCCCCTACGACCTCTCGACGCTGGGCATCGAAACGGCCTTCGGGCGGCCCGCGGTCATCTCCGGATACGACGCCGCGTTCCTCGCGGCGTGTGCCGGGGCGTACCTCTCGTTCGCGCTCGTCTACCGGCTGGTTCACGACACCGAGGAGTCCGCGAAGGCGAGCGGCAGGGACGTCTCGATCCGCGTGTTCGGTGACGACCGGCTCTTCGATCCGGTGTTCGCGCTCGGGCTCGCGACCGTCGCGATGGGCATCTGCATCGCGCTGTTCGCCACGCTGCAAAACCAGATCAACCTCCGACTCGGCCAGGCGCCAGTCTGGTTCGGAATCCAGTTCGCCGCCGTGACGATCGCGAACGTCGTCTTCCAGGTCCCGGTTGGGCGTGCGGCCGACCGGTTCGGCCGACGGCCGTTCCTCCTCGCGGGATTCGCGCTGCTGGTTCCGTCGACGCTGCTGCAGGGGGTCGTCACGACGCCGGTCACGATGCTCGTCGTCCGCCTGGTCCAGGGGATCTCCGTGGCGCTCGCGTTCCCCCCGTCGCTGGCGATCGCCGGCGACATCGCCAAGGAGGGCGAGTCCGGATCGACGCTGTCGGTACTCACGATGGGGTTCGGGCTGGGTGTCGCGATCGGTCCCCTAACCTCGGGCGTCCTGGTCGAGTACGGCTTCGTCGTCCCGTTCGCGGCCGGGTCGGCGCTGGCGGTGCTGGCGGTCCTCGCCGTGGTGACCCAGGTCGACGAGACGCTCGGCGTGTCCACGTGACTCCGGACGCCCGATCAGGCAGCGGTGACCGATCCGACTCCGGACGCCCGATCAGGCAGCGGTGACCGATCAGGCGGTCCGTCGCGGCTGCAAGCCGGAGATGTACTTCGTCAGGTCGGTCGTGGAGACGATTCCGATGACGCCTCCCTCCTCGTCGACGACCGGGAGGTGGTGAATCCCCTGCTCGATCATCACGTCGGCGACGTCCGTGATCGGGTCCTGGGCGCTCGCCGTCGTGACGTCGGTGCTCATGTATCGCTCGACGGTCGTCTGCGCCTTCGGCTTGCTCGCCGCGACGATGTGAACGAAGTCAGTCGTCGTCAGAATGCCCTCGAGCCGGTCGTCGTCGTCGACGACGACCAGCGATCCGATCCCCTTTTCGAGCAACAGCGAGGCGGCCTCCTCGACGAAGGTGTCCGGATGTACCGTGATCGCCTCGCTCGTCATGACGCGTCCCACGAGAATGTCGTCCATACATCGTCGTGTGGTACCACATCGAATAAGGGTGTCGACACGGGCCGATCGCGCCGGATCCGTCGTTTTCGGTCCGATCCCCGCCGACCCCAACCCGACAACCGGGATTCGGAACGTCCTTACTGGCGGACGAGGTAGCCGGCGGTATGAGTCTCACCGATGAGGAGCTGGACCGGCTCGCGGACGTGGTCCGGCTGCAGCCGACGAAGAACGCCGAGCTCCAGGCGGCGTGGGGGATGGACTCCGGCAGCGAGGTGCACGGCTACCTCGAGTCCAATCTCAAGGACTATTACTTCCGGGACGACAACAGCCTCATCCGAGCGACCGCGGAAGCCGCCGACCTCGTCGACGTCGAACCCGGCATCGAGGCGGGCGGCGACGATCCTGACGGGAACGGCGTCCCGAGCGTCATCCGCGTGCCGGAGCTCGAAGCGCGCGTCTTCGCCGTCGTGGCCGGACCGGACGAGCGGTCGGAGTCGGTCGTCAGCGTGCTCAACGGGCTCCGGGAGGAGTTCGACCTCGATCCTGACGTGGAGGACGTTCGGAAGGCGCTGCAGAGCCTCCGGCGCAAGAACGTCGTCGAGGTGGTCTACCGCACGGTCCCGACGTTCCGGCTCGCGGTGGAGCGCGACGCGGTCGAGGTCGAGATCGTCGACTGAACTCACACGTCGACGTCACGTCCGACGTCGCGTCGTTGCGCTTCCGTATGTAAGTGCTCGGCAGCGGCGGCGTCGAGGACCGCGCTGCCGACCGACTCGACGACGATGATCTCGGCGTCCGATCCGCGCCCAGCCGTCCCCTCGAGCGCGGCCGAAAGCGGGGTGAGGTCGGCGGCGGTGACGTCGTCCGGGATATCGCCCGTGTGGGCCGCCTCGGACGGGACGTCCCCGAAGAGGCGGTCCGCGCGCCGGATCGTCTCGGCGTCGAGCTCGCGCATCGACTCGTCGTAGGCGCCGATCGCCACCACGAGCGTTCCCGGATCGAGGTCGGCGCCGTCGAAGACCGGCTCGCTCGCCGGGGTCGCGGTGACCACGACGGTCGCGCCCGCCACCGCAGCACGCGGCGAGTCGACGGCCGTCGCGTCGATCCCCTCCGACCGGAGCGTCGCCGCACACTCGAGCCGGGAGTCGCTCGGGGAGTGGACGCGGACGCGCTCGAGATCGGTCGCGGCGTCGATCGCCCTGACCTGCCAGCGTGCCTGCTGGCCGGCGCCGATCACGCCGAGTGTGACCGGTCCGCCGGCCGCGAGCGCGCGGGCGGCAACGCCCCCGATACAGCCGGTTCTGGCGTTCGTGATCCGGGATCCGGAGAGGTAGGCGACCGGCAGCCCGGTCGCCGCGTCCGTGAGCGCGATCGTGGCGTTGACCGTCTCGAGCCCGCGACCGGGGTTGGCCTCGTGAACCGCGGCGAGCTTCGTGGCGTAGGTCTCCGCGCCGTGGACGTACGCGGGCATCACGAGCGCCGTTCCGAAGGGGCCCTCGACCAGATCGCTTCCGCCCGATTCGCCGCTATCTGACCCATCCGATTCGCCGCTATCTGACCCATCCGATTCGCCGCCATCGGATCCCTTCGGCGTCGGGACCGTCAGCCCGGTGCCGACCGGGAAGTGTGGCCGGTCGGGTCGTTCGACCTCGCCGCGACCCTGTTTCCGAAACGCCTCGTCGACGACCTCGAGGAGCGCCTCGAGATCGAGGACGCTCGCGACGTCGCCATCCGAGAGAACGCGCATATCGTCCCGGGAGAGGCGGGCTCGTTCCTAAATCGTTTCGGCGATCAGGCGCATCGTCGCGACGACCACGCCGGACGTCACAGCCCGAGCCGCAGCACCCGGTTCGCCGTCAGCGCGCTCGCCCCGATCGCCATCACGAGGGTCAACAGCCCGAACGCGACGGTCCAGCCCGCGACGTCGGAGACGGTCCCGACGATGACGCTCCCGGAGGCGCCGAGCACCATATAGACGGTGCGAACGAGCCCGAAGCCGGCACCGCGCTCGGCGTCGCCGAGGAGGTCCATGAAGCGGGACTGGACCGGCGCGCCCCACGACATCGCGACGCCGACGCCGACCGTGGCGGTCGCGAGGGCGACCAGGCCCAGCCCCGCGACGGCGGCGTAGACGAGCCCCCCGTAGCCGAGGACGCCGGTCACCATCGTCAGCGTCGCGACGACGTCCCGGCCGAGCCGGTCGGAGATCGCCCCGAGGACCGGCTGGAGCCCGCCGTGAACCAGAAAGTACAGCGAGAACAGGAGGCTCGCGGCGGCGGTCGACAGTCCGGCCGCGTCCGTGAGGAACGTCGGCAGGAACGAGGCGGTCGCCTGCCAGGCGAACGCGCCCAACATCGCGAGCCCGGTCGTGTAGGCGATCGGAGGCCGGGAAACGAGCTCGACAAGCGGCGCGAGCGCGAACCGGTCGGCGAGCGCCTGGTCGGGCCGCAGCGGTTCGGTCGGCCGGACCCGCCACGCGAACAGGGCAAAGACCGGAACGGCCACGAGGACGCCGAGCAGCATCGCCGCCCGCCAGCCGTACCGGGCTCCGACGAGCGCGGCCGCCGGCGGCGCGAGCAGGCCGGCGGCGGGACCGCCGGAGACGTGGATCCCGATCGCGCGACCGATGTCGTCGAACTCGCGGGTGAGAAGCGTCGTCGCGACCGAGTAGTGGAGCCCGGCGCCGGCGCCGAGCAGGACCGTGAACGCCACGAACGCCCACACCGACGGGGAGAGGGCCAAAAGCAGCGCCGCGACCGCGGTGGCGCCGACCGCCACGAGGATGATCCGACGCTCGCCGTACCGCTCGCCGAGCACCCCGGAGGGGAACTGCGAGAGCGCGTACGCCGCCCACATCCCCGAGAGCGCGAGCCCCACGGTGCCGTAGGAGACGCCGAAGTCGTCGGCCACGAGCGGGACGACCGGACTGATCGCCAGCCGGGCGACCATCGTCGCGCTGAACGCGAGGGTACACAGCCCGAGGACCGTGTAGGCGTATCGGCGCGTCATACCGTCGGTCGGCGCCGTGCGGGACGGGCGTCTCGCCGTGCGGGACGGGCGCGTCGCATCAGTCGATCACGAACTGTTTCGGATAGTCGGTGAGCGTCTCACAGCCGTCCTCGGTGACGACGACGAGGTCCTCGATCCGGACGCCGCCAACGTCGGGGTCGTACAGCCCGGGCTCGATCGTCACGACGTTCCCGGGCTCGAGCTCGCCGGCGCCCATCGAGAGCCGCGGGGGTTCGTGGACGGCCAGTCCGACGCCGTGCCCGGTCGAGTGGACGAATCCGGTCTCGGCCTCCGGGTCGCTTCGGAGCGTCGGGTGGCCCGCGTCCTCGTAGACCTCACAGGCGGCGACGTGAACGTCCTCGCCGGTCGCGCCGGGCTCGACGGCGTCGACGGCCGCCTCCAGCGCCTCCAGCGTGCGGTCGTACCACTCCCGAAGCGTGTCGCCGGGGTCGCCGACGGCGAACGTCCGCGTCATGTCCGCGAAGTACTTCGTCTCGGTGTCCCGCGGAAAGACGTCGATGACGATCGACTCGCCCGCCGCGAGCGGGCCCGACCCGCGGTCGTGGGGGTCGGCCGCCTGCGCGCCGCCGGCCACGATCGTCTCCGCGGACGCGCAGCCGTGCCGCAGCAGCGTCACCTCGATCTCCTCCCTGACGCGCTCGCTCGTCAGGGGCTCGCCGTCGTGGACGAGGGTCCCGTCGTCGACCCCGGCCGCGGCGAGCAGCGATTCGGCGGCCGCCATCGCGGCCTCGGTCGCCCGCTGGGCCGTCCGGATCCGATCGACCTCGGCGTCGGTCTTGACGGCGCGAAGCGCGGTGAGGGCGTCCTCGCGGTCGATCGCGACGTCGATCCCGCGATCGCGAAGCCCGTCCGCGGTCTCGAGCGGCCCACGAGCCGGCATCAGGACGGACTCGACGCCGACGTCGCCGAGGAAGGCGGCGTACATGTCGAGCCGCTCCTCGCGGCCGCCGTACTGGAAGTCGTAGTCGGCGTGGCGGCGAACGACGTCGGCCCGCGAGCTCCGCTTCGCTCGTGCGTACTCGAGGCCGGACACGAGCAGATGCGTCCCGCCGTCAGCGTAGACGGTGAGAAACGGGTCCGGGCCGGTGAACCCGGAGAGGTACAGCTGGTTCGGGTCCTCCCAGTCGGCGTCGATCAGATAGCCGTCGCGACCGGCGTCGGCGAGCGTCTCCGCGAGTGCCGTCAGCTCCCGAGTCATACCGATCGGTCCGACGGGGTGGCCTATAGTGGTTGGCTTCCCGGCGGTCCGTTCGCGACGGCACGTCGGCGAAATTGTTATATATCGGACGGGAGCGATTGGGGCGAAAAGATCGCACCACCACGGTGATCGAACGATCGACCGTTAGAGACGTTCTAAATACATATTCCATTATATAAATATATGAAATATATAAATACATTTATGCCCTCTCGAGCCCTATTTTTTGGTGAGGACGACGGAGCCGAGACGCATCTCTCGGACCCGACCGATCGGCGCGCGGTCCCGACCCCATCCAATGAGCGAACACAGCATCACACACACCGACGAACGCGAGAACGAGGAGATCGAGTCGACCGACGACGAGACGCTTCGCTGTCCGGAGTGCGGAGGCACCCTCACGACGGACACCGAACACGGCGAGACGGTCTGTGCGGACTGCGGGCTCGTCGTGGAGGAAGACGAGATCGACCGCGGGCCGGAGTGGCGCGCGTTCGACTCCCGCGAGAAGGACGAGAAGTCCCGCGTGGGCGCCCCGACCACGGAGATGATGCACGACAAGGGGCTCTCGACGAACATCGGCTGGCAGGACAAGGACGCCTACGGCCGGTCGCTCTCGAGCCGGCAACGCGAGAAGATGCAGCGGCTCCGGACGTGGAACGAGCGCTTCCGGACGCGCGACTCCAAGGAGCGAAACCTCAAGCAGGCGCTCGGCGAGATCGACCGGATGGCCTCCGCGCTCGGCCTCCCCGAGAACGTCCGCGAGACCGCCTCCGTCATCTACCGGCGCGCGCTCGACGAGGACCTCCTCCCCGGCCGCTCCATCGAGGGGGTCGCGACCGCCTCGCTGTACGCCGCCGCTCGTCAGGCCGGAACGCCGCGATCCCTCGACGAGATCACGGCCGTCTCCCGCGTCGAGAAGGACGAGATCGCCCGCACGTACCGATACGTCGTGCGCGAGCTCAAGCTGGAGATCCAGCCGGCCGATCCGGAGAGCTACGTGCCGCGGTTCGCCTCCGATCTCGGCCTCTCGGACGAGGCGGAGATGCGCGCCCGACAGCTGTTGGATACGGCCAAGGACCAGGGCGTCCACTCCGGGAAGTCGCCGGTCGGACTCGCCGCGGCCGCCGTCTACGCCGCCTCCTTGCTCACCAACGAGAAGGTCACGCAAAACGAGGTGAGCGAGGTCGCGAACATCTCCGAGGTCACGATCCGGAACCGGTACCACGAGCTCCTCGACGCCGAGGAGGACGTCGCGACGCCGTAGCGGGGCGGACACGTCCGGATCAGCACCTCCTCCCCCTCCTCCCGAACCGACATTCCTCTTAGGCTCGACGCACACGGAGGGGTATGGAGACCACGCGTCACTTCACCGCGACCGCCTACGTCGTCAACGACGGGGCCACCGCACTCCACCAACACGAGCGACTCGGCGTTCGCGTTCCGCCGGGCGGACACATCGACCGCGACGAGCTCCCCCACGAGGCCGCGGTCCGCGAGGTGTACGAGGAAACGGGGCTCGAGTCGGAACTCGTTGCCGACCGAGCCGGGATCGAGGGACCGAACGGCCGGAGCCTTCCGCGACCGGCACACCTGTTGTTGTACGACATCAACGTCGACGAGTCGGGCCGGGTCGGCCATCAGCACGTCGACCACCTCTATTTCGCGCGCGTCCCCTCCCGCGAGATCGACCCCGTCGGCACGGACGAGGTGGACGCAGACGGCTGGGAGTGGTACACGCCCGCCGACCTGCGAACGAGCGACCTGGACGCGGACGTGATCGACCTCGGCTGCGAGGCGATCGAGACCGTCTCGGAAACGCGCTGATCGGGGGCGGTCGGTGAGACCCCGTCCGGGTCGAGACGAGGTGACGCGGCGTCTGACGCCCGGCATTCGCTCCGGAAAGTATTTGCGTCGCCTCCGGCGAGATAACGCAAATGGATGGCGATCGCACAGACGTCGTGACCGAGTGGGAGGCGGAGACCGTCTCCGACGGGATCGCCGGGGTGCGCCGGCTCGCCGATCGCGACTTCTCGGGCGTGGTGACCGACGGGGCCGTCCGAGCCTATCTGTCGAACGGCCGCGTCGTCGGCGTCACCGGCGGATCCCTGTCGGCGTTCGAGGACGCCTCAGGAACGGCTTACCGGGCGCCCGACGAGTCGCTGCCGCTGCTGTTCGCGATGCAGACGCGCGGCGGGGAGAAGAAGGCGCAGTACTACACGAACGACACGCCGATCTCGGAGGCCGACCGCACGCTCTCGCAGTCCAACTTCACCGGCTACATCGAGCTCTCGGAGAACGTCCTCTCGGGCGACTACTACGTCGTGTATTACGGCGGCGAGTCGTTCCCGGCCGCGTTCATCGGCAACGCCGAACAGCTGAAGACCGGCACCGAGGCGTTCGATCTGGCCGACGACGAGGTCGGCATCTACACCGTCTACGAGGTCGACCTGGAGGTACGGGACGTTCCGGAACCCGCCGACACGACCGGATCGATCGTCGGCGGCCAGGGATCGTTCGCTGACGACCCCGAGTCGTCGACCGATGCCGAGCAGTCCTCCGATGCCGAGCAGTCCTCCGATGCCGAGCAGTCCTCCGATGCCGAGCGGTCGACCGGGACAGCCGACGCAGCCGCCGTCGATGACGGGGGGCCGAACGACGGCACGGACCCAGGTCCCGCAACGGGTTCCGCCGCCGGCACAGGTCCCGACACCGATACCGATCCCAACGCTGGCACCGATCCCGACGCCGCCACGGGGCCCGACGATGACGTGAGGTCCACGGTCGGAACCGGTCCGGCCGCGAGCTCCGGCGCGGCGGACGGCGACCCGACGACCGAGAACCACACGACCGGGGCGGAGACCGAACGGGTGGATGCCGAACGAACGGATACGACCGACGCCGGGACCGTCATCGACGACGCGGAGCGGAACGACGGCGGAGGGTCCGACGGCACGGTGCCCGACGACGCGAAGCCGGACCGCGCGGAGCGAAGCGGCGAATCGGAACCCGATGGGTCGGAAACGCACACCGAATCCGGCGGCGCTCGAACCGGCGCCGACGCAGCGGAATCCGACGATCACGCAACGGGAGGCGACGACGCCGAAACGAGACGATCCGATGCCGCCGCCACGACGGACGCCGAGACCGCGAACGAACGCACGAGCAGTCGGAGCCAACGCCGTGACGCGACGACCACGGAGTCCGCAACCGGGCCGCGACCGAACCGTCATCGCGACGCGGAGACGCAGCGGGAGGCGGCTCCCCCGGAGGGCGACGCAAAGCCCGACGGGAACGATGCTTCCGAGTCAGGAAGCGTCTTCTCCCAGGAGGCCGAGTGGCGGGAAACGAAATCCATCCCGTCGATCGATCCGGACGAGACGCGGGCGGACCGACGGTCCGCGGCCGACGAAGACGGCCGAAACTCGGGCACGACGACGGAGGCCGGCGGATCCGGATCCGGCGCGGGCGCGCGGAATCCGCAACCGGCCGACCGGTCGAGCGAGTCGCGGCAGTCGGCGACGACGCGACGGTCGGCGTCCGCGGCGGGAGCCCGGTCGAGATCGGCGCCGGATCGGCGGGGATCGACGAACGCGAACGCGAAACCCGCCCGCACCGGCTCGGAACGGCCCGATCTGCGGGAGGAGATCGACCGGCTGGAGGGCGCACTGGCCGAGGCGACCGAGGAACGTGATCATCTCGAGGAGGAGCGCGATCGCCTCGAGGAGGAGCGCGACCGTCTCGGGGAGGAACGGGAGGAGCTCGTCGCCGAGCGCGATGAGCTCCGATCCAAGGCCGATCGGCTCGAGGAGCGCGTCGTCGAGCTCGAATCGGAGCTCGACCGGGTGCGCGGCGACCTCGAGGAGGCCCGCGCGCAGTTGCCCGAGGGCGACCGCGTGCTCTCGCCGGCGGACGCGCTGGCCGGGACGAACCTGTTCGTCCGGTACGGGTCGAAGGGCGGCGCGACGCTCGAGAAGGCCCACGACGGCTCGGTCGAACGCGACGAGCTGGTGAACAACCTCCGGATCGAACACCACACGAGCTTCGAGGACGAGCGAGCGGTGGTCGAGGGCCAGCCGTATCGGGAGTTCCTCGTCGAGACGATGGAGTTCGGGTTCACGAAGTGGGTCGTCACCGAGCTGCTCTTCGAGATCCGCGAGACGGGGAACGTCAGCGGGCTCCAGGACCTCTACGACGCCATTCCGCGGATCGACCGGGCCGAGATCGGCGGCTCGGTCTCGCTGGTCTACGAGTCGGAGGGCGAGGAGCATCGCGAGCAGCAGGCCTTCGACCTCGTGTTGCGCGACCGGATGGGCAACCCGCTCGTCGTCGCGGACCTCAACGATAGCCGCGACCCAACCCCCGAGGGAACCCTCGAGGGACTGGTGGAGACGGGATCGCGCCTCGCGGAGGGCAACGACGCCTTCACGGCGGGGGTCGCGGTCACCTCGAGCTTCTTCGAGCCCGGCGCCCTGGAGGAGGCCGCCGACGCGACGGGCGGCGGCCTGCTGAACCGGTCGAAGAAGCGGAGCTTCGTCAAGATATCGCGGAAACGAGGCTTCCATCTCTGTCTGGCCGAGGCGCGCGACCGCGGGTTCCATCTGACGGTTCCGGAACTCTAGCTCGCCGTCCGCGGGTCGGTGCTGTCACGGGAACTCGTCACCGGTCGTTCCCGGCGTCCGGTCACACGACTCGAGAAGCAGCCGCGAGAAGCAGCAAGCGATCGGTCCGGACCCGGTCGGATCAGTTCTCGACTTCCGTGGCGGAGTCGATCCGCATCTCGCCGAGCTTGTCGACGGTCTGGTCGAGCTTGTCGTCGAGCTCGTCGACGAACTCCTGGGTGCGCTCGGTGGTTATCGCGCCCTGGCTGGACGGCTCGATGAGGTTCTCCTCCTCGAGCACGCGGAGCGAGTAGCGTACCTTGTGATGGGGGTAGCCGGTCTCGTTCGACATCTTGACGATCCCGATGGGTTCGTTCTCGATCACCATCTTCAGCACCTGCAAGTGCCGTTCCAACATATCGACTTCCTTCTCCAGTCGGTCTATCATGGCATATGTTAACTTGTCATCCCGGGGTTTAAAAGTTGCTGTCCACGACGCAGGAACTGCCAACGGATGTGAACGTACCTCACGCGACGCCTTAACCGTTCGGATCGATCGCGTGTGCAGTGATCGATCGGGATGAATCGATGACGGGGAATCCGGTCAGTGGACGGTCGGAAGGAAGTCGAAGGGAGGGCGGCAGGAGGTCGAAAGGGGTCGAAGGGAGGGCGGCAGGAGAGATCAGTCGGACTCCCGGCCGGGAACGGCAGTCAGCGCGTCCTCGATGACGCGAACCGCGTCCGCCCCCGCCAGGCGGTCGACGACGAGGAGACAGACCTCACCGCCGGCCGCACACGCGAGGACGTCGACGTCGGTGATCCGAAGCCGGCCGAGGGCGTGGCCCAGAACGTCGGGACCGACCGCGCCGGTGGCCAGCACCGCGGTCAGGTCGCCCTCCGGAACGACCGCGACCTCGCCGACGGTCGCGAGGGGGTGAGGATCTCCGTCGGCAGCACGGTCGCGATCGACGATCGCCACGCCGCTCCGCATCGACACGCTGGCGCGGACGGCGGACCGGTCGACCGCCTCGAGATCCGCCCCGAAGCGCCGGATCGCGGTGGCGAGGGCGTCGGGATCCCCCTCGAGGTCGGCCGCGTGCGCGAGGAGCCACTCCGCGGCCGCGGCGTGATTGAGAACGCCCGCCCGGAGCGCGTCGTGGAGGAACGGGTGGGCGCGAACCGCCGCCCGGGCGTCGGCTGCAAGCGACATACCCGCGGCTACCGCGGGAAACGTCTTGAAACCGCCGACCCGGACCGGGCGAGCACGCGTCGCGGGACGGGGATCGGCAGCGGTACCGGACGCCGACGATCTCGGTCCCGTCGACGCCGGCTCCGAAGTCCCTAAGGCCGGCGCGTCCCTGGATCCGATATGCAGTCGCTGGTCATCGTGGCCCACGGGTCACACCTCAATCCGGACTCGAGCGCGCCGACGTACGACCACGCGGACACGATCCGCGAGGCGGGCGCCTTCGAGGCGGTCCACACCGGGTTCTGGAAGGAGGAACCACACCTCAGGGAGGTCCTCCGGACGGTCGAGAGCGACGAGGTGTACGTGGTCCCGCTGTTCGTCTCCGAGGGGTACTTCACCGAGCAGGTGATCCCGCGCGAGCTCCGGTTGGAGGGGTGGGACGTCGACCGGTGGGAGTCGGACGGGCTCTCGGCGGACCAGGCGACGCTGACCGCGACGGACACGGGCCAGACCGTCCACTACTGCGGCCCGGTCGGGACCCACGAGGCGATGACGGACGTGGTCGTCCGACGGGCGGAGACGGTGACCGGCGATCCCGACGTCGGCGAGGGATTCGGGCTCGCAGTGGTCGGCCACGGCACCGAGCGCAACGAGAACTCGGCGAAGGCGATCGAGTACCACGCCGACCGGATCCGTGAGACTGGCCGGTTCGACGAGGTCAAGGCCCTGTACATGGACGAGGAGCCCGAGGTCGACGACGTGACCGACCACTTTACGGCGACGGACGTGGTCGTGGTGCCGCTGTTCATCGCGGACGGCTTCCACACCCAGGAGGACATCCCGGAGGACATGGGACTCACCGACGACTACCGAACCGGCTACGACGTGCCGACGACCGTCGACGGCCACCGGATCTGGTACGCCGGCGCCGTCGGGACCGAGCCGCTGCTGGCCGACGTCGTGCTCGAGCGCGCCGCCGACGCCGGTGCCGACGTCGACGAGGCGGTCGAGACGGTTCGTCGGGAGACTCGCGTCGCCGCGGGGCGTCCATGACGGCGAACACACACGCTGACGGCGCGACACCGACCGACGCTTCGGGCGGGGGCGAGGACGTCCCGTCGATCGATCTCCCGACGGCCGCGATCGACGCGCTGGCGCGAGCACCGAACGACGACGAACGCTCGCCGACCCTCGCGGTGGACGGATTCCGAATCGCGTCCGACGACGACGCCGACACCTACATATTCGAGACGTCCGAGGGGCGGCGGACGGGACTCTCCAGGGAAACGCTCGCGGAGGCTGCGCGCGAGCACGCGGTCGTCGTCTCCGACTGGTACGTTTTCGAGCACGTCGTCGACGACGAGGGACCGCGCGGCGCCTTCCTCCGCTGGCTGGAGGGGGCGACCGAGCGGCTGGACCGGTTGGACCGGCCGAACCGACCGGACCGACCGGACGATCGGCTGGACGGCCACCCCGAAGACGGAGACGCTCGAGAGCCACGCGAACCGATCCGCGACCGGTACGCGTCGTTGGCGACCGGCGTGACTCGGGAGTGGGGCGAGCTCCGGATCACCGTCACGCTCGCGGACGACGGCACGCGCCGATACGAGATCCGACACGCCGACGCGACGGGGATCGACCGCGACCACCTCGAGTCACACGAGGATCCCCGTACGGCGCGGTCGATCGCCAAACACGATGCTGACGGTCGGTACCGACCGCTCAAGACCGCGCCGACGCTTCCGACCGGTTGGGTCTTTCCGGAACTCGACGCCCGCGGGTGTTACGAGACGGTCGAGACGTTCTATCCCGCGACCGTCGCGAACTGGGACCGGGAGCGGCGCGGCGCGCTCGACGTCTCCCACTGGCACGAGACGATGGCGCGGCAGACGGGCATCTACGGCGTGATCGAGACGTGGGACCGCGGCGAGGGGCACGAGCACGTCGAGTGGGTCGCGGAGACCTGCTGTGCGGACTCGCAGTGTCTCAAGCGTCGGGAGTGGGAGTACGACGCCGACACCCCCCTGTCGGTCGACGGCGGCGACGGCGTCTTCCCCTGTCGGGAGCCCTGCTCGCTCGTCGTCTCGGCCGCGCGGCAGTGGACGAAACTCGAGTCGGAGGCCGAGCGGACCTACGAGTTCGACCTCACGCCCAGCGAGAAGGAGCAGGTCGAGGCGATCATCGACGCGGTCGCCGACGGCCGGGTCGGGGAGATCCGTGAAGCCGACGTCTACGAGGGCGCCAACAGATATCGGACCCGGTTCCTCAGGGCCAAGCGGTTCGACGATGACGGGAACCTCTGTGGGATCCCGACCGACCCCGACGAGGGGACGACCGTCGAGTAGGCCGCACCCGAGTGCTGCGGAGCGTTCTCGACGAGAGCCACCCCGACGCGCCGGATCACCGAAGACCGAACGCCAGCGCGAAGACGACCGCGGCGACGACGGCCCCGGCGGCGAGGAAGACGGCCGGCGTGTTCAGCGCCGCGCCGACCCCGAGCGCGACGACCACCGCGACGGCGGCGACCGCGAGGGCGGGGCCGAGCCCGTCGCCGAACGCCGCGTCGATCGCCGCGACGACCCGTTCGGGGGTCGTGGGCTCAGGATCCCGCTCGGGCGGATCGGCCAAGGAGTCGTCGACGGTGACCGACTCCGCCCGTGGTTCCGGTGCCGGCTCCACGACGACGGTGAGGTATGCGGCCCCGGACCCGTGGCCCACGACCGCCTTGAGCTTGCCGCGGACGGACTGACCCGGGCGATCCGGTCGCACGTCGACGTGAACGACGCGACGCGCGTCCGCCTCGAGGAAGTGGTTCGTCTCCCCGAGGCGGGCGACCCGGCCGAGGTCGTCGTCGACGTTGAGGTGAACGTGGGCGGCCTGCCCCTGATTGTCGATCGCGATCTCGAAGGACCCCTCGACCGTGATCCGGTCGGGAGCCGCGATCGAGTGCACGCCGTCGCCGTTCACCTCGATCGGGATCGTCTGCACGTCTGCTACCTCGCGTGCGCGGTAGAAAAAGGTTCACGACGATCACGGGGAGTTACGACGATCGCTGCGCGAACGGGGACAGGGATGGTCAGTCACCGGAGCCCCGGTATGAACGGCGTGAGGCCTCAGGCGGGGGCTTCCTCGCGCATATCCGGCGGGAGGAGGTTCGGGATGCCGTCCTCGATCGGGTACGTCTCCCCGCAGTCGGTGCAGGTGAGCGTGCCCTCGAGGATCTCCCCGTCCTCGCGGTCCTCGACCTCGAGTTCGAGGTCGTGTTTGTCCAGCGGACAGCAGATGATGTCGAGAAGCGACTCCTTCATGGTCGGCGGTAGGCGAGGCGCCGTCAAAAGTGTGCGGGTCCCGGGTCGGATCGGAGTCCGAGCCCCGGGCGTCAACCGCGACCGCGCCGGTAGAGAACGGCCGATGCGATCGCCGCGGCGGTCGGTACCAGCGCCAACACGACGAACAGCGCCTGCTGCGTGGTGTAGGCGAGCACGGCCCCGCTGACGGCCGCGCCGATCGACCCGACGCCGAAGGTTCCGAGGTACATATAGCCGTACGCCAGCCCCCTGTCACCGGACCCGGTGTACTCGGCGACGACGGCCTGCATTAGCGGCTGTTCGCCGAACAGGACGAACCCGATCAGGAGACTGACGCCGACCAGCGCCGCGACGCCGACGGTCGCGGCCGGAACGAACGCGAGGCTGAGGACGGCAAGCAGCAGGAACGCGCCGATCGCCACCCGTTCGGGCGGGTACCGGTCGCTGAGCGTGCCGCCGAGGTACTGGCCGCCCATCCCGACGCACAGCAGCGCGACGTAGACGTATCTGGCGGGGGCGACCTCGCGGTCGAGGAGAACGACCGGTTCGAGGACCGGCGAGTCGGACAGCACCTCCGGCAGGAAGGTGAGGATCCCGCGGTAGAAGAACCCCTGCAGGATCACGATCGCGAAGACGAGCACGAAGGCGCCCGCGAACAGCAGTCGGGTGTCCGCGATGATCTCGCGAATCGAGGGTGGGTCTCCGGTTCCGGGAGCGGCGGATTCCGGATCGCCGGACCCGGGATCTTCGGATTCGGAGCCGGCGGACCCGGGGGCGCTGGAGTCCGAGCCCGCGGGTTCGCCCCCATCAGCCTCCGCGCCGTCGGTTCCCGCGACCGCCGCGGTCTCGTCGACGTCGACGAACGCCACCGCGATCGCGGCGAGGATCGCGGGGATCGCGAACGCCGCCGCGACCGCACGCCACGGGAGGACCAGCAACAGGAGGACGGCGACGAGCGGACCGAGAGTGATCCCGAGGTTGCCCGCCATCCCGTGGACGGCGAACGCGGACCCCCGCTCCTCGATGCCGGTACTGATGAGGCGGAGCCCCGAGGGGTGATACAGACTCGCGGCGGCGCCCCACAGCAGTAACGCGGCCGTCAGGCCGACGATCCCGCCGAACCCCAACAGGAGGAAGGCGAGCCCCATCCCGAGCAGGCACGCCATCACGAGTCGCTTCGAGCCGTAGACGTCGGCCGCGATCCCGCCCGGGAGCGCGCCGATGCCGAACAGGGCGTAGCCGACGGCGACGACGGTGCCCATCGTCCCCGTGCCGACCTCGAAGGCGGCCATCCAGTAGGTGAGAAAGACCGGGATGGACATCTCGAAGGCGTGAACCATCCCGTGACCGGTCATCGCGATCGCGAGGATCGACCGGTCGTTGCCGTGCATCCGACCTCAGGCGTTCTCGAAGGGGTTGACGAGCTCGATCGTCTCCTCACGGCCGGGACCGACGCCGACCGCGTAGACGGGCGCCTCGACGGCATCGCTCAGGTACTCGAGATACGCCTGCGTCTCCTCCGGCAGGGCATCGAGGCCGGCGTGGGCGCTCTCGTCGGCGACGGCCGACCAGTCGACGTCCGGCCAGGGGTCGAACTCGCGGAAGACCGGCTCACACCGGCCCCACTCCTCGGTGGTCGCGGGCATCGACTCGATGCGGTCGCCGTCGAGCTCGTAGGCGTCGCACACCTTCAGCTCGTCGAGCCCCGAGAGGACGTCCACGTGGTTGACCGCGATCCCGGTGAAGCCGGAGACGCGCGCGGCGTGACGAAGCATCGGCAGATCGAGCCACCCGATGCGGCGCGGTCGGCCGGTGACGGTCCCGAACTCGCCGCCACGCTCGCGGATGTGGTCGGCCAGCTCCTCCTCCCGGTCGGTACCGTCGAGCTCGGTCGGAAGCGGCCCGGTCCCGACCCGTGAGAGGTAGGCCTTGACGATGCCGACGACCTCGCCCTGCCCGACGACGGTCGGGCCGACGCCGCTGCCGACCGCCGCGCCGCCGGCGGTGGGATTCGAGGAGGTGACGTACGGGTAGATGCCGTGGTCGATGTCGATCGAGGTCCCCTGGGCGCCCTCGAACATGATGCGGTCGCCGGCCTGCCGGGCCTCGTGGAGGAACTGCGAGCAGTTGACCGCCATTCCGTCGGCGGCGATCCGGTCGCCGTAGTCGGCGTACTCCTCGAGGAGGGCGTCGACGTCGAAGGCGTCGGCGTGGTCGCTGGCGCCGACGTCGAGGCCGTAGACCTCCTCGGCGAGCGCCCGCTTTTGCGGGACGACGTACTCGAGGCGGTCACGGAGGACCGCCCGGTCGAGCAGGTCGCCGATCCGGATCCCTCGTCGACCGGCCTTGTCCTCGTAGGTCGGGCCGATCCCCCGGCCGGTCGTGCCGGCGTCGAGGTCGGAGTCGGATTTGACCTCCTCCTCGATGCCGTCGAGCACGCGGTGGTACGGCAGGATGGCGTGGGCGCGCTTGGCGACCCGGACGTCGGGGTCGAGCCCCCGCTCGCGCAGGCCGTCGATCTCCTCGAAGAGCGTACGCGGGTTCACGACGCAGCCGTTCCCGAGGACGCCGACCTTGTCCCTGACGGCGCCGCTTGGAACCAGCGAGAGTTTGTACTCGTCGCCGCCCTCGACGACGGTGTGGCCGGCGTTGTCGCCGCCCTGATAACGGACGATCACGTCCGCGTCCCCTCCCCACCGGTCGACGAGAGCGCCCTTGCCCTCGTCTCCCAGCTGGGAGCCGACGATGGTGACTGTCATACACCCGCCATTCTACAGGCCGCAGTAAACCGATTACGGTCCGCCTCGGTGGACGGTTCCGGCGACGAGATCGCCGGACGGAACCACGGAGCCAGCGCAGCACTGGTCGGTTCTCCGCGATCCGTCGACGTGACCGACGTCCGGACGAGCGGATCGCCCCGATACGATCATCTATACGGATGGCTACCGAATATCAGTATCGCATGACACAACTCGGTATCGCCGACGACTGGAGCGCACTGTACATCGACGGGGAGTGGACCGAGGCCGACGGCGGGGAGACGATCGCGGTCGAGGACCCCTCGACGCGCGAGACCGTCGCGCACGTCCCGCGCGGGACGGAGGCGGACGTCGACGCCGCCTACGAGGCCGCCGCCGCGGCCCAGGAGGAGTGGGCCGCCGCCCCGCCGGCACGCCGGGAGGAGGCGATGCAGTCCCTGCTCGATGCGCTGGAGGATCAGCACGAGTCGATCGTGGACCTCCTGTCCCGCGAGGCCGGCGGGTCGCGGGCGATGGGTGAGACGTCGGTCCAGCTCGCGACCGACCAGGCCGCGGAGGCCGCGACCCTGCCACGCCGGATGAAGGGAGAACACGCCGCCTCGAACGTCCCCGGAAAGGAGAACGTCGTGGAGCGGATCCCGGCCGGCACGGTCACCGTCATCTCGCCGTGGAACTTCCCGCTGAACCTCTCGATGCGGGCGGTCGCGCCCGCGATCGCGGCCGGCAACACGGTCGTGCTCAAACCCTCGACGAACACGCCGATCGTGGGCGGGCTGCTGTTCGCGAAGCTGCTCGCCGAAGCCGACCTGCCGGACGGCGTCCTCAACGTGGTCACCGGCCGCGGCTCGGAGATCGGCGACCGCGTGGCGAGCCACCCCGTCAGCGACGTGGTCGCCTTCACGGGTTCGACGCCGGTCGGGCGGCAGGTGGCGGCCCAGGCCGCGGAGAACCTCGCGACGCCGGCGATGGAGCTCGGCGGCAACAACGCCCACATCGTCACCGCCGAGGCGGACCTCGATCGAGCGATCGACGCCGCCGTCTTCGGCTCGTTCGTCCACCAGGGACAGGTGTGCATCTCGATCAACCGCCATCTCGTCCACGAGTCCGTCCACGACGAGTACGTCGACCGACTGGTCGAGCGCGCCGAGTCGATCCCGGCCGGCTCCGCACACGACCCCGGGACGATCGTCGGACCGATCATCGACGAGTCACAGCGCGACCAGATGCTCGAATACGTCGAGGAGACGGTCGCGGCGGGCGCGACGCTTGAGACCGGCGGCGAGACGGTGTCGATCGAGGGGGTCGACGACTCTCTCGTGGTCGCGCCGACGGTGCTCTCGGAGGTCACGAACGACATGTCGGCCGCCTGCTTCGAGCACTTCGGCCCGATCGCGCCCGTGATCTCGTTCTCGGACGTCGACGAGGCGGTCGCGCTCGCCAACGACACGGAGTACGGCCTCTCGGGGTCGGTTCACGCCAGCGACGTCGCCGCCGGAAAGGCGATCGCGGACCGCCTCGAGACCGGAATGGTCCACGTCGGCGACCAGCCCATCAACGACGAGGCCCACGTTCCCTTCAGCGGCACCAAGGCCTCCGGAATGGGCGGCTACAACGCCGACGAGTTCCTCCGGGAGGTCACCGAGACGAAGTGGATCTCGCTGCAACACGAGCCGCGGGAGTACCCGTTCTAGGCTCGCGGTCGTCCCACCCGTCAGCGGATGAAGACGGGTCAGTTCCCGGTGTCGTACTTATACGTCGCCGTGTCGGGGTCGATGCCGAAGTCCTCGGGCGACTCCTCGTGGTCCCCGTCCGTCTCCCCGTCGGCCGCGGCGTTCTTGAAGGCCTCCCGGGACCCCGTCGGGAGGTCGAAGGCGCCGACGTCGATCCGGAGGCCGACCACCGACTCGTCGACGACCGAGCGCTTCTCCGAGAGTCGCTCGCGAAGCCGGTCGGGCAGGTCCTCGTCCGCCACGGGCTCGAAGCCGAACCGCTCGAGGTAGCCGGGCTGGTCGGTCAGGGTATAGACGGCCTCGAAACCCTCCGCGTCCGCGGTCTCGACGAGCCGCTCGATGACGTGTGCGCCGACGCCCTGTCCCCGCCAGGGCTCGAGGACGCCGATGCCCGTGAGCTCGCATAGCTCGGGGTCGTCCTTGTGGATCCGAAGCCGGCCGAACCCGACGCGCTCGTTCGATTCCTCGTCGACCGCGATGACGTAATCCCGCGAGCGAAACGCCATATCGTCGAGACCCATCGCCTCGATGTGGTCGAGCAACCACGCTTCGTCCCGGTTTTTCGCATCACGGACGTACATATACGCCGCTAAGAACCCCCACGGTGAAAACCGTTCCCCGCACTCACCCGTCATCCACTCTCGCACTCACCCGTCATCCACTCTCGCACTCACCCGTCATCCACTCTCGCACTCACCCGTCATCCACTCTCGCACTCACCCGTCATCCACTCTCGCACTCACCCGTCATCCACTCTCGCACTCACCCGTCATCCGCTCTCGGTCCCAACGGTCACGCCCCTTTCCAGGCGATCGTACGAAACTACTTACCGGATCGATCACAAGACCCACGGGATGGATCCCCTCGAGGAGTACACGGAGATAGCCCACCGTCCGGACCCGGAAACCGCCGCGAAAACGAACGTCCGGGCGTTTATGCGCGAGTACGGGATCGACGACTACGACGAGCTGATCGACCGTACCTGCTACGGGATCGACGGGGTCGCCGAGTCGGGCGTGGAGTGGTTCTGGGACGAGATCGTGGACTACCTCGGCATCGAGTTCGACGAACCCTACGACGCGGTTCGCGACGACGCCGACGGCCCACAGTTCTCCGAGTGGTACGTCGGCGGGGAGCTGAACGTCGCGCACAACGTCTGCGACCGCCACGCCGCGCCGGGGTCGCCGAACCGAAACCGCGTCGCGGTCGTCTGGGAGGGCGAACCCGGCGACGTCCGCGAGCTGACCTTTCGCGAACTCGCCCGCGCAAGCGATCGGGTCGCCGCCTACCTGAAGTCCGTCGGGACGGACCCCGGCGACACGGTCGGGCTGTATATGCCGATGGTCCCCGAAGTCGTCCCGATCCTCTACGGCTGTTTCAAGGTCGGCGCGATCGCCGTCCCGATCTTCTCCGGCTTCGGAACCGAGGCCACCGCGACGCGGATCGCCGACGCCGAACCGTCGGTCCTGTTCACCGCCGACGGCTTCCACCGCCGCGGATCGCCGGTGGCGCTCAAGGGGACCGCCGACGCGGCGATCGAGGCGGCCGGGCACGTCGAACACGTCGTGGTGTACGACCGACTCGGACGGACGCCGGATGCGGAGACGACGCCGACGGAAACGGCGGACACGGTCCCCTGGACCGACGGACGCGACGAAACCTGGAGCGCGGCGATCGACACACAGCCGGTCGGCTATGGGTCCGACTCGGTCCCCGCCGATCACGAGTCGCTGCTGTTGTACTCCTCCGGAACCACCGGCGAGCCGAAGGGGATCGTCCACACCCACGCCGGCGTCCTCCTCCAGTGCAGCAAGGAGATCCACTTCGGCTTCGACCACCAGCCGAGCGATCGGTTCTTCTGGGTCTCCGATATCGGCTGGATGATGGGACCGTGGATGCTGATCGGCAACCATACCTTCGGCGGCACGGTCGTCCTCTATGAGGGCGCCCCGGACCACCCGGATCCCGACCGATTCTGGGAGCTGATCGAGACGCACGGCGTGACGACGTTCGGCGTCTCCCCGACGGCGATCCGGGCGTTGCGAAAACACGGCGACGACTGGGTCGACCGGCACGACCTCTCGAGCTTGCGGCTGCTCGGATCGACGGGAGAACCGTGGGATCCGGAATCCTGGCGCTGGTTTCACCAGACGGTGGGGAACGGCGAGTGTCCGATCATCAACATCTCCGGCGGGACCGAGATCTGCGGCTGTTTCCTGATGCCGATGCCCGACCAGCCGCTGAAACCGTGCACGCTTGGCGGACCCGGGCTCGGGATGTGCGTGGACGTCGTCGACGAGGCCGGCGAGTCCGTTCGGGAGGCCGATGAGCGGGGCTATCTGGTTGCACGCGATTCCTGTCCCTCGATGACGAAGAGCCTCTGGTCGGGCGACGAGCGATACCTCGCGGAGTATTGGTCGCGATGGGAGGACCTGTGGAACCACGGCGATTTCGCGCAGGTCGACGAGGACGGGTTCTGGTTCCTCCACGGTCGCGCCGATGACGCGTTGAACGTCGCGGGACGGAAGGTCGGTCCCGCCGAGATCGAGGCCGTCCTGGTCGAGCATCCCGCGGTGACACAGGCGGCCGCGATCGGCGTTCCCGACGAGACGACGGGGACCGCGGTCGTCTGCTACGTCATCCTCGATCCCGACGCGGAACCGACCGACGATCTCCGGTCCGAGCTGCAGGCGCTGATCGGCCAGCAGCACGGCAAGCCCTTCCGACCGCGCGCGATCCGGTTCGTGCCCGAATTCCCCGAGACGCAGTCGGGGAAGGTCGTTCGCCGCGCGATCGCGGCAGCCCATCGCGGGGAGGACCCGGGCGACCTCTCGTCGATCGAGAATCCCGAGGCGATCGCACGGATCCGCGAGCTGCAGTGAGCGCCCCCGAGAATCGGCACTACCGCGCGAAGACGGGTCGAAATCGGGAGGGCCACGGATCGAGATGAGCCTCAAGTGGGCACGTCGTCGGGGTCGATCACGGTTGGGTCGACGGCGACCGCGCTCGCATCGTTCGCGTTCTGGCCATCGGCGTCGCCGACCACCAGGTCGGCCTCGGCGGCAACGCCCTCGGCCTCGGCCGACGACAACACGGTGACGCCGCCGCCACACAGCGGCGCGAGCACGCCGGCCACGACCGCACCCGGGTGCGCGAGCGAGGACCGGAGGACGACCCGACGCGCCGAACCGATCCCGTACTGCTCGGCGATCGCCGTGGCTGCCGAGATCGCCTCGCCGTGAGTGATGGTCTCGTCTCCGTCGGGCGAGCCCAATAACGGATCGTCCGGCTCGATCGTCGGCGACGGGAACGCCGGGTTCTCGCTCCAGACGGTCTCCTCCCAGTGGGTGACGGCGGGGTCGTCCGGCGCTCCGCCCACGGCGACCACCCGCGTTCCCGGCCCCGCGTCCGCGGTGACGTCGGCGACGTCGGCAGCCGGGACGACGATCGCTCGCGCGCCCGCCGCGAGGCTCGCGTCCACGTCGAACCGGACGGTCGCGCCCAGGAGGCCGGCACCGAGGAACGCGAGGACGAACGGCAGGTCCGGTACCGGCGCGATCCCGACCGCGGCGCCACGTCGGACGCCCTCGTGCCGGAGCGCGTTGCCGGCCTTGTACGCGTTCGTGATCAGATCGTGGCGGCTGCGCTCCCGACCGTCCGGCGTCACGAGTGCGGGATCGTCGCTTCGGCGATCACGGGCGAGCGGGTCCGCGAGGGTCTCCATACACCGGTTCTCGGCGCGAGAGACTCAAAAGCGTCCCCCTCGAGCGGCGGCACCGATCGGGGCGACCGATCGGCACCGAAACGAGGTCGGCGTCGAGACGAGATCGGTTGGCGGGAGGGAGTCGGCGTCGAGACGAGATCGGTTGGCTGGAGGGAGTCGGCGTCGAGACGGGATCAGAAGGAGCTCTTCAGCTTCTCGAAGAAGCCCTGTTCGACGTCGATCTCCTCGCCGCCGGCCTCGGCGAACGCCTCCAGCGCCTCGCGCTGCTCGTCGTTGAGCGAGTCGGGGACGACCACCTGCACCTGGACGTAGAGGTCGCCACGCCCCCGGCCGCGCAGGCGGGGCATCCCCTTGCCGGAGAGCCGGAACGTCTCCCCGCTTTGGGTCCCCGACGGAACGTCCATCTCGACGGTGCCGTCGACGGTCTCGATCTGTACCGTGTCGCCGAAGGCGGCCTGCGGGAACGAGACCGCCTCGTGGACGTGGAGGTCGGCGCCGTCGCGTTCGAACCGGTCGCCGACGTCGACGTCGACCTCGATGAGGAGGTCGCCGTTGGGCCCGCCGTTCTCGCCGGGAGCGCCCTCCCCCTCCATCCGGAGGCTCTGGCCCGACCTGATCCCGGCCGGGATCTCGACCGACAGCGTCGCCTCGTTGCGGACGACGCCGTCGCCGTCGCAGTCGGAACACCGCTCGCTGTAGGTCTCGCCGGTCCCCTCACACCGGGGGCAGGTGGTCGTCTGCTGGACGCGGCCGAGCGGGGTCTGTTGGACCTGCGTGACCTGTCCCTGGCCGTTGCACTGCCGACACGTCGAGACGTCCGCGTCGGGCGGGTGTCCGGCGCCATCGCAGGTGTCGCACGTCTCGGGACGGGTAACGGTGAACTGCTTGGTGGCGCCCTCGAAGGCCTCCTCGAGGTCGATCGTCACGCCCGTCCGGAGGTCCTGCCCCTGCCGCGGGCGGTTCGGGTCGCCGCCGCGACCGCGGCCGCCACCGCCGCCGAAGAACTGGTTGAAGATGTCCTCGAAGCCGCCGGCGCCGCCCGCGCCGCCGCCGAAGGGACCGCCCGCTCCTCCGGGGCCGCCGCCGGCTCCCGACCCGGCCGCACCGCGCTTCTCGGCCTCGACGAACCGGTCGTGGCCCAGCTGGTCGTACTGGCGGCGCGTCTCCTCGTCGGTGAGGACCTCCTTGGCCTTCTTGATCGTCTTGAATTTCTCCTCGGCGTCGTCGTGGTCGCTGACGTCCGGGTGATACTCCGCCGCCTTCTTTCGATACGCCTGTTTGATCTCGTCGGTGTCGGCGTCCCGTGAGACCCCGAGTGCGTCGTAGAAGTCCTCGCTCATGCGTAAAGTTCCGGTCTTGTGACGTCGTAATTCGTCGGGCTACTTGAAAAGCGTGCACCCGACCCGCGGCCGAGCCGCGCCGGTATCGTCCCGATGCGGGCGTGTCTCGTTCGTCCGGATGACGTCGACCGGCGATCGAGGCAGTGCTGGGTGGCTGGTGAGACCGACTATTCGTCGTCCTCGTCCACGTCCTCGAAGTCGGCGTCGACGTACTCGTCGTCGCCGGGCTCGCCGGCACCGTTGCCGGCCGCGCCGCCGGCACCGCCCATCCCGCCGGGACCGGCGCCGCCGGCACCGCCCATTCCGCCCGGACCGGCGCCCGCCGCCCCGGCGCCGCCGGCGGCACCGGCCTGGGCCGCCTGTTCCTGATACATCTGCTTGCCGATCTCCTGGAGCTGCTCGGCCAGGTCCTCGGTTGCCGACTCGATCTCGTCGATGTCGGCGTCCTCGTCCGCAAGGACGTCCTCGACGTCGTCCATCGCGTCCTCGATCTCGGCGATCACGTCGTCGTCGACGTTCTCCTCGTTCTCCTCGATGAGGGTCTCGGCGCGCTGAACCGTCGATTCGGCCTCGTTGCGGGCCTCGATCAGCTCGCGGCGCTTCTCGTCCTCCTCGGCGTGCTGTTCGGCCTCCTCCTGCATCCGATCGATCTCCTCGTCGGAGAGGCCGGCGCCGCCCTCGATGGTGATCGACTCGGCGTTGCCCGAGCCCTGGTCCTCCGCCTCGACGTTGACGATCCCGTTCTCGTCGATGTTAAAGGAAACCTCGATCTGCGGCGTTCCGGCGGGCGCCGGCGGGATGCCGGTGAGCTGGAAGGCACCCAGCAGCTCGTTCTCCTCGGCGATCTCGCGTTCGCCCTGGAAGACGCGGACGTTGACCGACGTCTGGTTGTCCGCGGCGGTCGTGAAGACCTTCGAGGCCTCCGTCGGGATCGTGGTGTTCTTCTCGATGAGCCGCTCGAAGAGGCCGCCCTTCACCTCGATGCCGAGCGAGAGCGGCGTCACGTCCAGCAGGACGATGTCGTCGACGTCGCCCGAGAGCACGCCGCCCTGGACGGCCGCGCCCAGCGCGACGGCCTCGTCGGGGTTGACGTTCTTCTTCGGCTCCTGGCCGACGAGCTCCTCGACCTTCTCCTGTACCTGCGGCATCCGGGTGGAGCCGCCGACGAGGATGACCTCGTCGATGTCGCCCTTCGCGTAGCCGGCGTCCTCGAGCGCCTGCTCGGTCGGACCGACGGTTCGCTCGAGGAGGTCACCGGTCAGCGACTCGAAGGTGGCCCGCGTGATCGACTGCTCGAGGTGGACGGGCCCGGAGTCAGTCGCCGTGATGAACGGCAGGTTGACCGTGGTCTCCTTCTTGTTCGACAGCTCGATCTTCGCCTCCTCGGCGGCCTCCGTGAGCCGCTGGAGGGCCTGTCGGTCCTCGCGGAGGTCGATCCCGTGGTCGTTCTCGAACTCCTCGGCGAGGTGGTCGATGACCGCCTCGTCCCAGTCGTCGCCGCCGAGGTCGTTGTCGCCGTTGGTCGCGACGACCTCGTAGACGCCGCCGCCCAGGTCGAGGATCGAGACGTCGAAGGTGCCGCCGCCGAGGTCGTAGACGAGCACCGTCTGGTCGGACTCGTCGTCGAGGCCGTACGCCATCGCAGCCGCGGTCGGCTCGTTGACGATCCGGTCGACCTCGAAGCCGGCGATCTCGCCGGCGTCCTTCGTCGCCTGTCGCTGCTTGTCGTTGAAGTAGGCGGGGACGGTGATGACCGCCTTCTCGATCTCGTCGCCGAGGTACTCCTCGGCGTCACGTTTGATCTTCTGGAGGATCATCGCCGAGACCTGCTCGGGCGTGTACTCCTCGTCCTCGATCTCGACGGTGTAATCCTCCTCGCCCATATGTCGCTTGATGGACTGGATCGTTCGGTCGGGGTTCTGCACCGCCTGGTTCTTGGCGGGCTTGCCGACCAGCCGCTCGCCGTCGTCGGAAAACGCGACGATCGACGGCGTCGTGCGGTCGCCTTCGGCGTTCGCGATGATCTCGGGGTCGCCGCCCTCCATCACCGCAAACGCGGAGTTCGTGGTACCGAGGTCGATACCGAGGATCTTGTTGCTCGCCATCTTGCAAGGAAATACCGGTTTGCGTCGGTTAAAGGTTACTAGACGGGGTCGATCGCCGGTTCAGAGTACCCTGCCGCAGTCGTGCGATCTCGTCCAGCGGACGTCGTCCACGGTCGGTGTCTTTATGCTGATCCTCTTTTCAACCGTCAGTCCCGATCGAACCGGCCGCCGGTCGTGGGCGCTTCGCCCGTCAGTCGCGCCCGTGGCCGAGCGGCTTCTTCCGATCGACTTCGACCTCGACGTGGACGGAGTCGGGGAAGTCGCGGTCGACCATCTCGCGGGCGATGTCGTCGGACCCGTGGATCTCGAGTTTGCGCGCGTAGACGGTGTACTCCCACGGGGAGAACTGGTCGCCCGGTCGGAGTTGCTTATACAGCTGGACGCGCGTTCGCTCGGGCGAGAAGGCGTGAGGGCCCTTACACTCCACGCCCTTTCGCTCGAGCGTCCGGTGGAGGTCCTCGACGGTCTCCTCGAGGACGCGCCGGTCGCCGGATTCGAAGGAGAGTTTGGTGACGAAGGTCATCGCTGGGGATATATCGGTCGTGGGGCGCCGACGGGTAAAAACGCACCTACATCCGGTCGTGCGGGGCGAGGCGGCACACGTCGGAGATCGAGCGCCGCGGCCCGGGACGGTCACGGACCGGGACGGTCACGGCCCGGGACCGCCGCGGACCAGCCGACGTGGCGGGGTGTCGCGTCCGACACCCTCTTTAGCGGCGACCAAGTAGAACCCCGCAATGACGGTCGAAGCGACGAGCGCTGGAGCCATCCTCTTCCGCGACACCCGCGGCCACCGGGAGTACCTGCTCCTGAAGAGCCGTCCGGGGGACTGGGAGTTCCCCAAAGGCGGGGTCGAGGGGGACGAGGAGCTCCAGCAAACGGCGATCAGGGAGGTCGAGGAGGAGGCGGGGATATCCGATTTCCGCCTCATCGACGGCTTCCGCAAGGAGTACGATTACGTGTTCGAGGCGAACGGCGAGACCATCCACAAGACGGTCCACCTGTTCATCGCGCGCTCCTTCGAGGCCAGCGCCGAGCTCTCGAAGGAGCACCGCGACCTCCAGTGGCGCGACTACGACCAAGCGATCAACACGATCACCCAGGACGGCCCCCGCGAGATCTTCGAGGAGGCCCACGAGTACCTCGACGACATCAAGGCCGAGGAAGACGGCCAATACGGCTAGGTCGGCCCGAACGACCAGATGGTTTCCCGATGATCCAGCAGCCCCGATCCGAACGGCGTTGGCCGAGGTTCCAGCGACGATGACCGACACGAACGCCGACCTCCTGGCGTCGCTGTTCCGCGACACGCGGCGGAACGCGCTCATCGGCTGGGTACTCGTCGGATTGGTCGGGCTCGTGTTCCTGGAGAGTCTGCTGCCGCTCGACGTCCAGTGGCTCATCGTCGCGGCGGCCACGGCGGGCGTGATGACGCTGCCGGCGGCCGTGCGCCGTGACTGGCGCGTGATGCTCCCGTGGGAGCTGCTCGCCCTCGCCGCGCTGCCGCTCGTGGCACGAGCGCTCGCCCCGGGTGTCGAGGTCGGCGTCTTCGCGACGTACCTCGCGCTCGCGGCGCTGGCGCTGCTCGTGGTCGCCGAGATGGACATGTTCACGCCGATGCGGGTGACCCACTGGTTCGCGGTCCTGTTGGTCGTCGTGGCGACGCTCGCGACGGCCGCGCTGTGGACGATCGTCCGCTGGGGACTGGACCGAACGTTCGGCTCGGCGTACCTGATCGACAACGAGGCACTGATGATCGAGTTCCTGTGGGTGACGATCGCGGGGATCGTCGCCGGCCTCCTGTTCGACCTCTATTTCCGCCGGCGGGATCGCGCACTCACGCGGCGTCTCGAGCGGGAACTCGGTGATTCCGGACGGACCGGATCCGCGAACGAGGACGGAGGGCAGTCCGGATGATCCGACGGCTTCGGGCGGCTCTGCCGCCCGCGACCAAACGCGGGCTCGCACGGTCGATGCAGGCCGTTCTCGTCGTACTGATCGGCTATGGGGCTTGGATCGGCGAGCCGAAGGCGGTGACGAACGGCACCGCGGCGCTGGCGATCACCTTCGCGCCCGCGGTCATCGAGCGGAACTACCGCGTTCCGATCGACCCGTTCCTGGCGTTCTGGCTCACGACCGCCGTCTTCCTGCACACGCTCGGGTCGGCAGGTCTCTACGCCTCCGTCGGCTGGTGGGACCACGTCACCCACGCCACCTCGGCGTCCGTCGTCGCCGCGATCGGGTACGTCGCCGTTCGTGCCGTCGACGCCCACCACGAGGAGATCCGTCTGCCGCGGCGCTTCTTCGTCGTCTTTCTCGTCGCGTTCGTGCTCGCGTTCGGGGTGGTCTGGGAGCTGTTCGAGTTCGGCCTCGACGTCTTCGCGGCCCGGACCGGGATCGCGATGCCGCTTGCCCAACACGGCCTCGAGGACACCGTGAAGGACCTCGTGTTCAACTCGTTCGGCGCGCTCCTCGTCGGCGTCTGGGGCCAGGCGTACCTCACCGGCGTGGGCGAGCGCGCCCTGAACCGCCTCCCTCTGGACGACTAACTGCCGGAGCCGGCACCCGGACGACTGAACCCCGGCCGAACCGACGACGTCACGGTCGCAAACGGGTGGGAGACCGGCGCACGCACGGCGATAACCGCCAGGCTTTATCCGACCGGGTCTGTACCGGCGACATGGACCAGCTGGAGCAGTCCCTGCTCGACGCCCCGATCATCGAGAAAGGCGAGTACGAGTACTTCGTCCACCCGATAAGCGACGGGGTCCCGATGCTGGAGCCGGAACTCCTCCGGGAGATCGTCATCCGGATCATCCGGAAGGCCGAGCTCGAGAACGTCGACAAGATCGTCACGCCGGCCGCGATGGGGATCCACATCTCGACCGCGCTGTCGCTGATGACCGACATTCCGCTCGTGGTCATCCGGAAGCGCCAGTACGGCCTCGAGGGCGAGGTCCCGCTGTTTCAGGAGACCGGCTACTCGGAGTCCGAGATGTACATCAACGACGTCGAGCCCGGCGACCGCGTGCTCGTGATCGACGACGTCCTCTCGACGGGCGGCACGATGAAGGCGATCCTCGACGCGTTGACCAACGACATCGGCGCGGAAGTCGTCGACGTCGTCGCCGTCATCAAGAAGGCCGGCGACAACGACCTCGACGACACCGACTACACCGTCCGAACTCTCATCAACGTCACCGTCGAGGACGGCGAGGTCGTCATCGTCGACGCCCACGGCGACGGGTGATCGGAAGCCGGGGGTCGCTCGGGGAGTAGACGCGAGAATCGGGATCCGGACATTCGAATCGCAAAGCCAGTGTGGGAACCGGGTGCACAACGCGGACGGAGGTCACTCGGGGCGCCGAACGCCGGCGATCTCGAACCGGGCGCCGCCGGAGTCCGCCTCGACCGCGCGGACGGTCCAACCGTGTGCCTCGGCGATCTCCGAGACGATGGCAAGCCCGAAGCCCGTCCCCTCCGGATCGCTCGTGTAACCGTACTCGAAGACCTCCTCGCGCTTCTCGGGTGGGATCCCGGGGCCGTCGTCGGCGACGTAGAAGCCGGGCGAGTCCGCGAGCGGTCCGACGGTGATCGTGACGTCCTCGCCGCCGTGCTCGATCGCGTTCCGGAAGAGGTTCTCGAGCAGCTGTTGCAGCCGGTCGGCGTCGGCGTCGATCGTGGCGTCGGCGTCCACCTCGAGCGTCGCCGCCCCCGCGTCGATCACCCTCCATGCCTCCTCACACACCGTCGCGATCCGGACGGGTTCCGTCTCGCCGATCGGCTGTCCCTGCCGCGCCAGCGTGAGGACGTCGGCGATCAGCTCCTCCATCCGGTCGAGCGCGTTCGCGGCCGCCTCGAGGTGCTCGTCGTCGCCGGTCTCCAGGGCGAGATCGACACGCCCCTGTGCGACGTTGAGCGGGTTCCGCAGGTCGTGTGAGACTACGCTCGCGAAGCGGTCGAGTCTCTCGTTCTGTCGCTCCAGCTCCATTCGGTAGCGCTCGCGGTCGGTGACGTCCGTGATCGTGAGGAGCCGACCGAGGTGACGCGACCCCGCCGTGAACGGGCCCACGGAGACGCGGTAATACCGGGTCTCGCCGTCCCGGTCGATCCGACAGATGTCGTCGTCGGCGCCGATCGCGGCGGCGAGTTCGGGGAGCGCCTCGGCGATCGGCTCGCCGATGACGACGCGGTCGGCGATCTCCGGGAGGTGCTGCCGCGCGCTGACGTTATAATCGCGGACCCGGTCGTCGTCGTCGAGGACGATCACGGGCTCGTCGGTCTCGTGGGCGATGCGCGTCGCCTGGAACTGATCGTAGAAAATGAACAGCACCCCGACCGCGAAGACGGCGACCCCGAGGGGCTCGTAGGTCATGTCGATCAGCCCGGGGTGCAGATACCCGACGATGTCGAGCACCAACGGAAGTCCGGTGATGCCGACGAGTATCGCCAGCGGCGTGGTGTCGGCGCCGACCTGCGTGAACTGCTCGACGAGCATGAATATCCCGACGGTGGCGAGCGCGTACGCCAGCCCCATCGCAACCCAATGGCCGACCAAGTGGTGGACCCCGAGATGAGGAAACGGCGTGGTGCTCGGTTCGACCGCGAAGTAGATGCCGTGTATCGGGTTGGTGAACTTGACCGCGAGCACCGCGAGGAAGATCCCGACCGCGGTGCGCCGATAGACGGGCTGCCGGTGGAGCGTCCGTCCGGAGTAGGCCGAACAGAAGTAGAGCCACGCCCCGATGGTCGAGAAGCCGGCCACGAGCCCGGCGACGTACAGCGGGACCGCCAGCGAGCTTTGCCTCGCGATCAGGAACCCGACGTGGGCCGTCGCCCAGAGCCCGCTGAGCACGAGCAGCGAAACGAGTCCGACGCGAACGTCCGGATCATCGAACGTGCGTGCACGGGGAACGCTCGCGAAGCAGGCCACCGCGGCCGCGGCGAACGCCAACACGTAGACCGCGAACGTCGTCGACACCGACGGGAGCGTCTGAGCGAGCACGCCACGAGGTAGTGGATAGACCACCATAGGTGTTTATTCGATCGTGACGTCGCCGGGCGGATCGCCAGCAGGCCGGTCTCCCAGCGGGCCGGTCTCCCAACAGGTCGGGCGCCGGACGAACCGCTCCCGGCTCGACCGACTAGTCCGCTCCCGGATCGGCCGACTAGTCCGTCCCCTCGATCCGATAGATCGGCTCCTCGATCCGTTCGGAGCGACACTCCGGGCATCGTGAAGGCTGCCCCAGGAGGTCGTCGAATCGGTCGAATCCGCAGTCGGGACAGGTCGGCGGCGCGACGAGGAACCGTTCGTCCGCCCCGGCCGACTCCGCGACGTGCTCGAGATGGTCGTAGACGACGGGCACCGGAACCGCAAGCTCCTCGGACAGTTCGCTGGCGGCGGCTTCATCGTCGCGGAGTCGATCCGCGATCCGCTGTCGAGTCGTCCGGTCGGCGTCGGCGGGGGACATACCGGGAACTATGTCGGAACCGGTATAAATGCCACCCCGTGGCGGCCGGACGTCGGGTCGACGGGGATATCGAGCGGCGGGTCGACGATGGGCACCGGCCGTCCGAGACGGAAAGAATGATACGATGCCTGCCCGTCTGCGCGAGTATATGAAGGCGGTTGTCCTCGCCGGCGGGTACGCGACGCGGCTGTGGCCGATCACGAAGGATCGCCCCAAGATGTTTCTCCCGATCGGCGACCACACGGTCATCGACGAGATCTTCGCGGATCTCGAGGCCGACGAGCGGATCGACGAGGTGTTCGTCTCCACCAACGAACGGTTCGCGGGGGAGTTCGAGACGTATCTCGCGGAGACGGCCTTCGAGAAACCCGTCCTGTCCGTCGAGGACACCACCGACGAGTCCGAGAAGTTCGGCGTCGTCGGCGCGCTCGCTCAGCTCGTCGACCGCGAGGGAATCGACGACGATCTTGTCGTCGTCGCCGGCGATAACCTCATCAGCTTCGACATCTCTGCGTTCGTCGACTTCTTCGCGGCGCGCGGCGAGCCCGCGCTGGCAGCCTACGACGTCGGCTCCCGCGAGAAGGCCAAATCCTACGGCCTCGTCGAACTCGAGAACGACCGCGTCGTGAACTTCCAGGAGAAACCCGCCGACCCCAAGAGCACGCTCGTCTCCATCGCCTGCTACGCGTTCCCCGCCGAACGGCTCGAGGACCTGTCGACGTACCTCGAGGCGGGCGAGAACCCCGACGAGCCCGGCTGGTTCATCCAGTGGCTCCAACAGCGCCGGACGGTGCGGGCGTTCACCTTCGACGGCGCCTGGTTCGACATCGGCACGCCGGAAAGCTACCTCGACGCGATCGAGTGGTCCCTCGACGGCGGCACGGTCGTCCACGAGGACGCAACCGTGACCGACTCACGGCTCGGCGATACCGTCCACGTGATGGCGGGCGCGACGGTCGAGGACGCCACCCTCGAACGAGCGGTCGTCTTCCCCGAGGCCACCGTCCGAAACGCCGAGATCCGGGGGTCGATCATCGACCGGAGCACCACGATCGAGAACTTCGACCTCTCCGGCGCGCTCATCGGCGCTCACACCTCCATCACCGACGGCGGCCAGTTCTAGACGCCGCCGCGGGGTCACCGGTCGCGTTCCAGGTTCGACGCTCATCCGAGCCGCGCGTCCGTGACGCGCAAGTGTCCGCGGGATCCCTCCCAGACCGGCTCCGCATCGATCTCGATCGGCCGGTCCATATGTGGCCCGTCGGTGACGATCGTCTCGAACTCGCCCCCCTCGCCGAGGACGTGGACGCCGTACTCGTCGTTGAGATCACGGAGGTCCGCGAGCGCCTCGCGGTCGAGCGTCCGTCCGAGCCAGGACGCATCGAGACCGTAGGCGGCAATCTGAACGATCGTGATCTCGAAGCCGGCGTCGAGCATCGCCTCGGCGAGCGCGACCGGGTCGCGCTGCCACAGCGGGGCGAACAGATCGATCCCGAGCCGGTCGCACATCGCCTCGATCCGGCTCGTCTGGAACTCGCTTTCGACCGCACCGGCGGTGACGCCGGCGAGGTCGATCGGGGAGTGGGCGGTTTCGACGGCCGCATCAGCGCCGGAGCCGCGCTGGAGGGCCGCGAGCGCGGCCTCGAGCGGTTCGAGTTCGGCGTCGCCGCGGTCGCCGGAATCGGCGGCCCCGACGGCCTCGAAGTCGTCCGGCTCGAGTTCGATCAGCTCGAGACCGATGCTCTCGGCGGCGAGCCGCGCGAGGTCGGTCGCGGGCGTGTGATACATGTACGAGTCGCCCACGGGATGGACGGTCAAAAGCGTCGTCACGTTCATCCCCGTCTCCAGGGCCCGGTACAGGGCCCACGCGGAGTCCTTGCCGCCCGAAAAGAGGCTCACCCACTCGTCGTTCATACTCGAGAAAGCAGTCTCGCGTGTAAAGCCGCGACGGTCCGGCGTGACGCCGGCGCCGGCCGCCCGGTCGACCGGGTGCGTTCGGGACCCGCGAGCGCGTTGGCTGCGTTCGGGATCCGCGAGCGCGTTGGCTGCGTTCGGGATCCGGGAATACGTTGATGGGTTCGCGCGTGCAACGGTACGCACGGATGTACGACCACGTACTCGTTCCAACGGACGGCAGCGAGACGGTTTCGGAGACCCTCTCGCACGCACTTCCGATCGCGGCCGACAACGACGCCACGGTCCACGGCCTCTACGTCGTGGACAACCGGATCGTCACCGCCGCCGACAACGACGCCAAGGACGAGATCCGCGACTCGCTCGAGCGGGAAGGACGGACCGCGGTCGCCGACGTGGCCGACAGCGCGGCCGAGGCGGGGCTCGACACGGTGGAGGCGGTCAGAACCGGCACGCCCTGGAAGGAGATCATCGAATACGCCGACGAACGGGACGTCGATCTGATCGTCATCGGCACCCAGGGGAAGACGCCGAAGGAGAAGATCGTCTCGCTGGGCAGCGTCTCCGAACGAGTCGTCGACAACGCGTCGATACCGGTGTTCGTCGTCCGAAGCGGCCGATCGGAGTGAGAACCGGACGGGAACCAGCGAGCGGATCCGGCTCCGAGAACCCGAGCGGGCCGGCTGAACCGATCCGTGGGCGCAGCGGTCAGTCCGAGATGAACTCGTTGTCGCGCCAGTTGACCCCGCCGTTCCCCTCGCCGTTCCCCTGCGGGCTCTCGACGACCTCGACGGAGGCCGGACGTTCCTCGCCCTCGACGATCCGCGTCGCGTGCAGCTCGTCGTCCGTGTTGGTGATCGCGGTAAGCGTCCCCTTCTCGGACAGCAGGGCGATATCGCGCAACACGAGGAACATCGGGTACTGCAGTGCCGTGTTCTGTAACACGGTCTCGCGGTCGCCCTTGAAGCAGGCGAACTCGACGAGCTCGGAGGGGATCTCCTCCTCCTCGTCGTCCATCCACTGCGGGCCGCCGGCCCGCGGCGGCTCCTCCTCGTAGACGCGCGTTTCGGTGACGGAAGCCTTGAGCTGGGCCGTCGGCGTGTACTTGCTGATGCTCTCGTCGTCCGAAACCGCCTTGAGTATCAACGTGTTGTTGCGGCGAGTGATCTCCACGTCGTCGATCTCGGGGGGCAGCCCCGGATCGTCGTCGAAGTAGTCCTCAAGGTCCTCGAGTGGCAGTTCGAGCGTCGAATGAAGTCGGAACACGCAGCCTGACATGGTTGAACTAGGGGGGTGGGTATGGCTCATCGCAGCGCCGACACGGTAACCGTACCTGGTGGTTGATAGGGGACCGAGCCTTATAGGGTCTCCCCTTGGCGGATCCACGGGCCGTCACGCGGACCGAACGTCGTGGACGGAACGGTCGGCGACGGTGGACGGAACGGCCGGCGACGGTGGACGGAACGGTCGGGCGAGGACGGTCCGGATGGATCCCGTCGCCTACTCGACGACGAGCGTCTCGCCGAGCTCGCCACGCTCCTCAAGCTCCGCGAGCACGTCGCTGCCGCCGACGAACTCGCCATCGACGAACGCCTGCGGGATCGTCTCCCAGTCGCTGTGGTCCGCGAGCGCCTCCCGGTACTCCGGCAGCGCCGGGAGCACGTCGACCGTCTCGAACTCCTCGACGTGTTCGGCGATCAGCGCGACCGCGCGCTTGGAGTAGCCACACTGCGGCATCAGCCGATTCCCCTTCATGAACAACACGACGTCGTTGTCGGCGATCGCCTCATCGACGCGGGACCGGATCTCCTCGTTCGTGGCCTCGCTTTCGGGCGTGAACGTCATGGACGTGGGTACGCGGTCGCAAGTCAAAGGGGTTGCGCTGTCCCGCGGACCGAACGACCGATCGGTTTTTTCCCGCTCGACCGCCGACTCTCCCACGTGTGTACGCTCGCACTCGCCTGGCGGGTCTTCGCCGACGCGCCGGTCGCGGCCGGCGCCAACCGTGACGAACGGTTCGACCGCCCAGCCGAGCCGCCGCGACTTCGGGCGGACCGATCGCCGCCGACCATCACACCGCGGGACCAGCAAGCTGGTGGCACCTGGATGGGCCTCTCTCGCGAGGGGCTGTACGTCCTCCTCACGAACCGCTGGCTCGATGAGCCGGTCGACGGGGACCGCTCCCGCGGACTGCTCGTCGACGACTGTCTCGACCGCGCGTCGGCGAGTGACGCCCTCTCGCACGTCCGATCGGAACTCGAGGACCGCGATCGGACCTACGCGGGCTTCTCGCTCGTCCTCGCCGACGCGACCGGGGCGTTCCTCGTTGACAACGACGGCGGGCTGCGCGTGACCCGTCTCGACCCCGGCGTTCACGTCCTCGTCAACGTCGGCGGCGTGATCAACCGACGACGGCGGTTCGCTGTCCCGAACCGACGCGCCGATGCGGGCACCCGGCAACGGACGGCAGCGATCGCGCTTGCCCAGCGAGCGCGCCCCGAGCCCGGCGAGGAGGCGACCGCGTGGCTCGACCGCGTCGGGGAGGCCCTCGGCGACCACGACCTCGGCGTCTGCGTCCACGGCGAGGGGTTCGGAACGCGCTCGAGCACGCTCGTTCGCACCGGTCCCGACCCGTCATTTCGATACGCGGACGGTCCCCCGTGTACGGCCGCCTACGAGCCGGTAACGCTCCCCGACGGGTGGGGTGCCGATTCGTCCGCGACCCGCGGCCGGGAAAGCCACCTTTAAGCGAGTCGCGGGCCAGAAACTGGTATGAGCGTGTCCGAACTCGAGGCCGACCTTTCGGCCGACGAACGCGCCGGGCTCGAGCTCATCCGCGAGACCGGCGGCATCCACCAGAGCGACTTCTGGAAGGAACTGGACGTCTCCTCGCGGAAGGGCAGCCGCATCGCCGAGGCGTTGGAGGAGGCCGAGCTCATCCAGCGCGAACGGACCGTCTACGACGGACACAACACCTACTTTCTCGAACCGACCGCACGTGACCTGGACTTCTCGCTGTTGATGGCCGGCGATATGCTGTCCCCGTTCATCGGCGAGGAGGAGATCGATTCCCAGTCCGACGCCTTCTCGCAGTGGCTGATGAACCTCGCCTACGAGGAATACTGACGATTCCCGTCCTATGGACCGAACCGCTCACTCGTCGTGACCGTCGGCGTCATCGGCGACGTCGGCTCCCGTCGCGCCGTTCTCCTCGCGATCCCGGCCGGTGACGTCGGCATCCGCCGCGCGCGACGCGTTCCGTGACGCCGGCATTCCGGCCGGATCGATGTCGGCGGTCGGCGGGGTCGGCGCGTTCGCGATCGTCTCGAAGAACCGGCCCGAGATGCTCTCCCTGACGACCTCGGTCAGGGACGCAGTCGAGCCCTCGTCGACCGCGCCGAGGATCCCGAGCGGGATCTGCGCGCCGGCCATGTCCGCGTGCCCGCCCGCGGATCCGATCTGTCCGAGCGCGTCCCGCAGCGTCTCCCCCAGGTCGACGTCGGCCCCGCGAGCCCGCGCGGAGGCGTAGATCGTGTCATCGACGAACCCGTAGACGAACGTGACCGTCACGCCCTCCATATCGAGAAGCCGCTCGGCGGCCTGCGCGAGCGCGTCCCGGTCGGCGATCTCGCCGACGCAGGACGCGACCACGGATCCTTCGACCTCACGTTCCCGGATCGCTCGCGCCAGCGTCTCGAACGTCTCCGGACTCACCGTCGGGGTCTCCACGCGTTCGAGCGTCTCCACGTCGGCCGTCTCGAGGAGCGCCGCCGCGGCCTCGACGTCGGCGACCGCGACCTCCCGCGTGAAGTCCCGCGTGTCGATCCGGATCCCGTACAGCATGGCGGTCGCGATCCGTCGATCGAGGTCGACCGCGAGCCGGTCGAGATACTCCGCGACGATCGTACTCGTGGCTCCGAGATCCGGCCGGATGTCGACGTACCGTGCCTCGACGGGGCCGCGAGGGGGATGGTGGTCGACCACCAGATCGACGTCGGCGTCCGTCGGAAGGCTATCGTTGATCCCGGGACGCGAGTGGTCGACCAGCGCGATCCCGCCGTATTCCGCGAGGTCGACCGATTCCAGGTGCCGAAGCTGGATGTCCAGCAGGTTGACGAGCGCGCGGTTCTCCTGGTGGGAGATCTCGCCGCCGTAACAGGCGTCCGCCGCCACCCCGACCGACTCGGCGACGCGTACGAGGCCGATCGCGGACGCGATCGCGTCCGGGTCGGGATTGTCGTGGGTCACGACCGCCAGCGGCCCGGACAGCGACCGCAGCGTCCCGACCAGGTCGACGACGCGCTCGTCGGCGTCCGCGTCCACGACCTCGAGCACGCGCCGCGTGAGCGCCGCGACGGGATCGATGCACCGGTCGACGACCGCCGCGATCGACTCGCGAGTCGCCGAATCCGCCTCCGTACCGACGTACGCGATGAGCGACGCCGCCGGATACGCCCGGCGTGCGGACCGCGCGGCGGCGAGGTTTCGTTCGGCGTCGTCGGAGGCGAGCACGACGACGTCGACGTCGTCGGGATAGGCGGCGGCGTCAGCGGGATCCGCCTCGGTCGCCGGAACGTTCGTCTCCCGAAGCGTCGTCACCCAGCCCGCGTCATCGGTCACGACGTACACATCGCCGCGGCGCTCCCGAACGTGCTCGATGAGCGTGTGGCCGACGGCGCTACAGCCCAACACCAGACGCCGAACCATACAGGCGTGATGTGGCGTCCGCGGATAAAACGGTGCCGTCCGCGGGATCGGCGCTGCGGCTGAGGAACGACTCGACCGAAGGACGAAGCGGCCGGGGAGCGAAGCGACGGAGGAGGGGTAGCGTCGAAAAGCGCCGAAACGCCGGCGGATCGGTTAGCCGAACAGGGCCGTGGCCGCAGCCTCGGCGGTCTCGATGACCGGGCCGAAGCCGGGCAGCACGACCACGGTTGCGACCGCGGCCACGATCACGGCGCCGTAGAGCGCCGTCGGCCGCGAGTCGACCGCCGCGAGGGCGTCCGTGGGGTCCTCGATCCAGATCGCCTTCACGACGCGGCTATAGTAGTACAGCGAGAGCACGCTGTTGAGCGCGCCGACCGCCGCGAGCCACCAGAAGCCGTTGAAGACGGCGCCGGCGAACAGGAAGTACTTCGAGAAGAACCCGCCGAACGGGGGGATCCCCGCCAGCGAGAACATGAAGATCGTCATCGCCACGGACGCCATCGGGGCAACCGTGCCGAGGCCGGCGTAGTCCTCGAAGGTCCGTCCGACGCCCCACCGTTCAACCATCGCGATGAACAGGAACGCGCCGGTGTTCATAAAGCCGTAGACGAACAGGTGCGCCATCGAGGCACCCATCACGGCGCCGTTGTGGCTCCCGCCGGCCGAGATCGCGGCGAGGCCGATGAGCGCGTAGCCGGCGTGCCCGATCGACGAGTACGCCAGCATCCGCTTGACCTCGGTCTGGACGGCAGCCGCGAAGTTGCCGAGCGTCATCGTCACGACCGCGAGCACGGCGAAGACGAGCGCCCAGTCGATGCCGACGGCGGTGACCTCGCCGCCGAGATGGAACGCCTCGGTGAACACGCGGAACGCCACCGCGAAGCCGGCCGCCTTCGAGGCCGACGAGAGGAAGGCGCTCACGGGCGCGGGCGCGCCCTCGTAGACCTCCGGCGCCCAGAAGTGGACTGGCACGGAGGCCGTCTTGAACGCGAAGCCGGCGATCATCATCACTACGCCGACGCCGGCAACGCCGGCCAGGTCGCCGAGGTCGCCGAACGCGGCGGCGACGTCGCTCAACAGGAGCGACCCGGTCGCGGCGTAGACCAGCGAGATGCCGAAGACGAAGATCGCCGAGGAGACCGCCCCGACGAGGAAGTACTTCAGCCCCGCCTCGACGCTGCCGCGGTTCTCCTTGAGGTATGCGACGAGCGCGTACGAGGGCAGCGACACCATCTCGAGCGCGACGAAGATCGTCGCCAGCGAGCTCGCGGACGCCAGAAGCGCCATCCCCGCCGCCGCGAGAACGACCAGCGAATAGAACTCGCCCGGCGTCTCGTGGTCGGTCAGGTAGTCGCGGCTAGCGACGACGACCAGCGTCGTCACCGACGCGACGATCGCCGTGAAGAACAGCGCGAGCCCGTCGATCGTGATCGCCTCAGCGAACAGGGTGATCGCACCGCCGGTCGCGGGCCGGCCGGTCCCGGCCGCCAGATACCAGCCGGACAGCGCCAGCGCGGCAAGCGAGCCGACCGCCGCGATGATCGAGAGCTCGGTGTTCGTCCGACGGTTCGGGAAGACGGTGTCCCAAAGCAGCAGCAGGAGCCCCGCCGCGACGAGCGCGAGGACGGGGCCGAGCGCCGCCCATTCGGGAAGCGGCGCTCCGCCGGTCTGTGCGGGCAGCGTCGCGAGCGGTTCGACCGTCGACGACTGTAGGGAGCTCATCAGTTGACACCTCCTTCGACCACGGGAACGACCGCCTCACGGATCATCTCGAAGAACAGATCCGGGGCGACGCCGAGGACGATGATGGCGACGAGCAGCGCCGCAAGCGGGAGCGTCTCCCGACGCGGTGCCCGTCCCAGCTCGTAGTCGGTATCGAGCCGGAAGGGCCCGAACAGCGTCCGCTGCATCGCGAACAGCAGATAGCCGGCGACGATCACGATGCCGAACATCGCAAGCGCCGTGAAGACCGGCATCAGCCCGTTCGCGACCGGCGAGCCGAACGATCCGACGAAGACGTAGAACTCGCCGGCGAAGCCGGCCAAAAGCGGCAGCCCCATATACGCGAACGCACCGGCGACGAGGATCCACACCGCGACCGGCATCCGGTCGGCGATGCCCGACATGTCCGTCACCATCCGGGTGTGGGTCGCGTTGTAGATGACGCCGACCGCCATGAACATCAGCCCGGAGATGAGCCCGTGAGCGACCATCTGGAAGGTCGCCCCGCCGACGCCGTAGACGGTGAAGGCGATCAGCCCGAGGATGACGTACCCCATCGAGGAGACGGAGGAGTACGCGACGATCCGCTTGAGGTCCTGCTGGGCCAACGCGAGCATCGCGCCGTAGATCACCGAGATCACCGCGAGCGCGGCGATCGGAACCGCGAGCGCGCTCGCCTGCTCGGGCAGCATCGTGAAGTTGAACCGGAGCAGCGCGTAGGTCCCCATCTTCAGGAGAACGCCCGCCAGCAGCACTGATGCCGGCGTGGGCGCCTCGACGTGTGCGTCCGGAAGCCAGGTGTGGAACGGCACCATCGGCACCTTCACCGCGAACCCGGCAAACATCGCGACGAACGCCACGAGTCCGATCGTCTCCGCCGGGATCCCGTAGAAGGACCCGAGCTCGCCGGCCGCGATCGACTGCGTGACCTCGGGAAGGCCGAACGTCTCGACCGGCAGGCTGAACACGAGCGCCATGAACCCGAGGAACATCACGAGCGACGCCGCGTTCGTGTACACGAAGAACTTGATCGCGGCGTACTTGCGGCGCGGACCGCCCCAGACGCCGATGAGGAAGTACATCGGGAGCAGAACGGCCTCCCAGAAGACGAACCACGCGAAGAAATCCAGCGCGGCGAACACGCCGATCAGGTTCGCCTCCATGAAGAGGATCAGGCCGTAGAACTGGCTTTGCCGGTCGTCGATCGGCGTCCACGCCGAGACGATCGCCAGCGGCACCAGGAACGCCGTCAGAACGACGAGCGGGAGGCTGATCCCGTCGAGGCCGACGAACCACTGGATGGTGTAGCCGCCGACCTCGATCCAGTCGATCTGCGTCTCGAACGCGAGCTCGCCGCCCGTGAGGGCGTTGCCGCTCCCGTCGAACCGTGCCCACAGGAAGAGGCTCCCCAGGAAGGGAACCAGACTGAGCGCGAACGCGAGACGGCCGGCCCACTCGTCGGGAGCGAGCAGCACCGCCAGCGCGCTCACGAACGTGAATGCGATGAGTGCTTCGATGATCACAGGAACCACCCTCCGAGAACGCCGAGGACGAGAATCAGCCCGGTCACCCCGAGCGTGAGCAGCGCGGCGTAGTGGGTGACGACGCCGGTCTGCACGCGACGGATCCGGTCACCGGAGACCAGACTCACCGAGGAGACGCCGTTGACGACGCCGTCGATGACGCCCTGGTCGAACGTGTCCGCCGCGCTCGCGACGCCGGCGGTTACCTGGGCGATCCGAACCTGCAGCTCGTCCTGGTAGTAGTTGTTGTACAATACGGTCTTGATGCCGCCGAGCGCCGCCGTGTGCTCGGCCGGCTCCGCCACGTTGTAGAGCCGCCAGGCGAGCGCGAGCCCGCCGAGCGCCAGCGCGAGCGAGACGCCAGCGCCGATCAGCACGGTCGGCACCTCGCCGCCGGCGATGTACCCGGAGCTGTACGGACCGAGATCCGCGTAGTGGTGTGAGGTGAGCTCCGAGAACCCGCCATAGTGGCCGTCGAGCCACAGGTGGAGGAAGTCGATCCCGTCGATCCCGAGCACCTTCTGGACCGGCACCATGTTGACGACGCCCGAGACGACCGCAAGGACGCCGAGGACGGTCAGCGGCCCCTTCACGTTCCACCGAACCGAGTGCGGGTCACGCGCGGCGTCGGTCCGCGGCTCGCCGTGGAAGGTGAGAAAGACCATCCGGAACGTGTAGAAGGCGGTGACGGGGACTGCAAGCAGCCCCATCGCCCACGCGCCCAAAAGCAGCGGCTCGTTCAGGCCGTGAACCAGCGCCTCGTAGAGGATCTCGTCCTTCGACCAGAAGCCGGCGAACGGGAAGATCCCCGCGAGCGCGAGCGAGCCGGCGACGAACGTCCAGTAGGTGACGGGGAGCTTCTCCTTGAGCCCGCCCATCTCCCACATGTTCTCCTCGTGGTGCATCGCGATGATGACCGCGCCGGCGCCAAGGAACAGCAGGGCCTTGAAGAAGGCGTGGGTCATCAGGTGGAAGACCGCGGCCACGTACCCGCCCGCGCCGAGCGCGAGCATCATATATCCGTATTGGGAGATGGTGGAGTACGCGAGCACCTGCTTGAGCTCCTCCTTGACGAGCCCCATCGTGGCGGCGAACAGCGCGGTGAAGCCGCCGACGAAGGCGATGATCGCCATCGTCGTCGGGGTCAGCACGTAGAAGCCGTACATGCGGGCGACGAGGTAGACGCCGGCGGCGACCATCGTCGCGGCGTGGATGAGCGCCGAAACCGGCGTCGGGCCCTCCATCGCGTCGGGCAGCCACGTGTGTAGCGGGAACTGTGCGGACTTGCCGATCGCCCCGCCCAACACGAGCAGGCCGACGACCGTGAACCACGTCCCGACGTCGAGTCCGAACGGCGTCCACGCGTCGAACTCCCCGTTGAGCGCGTGTTCGGCGAGGACCGGGAACGACTCCGACCCGACGAAGGAGGCGGTCCCGAACGTCGCGAACACGGCGACGACGCCGACCAGGAAGAAGTAGTCGCCGAACCGCGTGACGAGGAACGCCTTCTTCGCCGCCGAGGGCGGCCCCGGCTCCCGAAAGTGGAAGCCGATGAGCAGGTACGAACACAGGCCGACCAGCTCGAAGAACATGAACGCCATCAGCAGGTTGTCCGCGACGACGAACCCGAGCATCGACGCGGTGAACAGTCCGAGCCCGGCGTAGTAGCGCGGGAGGTCCCGTTCGCCCTCGTCGTTCATATAGCCGAGCGAGAACACGTGGACGAGCGTCGCGATGAGCGACACGATGACGAGCATCAACGCCGACAGCGGATCGATCAGGACCCCGAAGGTCAGCTCGATCTCTTGGGGGCCGATGCCGCCGGCGATCCCGTCGGTCGAGACCCAGGTGTACAGCGTTTCGGTGTGCTCCCTGCCGCCGGCGACGGTGACAAGCATCCACAGCGACAGCAGGAGCGACCCCGCCGTCGCCGCGATCCCGCCGAAGGCACCGCCTTTGGGGAGGTATTTTCCGAACGCGAGCGCGACCAGGAACGAGATGAACGGCAGCACCACGATCGCGGGAACGTAGGCGAACGCGTCTACCATCTTACCACCTCATCCCCCGCGGTACCGTGACGTCGGTCACGCCGAAGTTGCGATACAGCACCAGAATGATCCCGATCCCGATCGCGACCTCCGCGGCCGCGAGCGCGATCACGAACAGCGAGAACACCTGGCCGGTAAGGTCGCCGTAGTACGCCGAGAACGCGACGAAGTTGATGTTGGCCGCGTTCAACATAAGCTCGACGCTCATCAGGAAGTACAGCGCCTCACGCCGCGTGAGAACCCCAAACAGGCCGATACAGAAGACCGCAGCGGCCAACAGCAGGTAGTATTCGGGTGCGACCACGGTCAGTCACCTCCCTCCCCGACCTTGCGGCCGCGGGAGAACGCGCCGCCGACGGCCGAAACGATCGAGCCGTCGGACTCGCGTTTCGCGAGGTACAACGCGCCGTCGATCGCGACGTCCAGGGTGATCGCGACGATGAAGAAGGCCGCGAGGAACCCCTCGGTCGACCCCGCGAACGCGCCGAGATCGACGTTGAACAGCGCGAATCCGATGCCGTGGGTGATCCCGTATTCGCCGGCCTCGAGGCCGGCGGGGTCGCCGAAGTCGGCGCCCAGGATCGTTACGGCCAGGACGCCGAACAGCAGCAGCGACGCCAGACCGGGGACGAGCCCCCGGTCGGAAACGTCGTACTCGTCGGGCCCGCCACGCTCGCGTGTGTCCGGGTCACTCATACGCTACTCACCTCCGGGTCGTCGGTACGCGTAAGCATCACGGCGAACGTGATGAGGATGAGGACCCCGCCGACGTAGACGAGAACCTGCATCGCTGCGACGAACTCCGCCTGCAACATCACGTAATGCACCGCGACGCTCAACAGGGCGGCGCCCAAAAGCAGGGACGCGTGAAAGACGTCCCGAACGAGGACGACGCCCAGGCTGCACGCCAGCGTAACCAGGGCGAACAGCGCGAACGCGATGGTGTCAAGGACCATTGTGTGTGTGACTCCTTTGAGATACCTTTTGTATGTCGGTTTCGAGAGCGACTCCGCCGTCGCTCCGGGGGCTACTGATAATCGACCTCCCCGTCTCCCTCGCCGACCCATGCGCCACGGTCGGGGTTCCGGGAGTTGAGCGGGTCGATCCCCTTGTACCACGGGACGTTCTTGAGCTGTTCTTTGTTGTACACGAAGTCGTCCTTCGTGTCCGCGGTGAACTCGAAGTTCTGGGTCAACAGGATCGCGTCGACCGGACAGACTTCCTCACACAGCCGGCAGTAGATGCACTGTCCGATGTGGAGGTTGTACTCCTCGCCGTTGCGCTGGTCGTCCTGGACGATCTGGATCGTGTCGTTCGGACAGACGTTCTCGCACTGTCGACACCAGATACACCGCTCCTGACTGAACTTGTGGACGCCACGGAACCGCGGGCTCACGTCCGGGGCGACGTCCGGATACTCCACCGTGAACGTCGTCCCGTCGAGCGCGTGTTTCATCGTGGTCGCCATCGATTTTAGCAATCCGATCATGAGGCGATCACCCCCACGAGCACCGCCGTGAGGATCAGGTTCGCGAACGACAACACCAACATTCCCTTCCAGCCGATCTCGATCAGCTGGTCGATGCGAACGCGCGGCAGCGCCGAGCGGCACCACTGGGTGAACAGGAAGAACGCCCAGACCTTGACCACGAACCAGACGAACCCGATGCTCGCCGGTCCCGGACCGGACGCGCCGCCGAGGAAGGCCATGGCGAGGATCGCGCCGCCGAGGAAGATATGCAGGAACTCGCCGAGGTAGAACAGCACGAAGTACGCCGAGGAGTACTCGGTCTGATATCCAGCGACGATCTCGGTCGGTGCTTCCGGGATGTCAAACGGGTTCCGACCGATCTCGGCCATGTTCGCCACGACGAACAGCCCGAACGCGAAGGGGTTCACGATGGCGAACCACGAGGGGATCGTGACGCCGGCCACCGTGAACAGCGCCTCCTGTTGGGCGGCGACGATCTCGCTCGTGCGGAGACTGCCCGTGAAAACCACGACCGACATCGCGGTCACGATGAGCGGGATCTCGTAGGCGAGGTTCTGCGCGACGGCGCGCAGCCCGCCCAGCAGCGAGTACTTGTTGTTCGACGCGTAGCCGGCCATCACGAGCGAGACGGAGGCGATCGACGCGAACGCGAACGTCAACGCGAAGCCGACCTCGGGGTCCGCGAGCTGCAGGTTGATGGGACCGAGTTGGCCCATCGGAATGACGGCGAAGCCGAGCATCGCTGACGCCGGGAGGACCAGCGGCGCGAGGTCGTAGGACGGCCGGTCCGCGCCCTCCGGAATGATGAGCTCCTTTGCGAGCAGCTGGACCGCAGCCGCCGGGATGATGAGCAGCCCGAACGGGCCGATCCGGTCGACCGCGATCCGGTCGGTGAAGGCGGCAGTGATCTTCCGTTTCGCCCACGGCCCGGCAACGCCGGTGAACGCAAGCATGATGTTCCCGACCAGGAACGCCGCGATGAGCGCGCCGACGGCCTCTCCGATCACGCCGGGGAGGCCGAGCGCGTTCGTCACCTGCTCGGGGAACAGCTGTGCCGGGGCCGCACCGAGGAGGGAACCGGCCGCCATCAGCGGTCCACCTCCCCGAGCACGATGTCGAGGCTGCCGAGCGCGGCGACCATATCGGGCACGTACTCCCCGTTGGCCATTTCGGGCAGCGTCTGGAGGTTCGAGAAGCACGGCGACCGGATCTTGAACCGGGCCGGCTTGTCGGTCCCGTCCGCGCGGATGTAGATCCCGAGCTCGCCCTTCGCACCCTCGACGGCACGGTAGATCTCTTTGTCGTCCTCGGGCTTGAGCGTGCGCGGCACGTTCGACTGGATGGTACGGTCCTCCTCGGGCCAGTCCTCGAGGAGATCGATGCACTGTCCGATGATCTTCGCGGACTCCTCGACCTCCTGGAGCCGCACGAGCAGCCGGCTATAGTTGTCACAGCCGTCCTCGGTGATGACGTCCCAGTCGAGCTCGTCGTAGTAGCCGTACGGGTCGTCACGACGGAGGTCGTAGTCGACGCCGGAGCCACGCACCACCGGTCCGGTCGCGCCGTACTCCTTTGCGACCTCCGGCGGGAGGATCCCCGTGTCGATCGTCCGCATCTGGAGGATCTCGTTGGCCGTCAGCAGGTCGTGGTACTCCTCGACGGAGCCGGGGAGCTGGTCGAGGAAGGCGCGCGTCTTCTCGAAGAACTCATCGCGCGGCTCCGGCAGGTCCCAGACGACGCCGCCGAGCCGGAAGTAGTTGAACATCATCCGCTGACCGGTCAGGTCCTCGAGGATGCTCTGGGCCTGCTCACGGTCGTTGATCGCGTACATAAACGTCGCCGTGAAGTCGCCGTTGATGTCGAGCGCGAACGTGGCGACCGCGAGCATATGGGCGGCGATCCGGCACAGCTCGGCCCCCATCGTCCGGATGACCTGCGCGTACTCCGGCACCTCGATGTCCGCGAGGTCCTCGGCGGCGCGGGCGTAGGCCCACTCGTTCAACAGCCCCGCCGAGATGTAGTCCCAGCGGTCCGGGTACGGCATGATCTGGTGCCGGTAGGTGCCGCTCTGGGCCATCTGTTCCTCCGACCGGTGGAGGTAGCCGATGTCGGATTCGACGTCCGCGACCTGCTCGCCGTCGAGGGTCGTCTTGAGGTGCAACACGCCGTGGGTGGCCGGGTGGTGGGGACCGATGTTGATGAACATCGTGTCCGACTCGTCCTCCCGGTGGTCCGCCTGCAGGGGGTTGGCGTGTTCACGCAGCGAGACGACCTGCGGCTGGTCCTTGTCGTAATCCATCGACAGGGGATGTCCCTGCCAGGTCTCCGGCAGCAGGATGCGCCGCAGGTCGGGATGGTCGTCGTACTCGATCCCGACGAGGTCGTACGCCTCCCGTTCGTGCCAGTCGGCCGTCCGGAAGACCGGCTCCGCGGACTGCGAGACCGGGTTCCCTTTGTCCGCGGGGACGACGACGCTGACCTCCTGGGTCGGGTCGGCGAACTTCTTCAGGTGGTAGATCGACTCGTAGCGGTTCTCGTACTCCTGGGCGGTGACCACCGAGAGGTGGTCGTAGCCCGCCTCCTCCTTGAGCGTCGAGAGGACGTCCTGGACCGCGTCGGGGCGGATCACGAAGCCGGGCGCGTTGACGTGTTCCTCGCGGCCGATGACGGCATCGCCCAGGAGTTCGGCGAGTTCGTCGGGGTCCCGTTCGACGACGGCCGAGGCCTCGTCGGTCGTCTCGAGGTCCCCCGCTGGGTCCTGTAAGCTCATGGCGAATCAGCGAAGTTGTATCGCATCACGAGGTCGTCCTCGTCGATCTGGTCGGTCAGATGCTCGACGAGCTCGTCCTGCTCGAGCTCCGAGAACTGTTCGAGCTCGTAGGGCTTGACCGTGACCGGGCTCGCCTCGCCGTTGGCGATGCGTTCCTGAAGCTTGGCCACGCCGTAGACCAACGCCTCGGGGCGGGGGGGACAGCCCGGAACGTGGATGTCGACCGGGATGACCTCCTCGGCGCCCTTGATCACGTTGTAGCCCTCCTGGAACGGGCCGCCGGAGATGGTACACGATCCCATCCCGACGACGAACTTCGGCTCGGGCATCTGGTCGTAGACGCGCTTCATCCGCGGGGCGAACTTCGAGACGATCGTTCCGGGAACGATCATCACGTCCGCCTGTCGCGGCGAGGCGCGCGGCACGCCGGAGCCGAACCGGTCGAGGTCGTGTTTGACCGCGTAGGTGTGCATCATCTCGATGCTGCAGCAGGCGATCCCGAACTGCAGCATGAACATCGATGATCCACGGGCCCAGTTGAGGAACTTGTCGAACTTCGTGAGGATGAACGGTGAGGAGCCGAACGCCTCCCGAAGCCGCGAGTTGAATCTGTCGCCGCGACCCTCGCCCATCCGGGCATCGCGGGTCTCTGTCACTACCGCGGAGTCGTCCGTGATAAATGGTTGATCGCTGCTCATGGTTGGTTACGTTCCGTCTTGCGGCGCATCGCACGGGGACTGCTCATCCATTCGACCGCGCCGTTGCGCCACGCCCACACGAGTCCGACGGTGAGGATACCGACGAACGCCAACATCGGCAACAGGAGCCGTGCCATCGGGACGCCCGCGTTCAGCGCGGGACGGTAGATGACGACCCACGGGAACAGCAGGACCGTCTCGATGTCGAACACGAGGAACAACAGCGCGACCATATAGTACTGGATGTTGAACCGAATGCGCGCGCTGCCGGTGGGGACCTCCCCGGACTCGTAGATGGTGCGTTTGCCTTGTTCCGGCACGGTTGGACGGAGTAACGCCGAGACCCCCATCATCCCTAGCGGGATGCCGATCCCGACGACCGCCAATGCGCCGATAGCTATCCAATCGCTCATACAGGTCTCCGTAACGTACGTGGGTTTGGTTGGGCCCTACATAAGCGTTGATTCTCGCACGCGCGGGTGTGAGACGCGGGTTCACAGGGGGCAAGCCATCGGATGGACGGTTCCGGTACCGACTCGGAGCGCCGATCCCGGGACCGATCAGGCGTTCCGGTCGCGGAACCCGTCGATTCCGAGGTCGTGGAGGGCCTCGGAGACCGCCGCGACGTCGGCCGTGAGGTCCTCGTGGTACTCGATGAGCCGCTCCTCTATCGACTCGTGTTCGCGCGCGAGCACCTGTGCCGCCGAGAGGCCGGCGTTGAACGATTTGCCCGCGTCGACCGCCACGATCGGCGCGCCGGTGGGCATCCCGATGACGGAGTCGACCGACTTCTCCTGGACCGGGACGCCGACCACCGGGATCGGGTAGGCGATCGATGCGGTCATGTTCGGCAGGTCGGCCGACTTGCCCCCGGCGCCCGCGATGATGACGTCGAGGCCGCGGTCGCGAGCCGTTTCCCCGTACGCGTACATCAGCTCCGGCGTCCGGTGGGCCGAGACGACGTAGGACTCGTAGGTGAACCGGCTCGACGGCGGGTCCGAGAAGTCGGTCTGTTCGGCAAAGCCCAACGTATCGAGCGCCTCGTAGGCGCCCGCCATCGTTGGCAGGTCCGAATCCGAACCCATGATGATGCCGACGTCCGGCGTGGTCGCCGGGTCGGCCCCCTGGTCGGCTTCCGTCTCGAGTCGGTCGATGAGGTCACGTGGCGTGGTCATTGTGTCGGATCGGCGTGATGGCGTTGGTCGTCGATCGTTCGGTGCCGGGTGCCTCAGGCACTCGGCGTTCGTGCTCGGTCACGGCACTCGGCGTCGGTAGTCTGTCAGGTAGTCTGTCACTCGGTATCGGGCGCGTCCGCGGGCGCGAACGTCACTGCGTCGCGGAGGCCGCGCGCGCGGTCAAGTCTCTCGGCGCCCGTGGACGCGTCCCGGTCCGTGTTGGTCCCGCCGTCAGCGGGCGACCCGGCGGGAGTGACGGTCAGGTGGCCCATCTTGCGAAGCGGCCGGACGTCGTCCTTCCCGTACCAGTGGAGGCTTGCGTCGGGCGCATCGAGGATCGCCTCGACGCCGCGGAGCCGCGCCGGCCCCGTCTCGGAGACGTCGCCGAGGAGGTTCGCGGTCACGGTCGTCCCGCGGCAGTCCGTGGGCCCGAGCGGCCAGCCGAGGACGGCCCGTGCGTGGTTCTCGAACTGGGAGGTCCGGGCGCCCTCGATCGTCCAGTGGCCGGAGTTGTGCGGCCGTGGCGCGATCTCGTTGACGAGGATCTCGCCGTCCGGCGTCTCGAAGAGCTCGATGCCGTAGACGCCCCGGCCGTCGAGGAACTCGAGCACGTCGCGGGCGACCGCCTCGGCCCGGTCGGCCACGGCGTCGTCGGTCCGGGCGGGCGTCACGCTTTCCCTGAGGATCTCCTCCCGATGGATCGTCTCGGTCACCGGATAGGTCCGAACGCCGTCGGCACCCACGACGCCGATGACCGAGAGCTCGCGCTCGAAGGGGACGAACGCCTCCGCCATCGCGTTCGTGCCGAGCTCCTCGAGCGCCGCCTCGACCTCCGCGGCGTCGGTCACCGGCCGGTTTCCGCGTCCGTCGTACCCGCCCTCGCGCGCCTTCAGCATCACGTCCCCGAACCGGTCGAGCGCGGCCTCCAGGTCGGCCGCCGAGGAGACTGCCGCGAACGGCGGGACCGGGATCCCGGCGTCCTCGAGCGCCGACTTCTGGACGAGCTTGTCCTGGATCGTCCGGAGGGTGTCCGGGTCGGGATGGACCGGCAGGTCGTGCGCCGCGGCGACGGCCTCGAGCACGTCCGGGTCGGCCAGCTCGATCTCGTAGGTGAGCACGTCCGCCCGCTCGGCGAGCTCCCGGATCGCCGCCTCGTCGTCGAATCCGCCGACGATCTGCTCGGAGACCACCGGCGCGGCGGGACAGTCCGGCGTCGGGTCGAGGACGACGACCTCGATCCCCCGACGGGCGACCGCCTCGCCGATCATCCGTCCGAGCTGTCCGCCGCCGACGATCCCGATCGTCGGTCCTGGTAGCGTGACTGTCACGCGCGAGGGTTGCGAACGGGCCCGCATAAGGATTGCCACATACGCCGAGGAGATGGATCGATCCGGGACGAACGGTGCTCCAATAGCCACATTCGTGGATCAAACTGGCCTCACGAGGGCGGATCGAGACGGCCGGCCTCGCGAAGCGCATCCTCCTCGATGAAGAAGACGAGCCGGAAGTTCCACAGTCGGAACTCGTGGTCCGTGACGCGATACCCATCGAGGTGCGGCGCGACGGACTCGCGGCCCGCCGCGTGAACGATCACGACCGGCGGGGGGTCCGCCAGGGCGGCCGCGCGGTCGGCGTCGGCGCTCACGCTGTCGACGGTCGCGCCCGCGCGTTCGTAATACCAGGGTAGCGGGAGCCGATCGTACCATCCGCCCGGCGCGCCGTCCCGGTCGGCGGCCGACTCGTTGTCGACGTACATCGCGTCATCGCGGGATGACGTGTGCGTCCCGACGAACAGGATATCGGTGCCGTCGTCGTGGGTCGCCGCGACCGCCTCGACGTCCGCGATCGTCGACCGGGCCTCGTTGTGCGGTTGCGCCCACTGGACCGCCGCAGTGTGGTCGGGGTTCGTCGAGTTCCAGTAGGTCGCCGTCGGGACGAGCACGCCGGCGGTCGCCGCCAGCAGAACGAGGAGGGCGAGAACCGCCGTCTCCCGGTCGACGACCCCCAGGTCGGCCCACGAGGCCGACGTCGGCCCCGCAACCGCTGCCCACCCCTCCCGGGCGACGTACGCGAGCCCGACGCCCGCAGGGATCGTCAGCGGGAGCACGATGTGGACGGCCGACCAGGGGGCGTTGATGTCGGTCGCGGCCGGATAGCCGATCAGGCTCGCGAGCCCCCAATAGGTCGCGAAGGCGACCAGCGCGCGGCGACGCCCGGCAGGGACCGTCTCGCGGCCACGGACGTGTCCGTCGACGAGGAAGCCGACGATGGCGAAGACGGCTGCGACGGGACCCGCGTGGACGAGCGTCTCGATCTCGTGGCGGAGGAACTGCAGGTAGGGGTTGTCCTGCATCTCGCCGGTGAGCCAGAGGTCGGCAAGCTCCTCGGCCGATCCCACCGTGGCCTCGTGAAGAACGGTCGACCAAAGTCCCGGCGACCCGAGCGCCTCGTGAAGGAGGGGCCGGGGCGCGTAGAAGAACACCGTGACCGCCAGAAAAGCGACCGCGATCCCGACGACGTGTCCGAGCACGTACGCCGCCGGATGCCATCGTCCCGCGACGGACGACAGCCCGCGCCAACGGGCGCGAAGCCAGCCACCGACCGCGGAGCGGACCGACGGCCGGTCCGTGCCCCGACCGACGGCTCGAACGACCTGGTGATCCGCAATCAGCGCGCCAGCGCCGAGGAAACAGAGGACGTAGAGGATCGTGTTCGCCTTGGTGGCAAGCGACAGCGCCAGGGCGACGGCGCCGGGATAGAGGTATCGAGCCCGGCGGGCGTCGATCGCCCGGACCGCGAACCCGAGCGCGACGAAGGCGAAGGCCCCGACCAGGACGTCGTTTCGCATGAATCGCGAGTAGTAGACCAACAGGGGATTGCACGCGAGCAGCCCGGCGACGGCGACGAGCTCCCACCGGTCGAGATGGGCCCGAAACAGCCAGACCGACAGCGGAAGGAGTCCGCCGACGAGCGCCACGACCAACCGCGCGGAGGCGTCGGTCGGCGGCAGGACGCCGAAGACCGCCGCGTTGACGATCCGGAGAAACGGGCCGTGGATGATCGGCTCGTACTCCAGATGGCCGCTCTCGACGTATCTGAGCGTCCAGTATCCCACCCGTCCCTCGTCCCAGTGGAAGACCCGTCCGCCGAGTTCGTACAGCCGGAGCGCGAGCGCGAGGACCGTGACGGCCGCCAACGCCACGAGCGTGCGCGAATCCGCCGCGCCAGCACGACCGGCTCGGTCCCCGTGCTCCGGTGACGACATATCCGAGGGTCCGCGTGCGAGGTTACAATTCTTGTGTTCCCGTTCGGACCGTCCCCGTTGCCGTGTCTCGTTGGCCGCGAGCCCGTCGAGCCGATGGGGACTGTTCCGTCAGTCGTGTCGGAAGCTCCGCGATCCGGTGAACGCCATCGCCATTCCGTGGTCGTCGGCCGCCTCGATGACGTCCTCGTCGTTGACCGACCCGCCGGGCTGGATCACGGCCTCGATCCCGACCGCGGCCGCCTCGTCGATCCCGTCCGGGAACGGGAAGAACGCGTCCGAGGCCATCACGGCCCCGTCGGCGGACTTCCCGTCCGCGTCCTTGTCGGCCTTCATCGCCGCGAGCGTCACGGCGTCGACCCGGGAGACCTGTCCCATCCCGACGCCGACCGTCTCGGTTCCGGTCGCAAAGAGGATCCCGTTCGATTTGACGTGCTTGAGCGTCTTCCAGGCGAACAGCATCGTCTCGATCTCCGCGTCGGTCGGCTCGCGCTCGGTGACGACCTCGAGGTCGTCGACGGTCGGCGACTGGCGGTCGCGCTCCTGGACCAGCCGGCCGCCGACCAGCGGCTTTTCGGTCAGCGTCTCCGTGAATCGGTCGGCGCCCTCGCCGAGCGGGCCGACGTCGAGCACGCGCAGGTTCTCCGATTCCCGAAGCACGTCGAGGGCAGCGTCGGTGTAGCCGGGCGCGACGACGACCTCCTTGAACGAGTCGGTGATCGCGGTGGCGGTCTCGGCGTCACACTGACGGTTGAGCGCGACGATCCCGCCGAAGGCCGACTTCGCGTCGGTTCGGAGCGCACGATCGTAGGCGTCCGCGAGGGTATCGCTCGTCGCACAGCCGGCCGGGTTGGTGTGTTTGATCACCGCGGCCGCCGGCTCGTCGAACTCCTTGACGAGCGAGAGCGCGGCGTCGGCGTCGTTGTAGTTGTTGTACCCCATTCCCTTCGTTCCCCCGTTCAATTGGGGCGCACCGACGACCGACGCCTCCGTACAGGCGTCGTCGACGTACAGCGCAGCCTCCTGATGCGGGTTCTCGCCGTATCGCAGCCGCTCGCCGCGGTCCTCCGAGACGAGCCGCCGCGTCGGGAAGTCGCCGCCCGTATCGCCCGCGATCGAGGCGGTTCCGGCCTCGTGGTCGACGTCGACGCGACCCTCCGCGAACCACCGAACGACGCGGGGATAGGCCGTGAACTCGGATTCGTATAGCACTCTCTGCTTTAACGACTCCGCGTCGTCGTCCTCGTAGACCGGAACGGGCTCCTGGGTGAGGATGGGACCGGCGTCGACCGCCTCGGTGACCACGTGAACGGTGCTGCCGGTCGTTCGGACGCCGGCATCGAGTACCTGCTCGTGGGCGTTCGTTCCGGGGAAGGCCGGCAGCAACGACGGATGCACGTTGATCGACGTCGGCGCGTTCTCGATGAACGTCTCGGTCAGCACCCGCATATACCCGTCCAGACAGACGAGGTCGACGTCGTAGTTCGCGATCCGGTCCAGGATGCGCCGTTCGTGGTCGGCTCGCGATTCCCCGTCCGCCCGCACGACGACCTCGGTCGGGATCCCCCGCTCGGCGGCCGACTCCACGATCGGCGCGCCCTCGCGGTTGGTCAACGCGACGGCCAGCTCCGCACCGCCCGGCGCCACGTCGTCGATGTGCAGCAGGTTCCGCCCGCGGTTGCTCGCTAACCCGGCGATCTTCATACGCGAGGGTCCGCGTGACGGAGTATATGGATTGCGGTCCCGAACCGGGATGGATCCACGAACGCGGATAGATACTGGCGTCGACGACGACGAATCGGCTTGAAGTATCCACGGCCGTGCACGACCATCGACACGCTTTTGCGCCGGCCGCGGACAGCAACGGGTATGACCGACGAGTCGCGATCGGCGACGGACGGCCAGGGGATCGCGGGCCTCCCACGGGAGGATCCCCTCGCCGCCGTCTCGCCGCTCGACGGACGATACGCGCGCCGGACCGAACCGCTGTCGCCGTACGCCAGCGAGGCGGCACTGATGCGTGCCCGAACGCGGGTCGAGGCGGAGTATCTGATCGCGCTGGCCGACCTCGAGGCGACGCCGATCGCCCTCGACGCCGACGCCCGGGCGGCGATCCGGGCAACGTACCGGACGTTCGACGCCGACGACGCCCGCCTCATCAAGGACCTCGAGGTGCGGGGAGCGGAGGGGTACGACGCGACCAACCACGACGTCAAGGCGGTCGAATATTTCCTCCGGGTCCGGCTTGCGGAGGCGGCGGCGGTGACGGAAACGGAGGAAAAGCCGCCGATCGACGACGCCGAGGCTCTCTATCCGTGGATACACTTCGGGCTGACAAGCGAGGACGTCAACAACCTCGCACACCGGCTGCTCTTGAAGCCCGCGGTCGAGGAGGTGCTCGCGCCGGCGATCCGCGAGGTTCGTGACGAACTCGTCGACCTCGCCCACGAGCACCGTGACCTCCCGATGCTCGCGCGCACCCACGGCCAGCCGGCCACGCCCACGACCTTCGGCAAGGAGATGGCGGTCTACGCGTCGCGGCTCGGACGGACGCTCGGGCGACTACAGCGCGAGACGGACGCGATCGCCGGCAAGCTGGCCGGCGCCTCCGGAACGTACGCGGCGCACGAGGCCGCCTATCCGGACGTCGACTGGCGGGCGTTCTCCCGGTCGTTCGTGACCGATCTCGGGCTCGAACACGTCCCGCTGACGACCCAGGTCAATCCCTGTGACGACATCGCGGCCGTCTTCGACGCGGTCCGCGGCGTGAACAACGTTCTCCGGGACCTGGACCTGGACGCCTGGCTCTACGTGTCCGACCGATACCTCGGCCAGGAGGCCGTCGAGGGCGAGACCGGCTCCTCGACGATGCCCCACAAGGTGAACCCGATCGACTTCGAGAACGGCGAGGGCAACCTCTCGAAGGCCAACGCCGACCTCACGTTCCTCGCCGACTACGTCACCACCTCCCGGCTGCAGCGTGACCTCTCGGACTCAACCGTGAAGCGCAACGTCGGGGCTGCCCTCGCCCACAGCCTGATCGGCTACTCGAAGACCGCGGACGGGCTGGGGAAGGTGGTCCCGAACGAGCAGGTGATGCGCGAGGAGCTGGAAGCGACGCCCGCGATCATCGGCGAGGCGGTCCAGACGATCCTTCGGCGGGAGGGTGACACGGCGGCCTACGAGCGCGTCAAGGAACTGACCCGCGGCAAGGCGGTCACGCTCGACGACTTCCGGGATCTGTTCGCGGACCTCGAGGTCGACGAGTCCGTTCGCGAGGAGCTGAACGCGCTGACGCCGGCCGGCTACGTCGGTTTCGGATCGGAACTCGTGGACGGGATCGACGCGGACCGCGACGATTGACATCCTCCCCGCGCTGAAGCGCGAGGCTTTCTCCTTGATTCTCCGTAATAAAGTAGATGCCGCGATAGGAAATGCGGTGGTTGGTTGAGACGACGACGGTACAGTCAGCCACCGGGTTCGGCGTCCTGCCGCCCGAGAGCGGATCCGGTTCGGTTGCAGCATCGATGCGACTATCGGTTCGATTTTCGCTCCTGTTCGGGATGATCGGCGATGAACACGCTTGTGTCGTCCGGGACGTCGTCGGTCACCCAGGAGTTCGCGCCGATGCTCACGTGATCGCCGATGTCGATCGCTCCGAGCACGTTGCTTCCGGCACCGATGACGACGTGGTTGCCGATGTCGGGGTGGCGCTTGTAATCCTTCGCCAGCATTTGGTCCTCGCCCTCCTCCTCCTCGAAATGGAGCGCGCCAAGCGTGACGTTCTGGTAGAGCCGAACCCACTCGCCGACCGTCGCCGTCTCGCCGATGACGACGCCGGTCCCGTGATCGACGAAGAAGTACTCGCCGATCTCCGCACCGGGGTGGATATCGATTCCCGTCTCGGCCTTGGCGTATTCGGCGAGTTCGCGGGCGTACTCGGAGTGGTCCTCCTCATAACAGACGTGCGCCACCCGATGGATCAGGACGGCATGAAAGCCGGGATACGACCGGATGATCTCGCAGTAGCTCTTCGCCGCGGGATCGCCTTTGTACGCGGCCTCGACGTCCTTCTTGAGGGCGCGTCGAATCGCCGGCAATCGATCGAGCAGTCCGTCGACGGTCGCGAGTAACTCGTCAGCGTCGCGGTCGGAATAGGCCGTGACCCCCTCGTGCAGACGGGTGCCGAGTTCGGTCAGCCGGTCACGGGTTTCCTCGGGGTCGCCCACCAACTCCGTCGCGTTCCAGCAGTTGGGAAACAGGAGCTGTTTGAGAAGGAGGGGTTCGTCACGCAGGGAATCGTGCCGAGGATAGGTCCGAGAGGACCCCGTCGGGAAGGGCGATTCGTCCGCTCGATAGGAGTCGACGAGCGCTTCGTGGGCGTCGCCGGTGTACTCGTACCCCATTCGCGGGGTATTGACGCCGTCGAGTGAAAGTAGTTTTCGTCTCAACGCTCAACGCGCCGGTCGTGGCGGGCGTGATGCTTTTGATTACTGCCCGCAAATCGACCACATATCGTGGGAGAGACACGGTGAGCAGCGACGGTGAAGCGACCGGCCGGAACGATGGAGGCGATGACGGGAAGGAGCGGGACACGTTCGGCCCGTTTCGCCGGTTTCTCGCCCTCGAGCGGGACGTGCTCGTCCTCTCGCTGGCGATGTTCGCGTTCAGCCTGAGCTTCCAGATGACGAACCGATATCTCCCGGAGTACATGGTGGCGCTGGGTGCGAGCGGCTTCGTCGTCGGGCTGTTCGGCACGTTCGGGAACGTCATCTCGGCGCTCTACCCGTACCCCGGCGGGGCGGTCTCAGACCGGATCGGGTCCCGGTACGCGCTGACGCTGTTCGGCCTGTTGTCGACGCTCGGCTTCGCCGTGTGGCTCGTGGCGCCGGGCATCGGCCCGGTCGGAGTTGGCGGCATCACGATCGCGCCCTGGGTCTGGATATTCGTCGGCCTGGTCCTCGCGCAGGCATGGAAATCGTTCGGCCTGGGTGCCACGTTCGCGGTCGTCAAGCAGGCGACCGACCCCGCCCGGCTGGCTGCCGGGTTCGCGAGCACGGAGACGTTCCGCCGGACCGCGTTCCTCGTCGGCCCGGTACTGGCGGCCGTCCTGATCGGCGTCCATCCGGCGTTCACCGTGAGCTTCCGGTACGTCCTCGCCGTGGCGGTCGTCTTCGGGGTCATCGGGACGATCGCCCAGCACGTCCTCTACGATGCCGACGAGGACGCCATCGGCGGGTCGTTCGAGGGGGTCGCGCAGGTGCGACGGGACCTGCGCGCGATGCCCGAGCCGCTTCGCCCGCTTTTGGTGGGCGACACGCTCGTCCGGTTCGCGAACGGGATGGTCTACGTCTTCTTCGTGTTGGTGGTCACGCGGTTCTACGGGGTCGGGTTCGAGACGACCGTCTCGCTGGCCGGCGTCTCACGGGGCATCGACCTCTCGCCGGCGGCCTTCTTCGGCTACCTGCTCGGCGTCGAGATGCTGGTCGCGCTCCTCTCGATGATCCCGGCCGCGAAGGCCGCCGAGCGCGTCGGCCTCAAGCCGGTCGTCGCGCTGGGGTTTGCCGTCTACGCCCTCTTCCCGGTCGTCCTCATCGGCGGGCCGGCAGTCCTCGGGCCGGTGGTGCCGCTCCAGTGGGCGATGGTCCTCGTCTTCGCGTTCTCCGGGCTTCGGTTCGCGGGCCTGCCGTCGCACAAGGCGCTGATCGTCGGTCCCGCCGAGCAGGGGACAGGCGGCCGCGTCACCGGGACGTACTACCTCCTGCGGAACACGATCGTGATCCCGAGCGCCGCGCTCGGCGGGGTCCTCTGGGAGTTCGTGAGCCCCGAGGTTGCGTTCACGATCGCCGCCGCCATCGGGGTGGTCGGGACGGGTTACTTCCTCGTCTTCGGCGAGGAGTTCGAGGCGTATGCTTGATCAGCGACGGACCGTCACGGGCCGCTCCGCGGCGATGAACGGTTGTCGGCCCCGTGCCGCGAAGGCGATGCCGCCGCGATCCGGCCGGCACACCCGCCACGTCGGCAGCTCGGGGATGCCGTAGTCGCTCGGATCGCCGTAAGATCCCGCGAGGACCCACTCCCGCGCCCGCATCCTACCGATCCCCCGTCACGGCGTCACCGTCCGCCACGGCGTCGATTCCGGTGCCCGCCGGTGCGAGCCGCTCGGTTCGAACGGCGGCCCGCTCGGTTCGAACGGCGGCCCGCTCGGTTCGAACGGCGGCCCGCTCGGTTCGAACGGCGGCCCGCTCGGTTCGAACGGCGGCCCGCTCGGTTCGAACGGCGGCCCGCTCGGTTCGAACGGCGGACCGCTCGTGTTCCGTCCGCAACGCATCGCGTCGCGTCGTCCATCGCTCTCGACCGAAGTCGTCCGTTGCCATGTTTTTAGGCTAGCCTAACTATCTGATAACGCCATCGATCTTTAGGCCAGCCAAAACAAGTCGCGATATATAAGGCTCGAGACGCGTCGGTCGGAAGGCAACGAACTCGTCGATCGGGAAAACGAGCGCTCGTGAACCGGCTCAAACCGGGAGGTTCGTCAACGAGGATCGTCGTTTCGGGATCGGGACGAGTCCTGGGTTCGGGACGGGTTTTCGGGACTCGGCGGCTTCCGCGTGCCCTCCCCGTCGGTCACGATCGCCCGTTTCGTCGTCGGGGATCGGTCCCCGGCCGAGTCGACGGACTCGTGGCCGAGATCGTCGCGGTGATCCCCGACCGCGAGCGCGCGCTGTTTCTCGACCTCGGCGTGGATCGCGTCGGTGAGCCGGGGGTGGTCGCCGAACGGCTCCGCGTAGGCGATCCCGCCGCGGTCGAGCTCGAGCTCGGTCGGGATCCGGTCCTCGGTCGCCGCCGACCGGCTCACGAACAGCGGGACCGCGACGATGCGGTCGCCGGTGACGGCGTACCGGACGCATTCGACGGCGGGGTTCTGCAGGAGGTAGCAGGGAACCACCTCGGCGTACTCCGACCGGGAGCGAAGCCGGTCCGCGTGGTACTCCGCCATCCGTCGCCCGTGCGGCTTCGAGCTGCTGCCGAAGGCGACGAGCACCAACGAGACGTCCGCATCCCCGTCCCCGGCGCCACGATCGACCGCGTCGACGCGATCGGCCGCGGTCGATTCCCCCGCCATCGCTCCCGCCCGTGCCGCGTCGGCGCGCGCAGCGATCACGTCCGTCACGGCCGGGCTCGTTCCGACGGGATCGCAGTACCTGACGTCGCCGGAGATCGCCGACAGCGCCGCCGGAATGGCGTCGACGGTGTCGTACCCGTGAGCGGCACACATCGGGACCGCGTAGGTCACGTCGGCGTCGACCTCGCAGAACCGGTCGCGGAGCTCGCGTCCCGGCTCCTCGGCGTAGCAGGCGATCTCGACGTCGATCCCGGTTCGGTCGGCGATCCGGTCGGCGTGGACGCGAAAGGCCTCGCGGGCGCCGCGCACCTCGCGGCCGATGAGCAGAAGCGTTTCCGATGTCATTGACTTATCAACCTGGCTTTATCTAAGCCAATCTGATTTGCTAAAACGGTGGACGACCGATCCCAAATAGGTTGTGGTCACGGCGATCGCTCACTGGCGGGGCGGTCCGATCCCGTCGGTCCCGCCGGTCGACCGAACCGCAAGGACCGAGAGATCGGAGAACGGGGAGTCGGAGTCCTCGGGCGTCCCGTCGTCGCCGGTCCGAGCGCCATCCGCGGAGTCGGCGAGATCGGCGAGTTCGCCGAGGGTGGTTCGCGTGATCCGCTCGTCAGTGTGGGTGAGCCGTTCGAGGACGAGCGCCTCGAGCGAGGGGTCCGCGTCGGCGGTCGCGAGGAGGTCGGCGGCCACGTTCTCGGGCATCAGGTCGAACGGGCGGGGCAACGCCAGCAGGTGTCGGTCGCCGACGTCGGCCCGCAACCGTGCGAGGTCGTCGTCGAGGTCGCCGCTTTTGTGCAGCGTCACGAACGTCGTCGCCTCCATCGGCGTCCGCGCCCGGCTCGCCGCGACCTGGAGCGCCGAGATCCCCGGAACGACCCTGACCGGACGGTCGACCGCGGCCTCGACCTTCCCAAGGAACTGGTAGCCCGAGTGGTTCGGGTCGCCCATCAGGACGGCCGTCCCGACCGCACCGTCGGCGACTCGCTCGGCAAACGCCGCGAGCGTCTCGGCCTCATCGCGGTAGCCGCAGGTGAGGACGTCGGCGTCGACGGTCATCCCGTCCGTCAGAAACTCGATGACCGTCGCGAAGCCGACGACCACGTCCGCCGCCTCGATCGCCCGCCGCCCCCTCGGCGTCAGGTATTCGAGGTTGCCGGGGCCGAGTCCGACCGCGTGAACCGGTGGCTGGGAAGCGTCGGCGGTCCCGATCGGCTCCGGCTCGGCCGCCGCAAGCGCTGCCGGATCGGGTCCCGACTCGAGGTCGTACGGATCGCTCACGGGGACTCCGTTGCCCACTCGGCGTCGATCGAACCATCGCGGACGTCGCTGGCGACGTGCACCAGCTCGTTCGTCAGGCCGGCCGCGAGCCCGCTGCCGCCGCGTCGACCGACGTTCGTGATCGTCGGGACGCCGTGTTCGGCCGCGACCTCTCGCAGGCGGGCCCGGCTCTCGGCGGCCTTGACGAACCCGACCGGCGTGGCGACCACGACCGCCGGCCTGGTTCCGTCGGCGATGCAGTCGGCGAGCGCGAGCGCGGCGGTCGGCGCGTTCCCCACCACCGCGATCGCGTCCTCGTAGACGCCGTCCCGGTCGAGCTCGAGGACCGAGGCCGCGGTGCGGGTCATCCCCGTCCGCTCGGCCAGCTCGGCCCCGTTCCCGATCGCCTTCCGGACCGGGCAGTCGTGGCCGCGGCCGGTGATCCCGGCCTGCACCATCGTGATGTCGGTCACGATCGGCCGCGAGTCGAGGACTGCTCGCGCACCCGCACGAACGGGCACGTCGTCCGCGTCGTCGATCCCTCCGTCGGTCGTGCTGTCATTGTTGGTCGTGCCGCCGTCGTCGGTCGTGCCCGTGAACCGGATCAGATGCTGGAACTCCGGATCCCCGGTCGCGTGGACCGACTTCCCCCGGATCCGGTCGGCGAGCGTCTCGTGAGGAACGATCTCCCGAACCCGGTCCATGCTCGTCTCGGCGATCGCCATCGCGTTCTCGGTGGTCGCGCCGAGGTCGGCGTACTCCTCGACCGGCTCCGCCGCTTCCGCCGACGGGTCCTCAGTCGTCATCGCTCGACACCTCCGGGGCCGGCTGGTCGCCAGCACGGGCCTCCAGGTCGCCATCGGCCTGCAGGAGGACGTCCCGAATCCGGTCCACCATAGCGGCGTCGGCGTCCCAGAGCCCGCGGTCGATCGCCTCGATCAGCGTGTCGGCGATGCTCTCGAGCGCCCAGGGGTTCACCTCGCGGAGCCACTCGCGGCGGTCCGCGTCGAGGGCGTACTTCCCGGCGACCTCCTCCCAGAGGGCGTCGCTCACGACGCCGGCGGTCGCGTCCCAGCCGAGGACGACGTCGACCGTGGTCGAGAGGTCGCCGGCGCCCTTGTAGCCGTGTTCGGTCATGCTGTCGATCCACTCGGGGTTGAGCACGCGGGCGCGCATCGCCTTCCGAACCTTCCGCTCGTTCGTGTAGACCGAGACCGCGTCCGGGTCGCTCGAGTCGCCGACGTAGGAGGCCGGCTCCTCGCCCGCGATCTCCGTGACCGCGGTGATGAACCCGCCGTGGAAGGCGTACCAGTCGGAGCTGTCGAACTCGTCCTGCTCGGCGGTGTCCTCGATCTTCACGGTCGCCTCGACGTTCCCGAGTCGGCGCTCGAAGGCGTCGTGGGCCTCGGTCACCCGGCCCCGCGACCCCAGCGCGTAGCCGCCCCACTGGGTGTAAACGTCGGCGAGGTCCGAGCGATCGTCCCAGTTGCCCTCGTCGACGGCCTTGTTCGTGCCCGCGCCGTAGCCGCCCGGCTTCGTCGTGAACACGCGATGGGTCGCGGCCGCCTCGGGGTCCTCGAGGCCGGCCTCGCGAAGGCGGTCGGCCTCCTCCTCGACGTGCTTTTTCACGTAGTTTCGGTCGTGCGGCTCGTCGAGCGCGACGACCGCCTCGACCGCGTCGTGGATGACGCCGGCCGCCTGCGGGAACGCGTCGCGGAAGAGCCCCGAGACGCGCGTCGTCACGTCGATCCGGGGCCGGCCGAGCTCATCGAGCGGGACCGGCTCCACGCCGTCCACCCGTCCGGCGTCGGTCCACTCGGGCTCGACGCCCATCAGCGCGAGCACCTGCGCGATCGTCTCCCCGCGGGTGCGGACGGTCGGGGTCCCCCAGGCGACGACGCCGATCTCCTCGGGGTACTCGCCGCGATCCTCGCGGTGGCGTTCCGCGACCCCCGCCGCGACCTCCCGGCCGACCTCCCAGGCGCTCCTGGCCGGGACCTTCCGGGGATCGAGCGTGTAGAAGTTCCGTCCGGTCGGCAGGAGGTCGACGCCGCCGCGGGTGGGCGCACCGCTGCCGCCCGGCGGGACGTACTCCCCTGCCAGCGCGTCGGCCGTTCGGGGGATCTCCTCGCTGGCGCCGCGGACGCGCGGGGCGGCCTCCTCGCAGACGAACGCGAGCGCCGCCCGGAGGTCCTCGTGGGCGCCGGGCTCCGCGCGGGCGTCCCCGATGGGGTCGAGGTCGACCACGAGGAGGTTCATATTCACCTCGCTGTCGGGGTCGTCGACCTCCGAGGCCGGCACGTCGAAGTCGTGCTCGGCGAGGGTCGCCACGAGCTCCAGGCTCGTCTCGTGGACGACGTCGGCCGCCGCCGACAGCGTCATCCCCAGGTCCGCGTCGTGGACGCCGGGCTCGTTCACCATCCGGTCGTAGTCGACGCCGAGGACGCCCGCGACGCTCTCCCTGAGGCTCGGACCGCCGGGGTTCTCGAGGCGCGTGAGCGCCACGAGGTACTGCACGAGCCGGTCGTCCGCGGGCGGCTCGCCCATCGTGTGGAGGCCGTACCGGATCTGGGTCGTCTTGACGTCGGTGAGATACTCGTGAACGCGTTCGACCAGCTCGTCGACGCCGACGACGTCGCCCTCGACGTCCCCCTCCGCGAGAGTGGTGCCGGCTTCCTCGGGGCCACGGACGTCCGCGCGCTCGTCGATCGTTCCCTCGATGCCGAGCTCGACCGCGAGGTCGAGGTCGTCGACCGTCTCGCGCAGGAGCCGTTCGAGGTGCTCGCCGTCGTCGGTCCGTGCGTCCTCCATCCCGGCCTCCCGGTAGCGGTCGGCGAGGTCCTCCAGCTCGGCGAGGTCGTCGTAGGTGCCGGCGTTGCCCATCACCGGCGTGAGGTGGTCGACGATCGCCGCGTACGAGCGCCGCTTCGCCTGGGTCCCCTCGCCGGGGTTGTTGATCACGTAGGGGTAGACGTTCGGGAGGTCGTCCACCAGCCCGTCCGGCGCGCTTGTGCCGTCGAGCCCGACCGTCTTTCCGGGGAGCCACTCGAGGCTCCCGTGGGTTCCGAGGTGGACGACGGCGTCGGCCTCGAAGGCGTTCCGAAGCCAGCCGTAGAAGGCCACGTAGTCGTGCGGCGGCTGGAGGTCGGAGTCGTGGTAGACCTTCGCGGGATCCATCCCGAACCCGCGGGGCGGCTGGACGGTCACGAGCACGTTCCCGAACTCGACGCCGGGGATCGCGAACGGGCGGTCCGGCGGGTCGCCCCACTCCTCGATCACGTTCTCGCGAAGCGCCGGATCGAGCGCGTCGAACCAGTCGCGGTACCGGTCGGGCTCGACGACGTCGACGCTCGCCGCACGGACGTCCTCGGGGGCGACCCACCGGTCGTCGAGCGTCAGCTGGCTCGTCAGCCGGTCGATGAGGGCGGCGCCGTCGACGGGCGGGCCCGCAATGGCCGAGCCGCTCCCGGCTCCCGCGTCGTCGCCGAGGTCGTACCCCCGATCCGCCAGTTCCTCCAGGAGGTTGACCGTGCTCTCGGGGGTATCGAGCCCGAAGGCGGTCCCGATTCCGTCGTCGCTCGGCGGGTAGTTGTGCAGGACGACCGCGACGCGCTTGTCGGCGTTCGGCGTGTGTCGGAGTCGAGCCCAGTTGACCGCGAGCCGAGCGGCGTGGTCGACCCGGTCGTCGATCGGGAAGTGCTGCTTCGGCGCGGTGCCGATGCCGGCGTCGTCGTCGGTGCGCTCCTTCCCGCTTATCGGGTGGGTGATCACGTTGCCGTCGAACTCCGGGAGCGCGACCGAGAGGGCGAGCTCGAATCCCATCACGCCCGTGTCGCTGGCCGCGTACCGCGACCGCGAGCGCATCGTCGTGACGGTCTGGATGACGGGCACGCCGAGGCGGTCGAGGAAGACGTCCTCCGCGGCGTCGCCCTCGTCGCTCGCCTCGCGGCCCCGTTCGTCCATCGAGAGGGAGAACATGAACGACGAGCAGACGGCGTCGACGATCGGCTCCCCCGCCGCGTCGGTGAGCCACTCGTCGGTGACGCGCTCGGCGTCCCAGCCGCCGTCCTCCTCGGAGGCCGGGTTGCAGAAGACGGGCAGCGCGTTCGCCCCCTGCGCCTCGATCGCGCGCACCTGCGCGTCGACGTACCGGAGGTTCTCGTGGGTCCAGTGGGACTCGTAGAACCACACCGCGACCGTCGGCGCGTCGGGGTCGAGGGTCGCCAGCAACTCCTCGTAGCTCGCGCCGGGATGGTCGGGGTGATAGACGCCCTCGGTCGGCAGGTCGACGGGGTCGTCGTAGGAGAGTTCCTCAGCTCCCCCCGAGCCGTATTCGTGCGCGAGGAAGCGAAGGCAGTTAGCGACGTTGACGGTCCCGCCCCGGTCGAGGTACTCGTAGACGCGGTCCCGAACCGTCGGATCCACGGTCGTGTCCTCGAGCGCGTAGGCGTCGCCGGTCGATTTCACCACCAGCGGGACGCCCGCCTCGACCAGGCGGTCGACCGCCGGCTCGTAGCCCGGCATGCTCGCCTCGGAGCCGTGCAGCCAGCAGATCACGGCGGTCGCGTCGGTCAGTTCGTCCACGAACGCGGCGGCGTCCGTCTCGTCGTCGAGGTCGCTCGCCGACCGGACGACCAGATCGGCGTCCACGTCGGGCGCCGCGCGCTGGATCGCCCCCAGTTCGTTCTCGGTCGCGGTGTAGATCCCGATCGTTGGCATAACGTTATTAAATCTCCTTGTGTCTAAGACAAGTGTGATTGAATTAGGGGCGGACAAAAAGGCTTCGCACGATCGAGGGGGCGATCACGGAGGTCATCGCCGCGGCTCGCTCCCGTTCGACGAGATCGTCGGCCAGGAGGACCTCAAGCGCGGGCTGCTCGCCGTCGCGGCGAACGACGACCTCGACGGGCTCCTGATACGCGGCGCGAAGGGGACGGCGAAGTCAACCGCGGTCCGGGGCCTCGCGGACCTGCTGCCGACACAGCGCGTGGTCGAGGGCTGCCCGTACGGCTGTCCGCCGGACGACCCCGGTCGGCAGTGTGCGGACTGCCGGTCGCGTCCGCGGGCAGACCTCACGGCGACCGAGCGCGCGGTGCCGGTGGTCACGCTCCCGCTGAGCGCGACCCGCGAGCGCGTGGTCGGGACGCTCTCGGTGGCCGACGCGCTCGCGGGAGAGTACGAGTTCGATCCCGGCGTGCTCGCGCGGGCCAACCGGGGGATCCTCTACGTCGACGAGGTGAACCTCCTCGGGGACCACCTGGTGGACACGCTGTTGGACGCGGCCGCGAGCGGCGTCAACCGGGTCGAACGCGACGGCGTGAGCGTCGCCCACCCGGCGTCGTTCACCCTCGTGGGTACGATGAACCCCGAGGAGGGCGACCTCCGGCCGCAACTGCGCGACCGCTTCGCCCTCCAAACCGCCGTGACGGGCTGTGACTCGATCGACGACCGGGTGGCGATCATCGACCGCGCGCTGGGCGATGCGGGGACCGAAACGCCGATCGAGGACGGGAACGGGATCGAGAACGCGAGCACGGACGACATCGAGAACGCGGGCGCGGACGACGCCGACGCGAACGACGCCGACGCGGACGACGCCGACGCGGACGCTTCCGGCCGGCGCCTCCGTCGAGCCCGTCGCCGACTCCCGGAGGTCACGCTGCCGCGGTCGTTCCGCGAGGAGATCGCCGAGCTGTGCCGCGACGCCGGCGTCGAGGGACACCGCGGCGACATTGCGATCGCCCGCGCCGCGCGCACGTTCGCCGCCCTCGCGGACCGCGGGCGCGTGCTCGAGTCCGACGTCCGCGAGGCGGCGGCGTTCGCGCTCCCCCATCGGCTGCGGTCGGATCCGTTCGATTCGGCCCCCGATCCGGAGGCCCTCATCGACGAGCACTTCGAGTCCGACGGCGACGAGGAGACCTCGGAGGACGCGGAGGGGACTGACGAGGGAAGGGATGAAAGCGAGGCCGGCGAGAGTGGAAGGGAAAACGGGGCCGGCGAGGGCGAAGGCGAGACCGGCGAGGGTGACGGAAATCGACCTGCCGAGGCGGAGGGCTCCGGCGCCGAGCGGGAGACCGCCGGACGTGGGTCGACCGACGAGGGAGATGACGGTCCCGACGCCGCCGACCGCGGACCGGCCGACGCGCCGGACGAACCGCTCGCGGACGCGGCCGCCGGGACCGGGGCCGAGATGGGCCCCGACGATTCCGGTCACAGCGGCGAGTCGCAACGGGACGGCGGGTCGGAATCGGACGGTGAGCACGCGGCCGACGCGAGCGATACGGACAGAGGGAGCGGGGACGAGGCGAACGACGGCCACGGAAGCGCCGGAGAGGAGGCGGAGGAAAAGGAGGAGGAACGATCCCCGATCGTGCCCGGCCAGTCGCGTGCGGCGATCGGTCGGGGGCGCGCCCCCGAGATCTCGATCCCGGATTCCGGGGACGTCGAGGACTCTGACGCCGACGCGAGCGCCGGGTCCGGTTCCCGAACGGGACCGGCGACGCCCCCGACGACGGACGGCGACGTCGCCGGCCCGCGAATCCGGTCGGAGCACGCCGACGCGACCGCGGCGAGCGCGAACGTCGACGTCGGAGCGTCCCTCCGGGCGGCGACGCGCCGGGGATCGACGTCGATCGAGTCCCGTGACCTCCGGCGGTCGGTGCGGCGCGGGGACGCCGACGCGCTCGTGACCTTCGTCGTCGACGCCAGCGCCTCGATGCGGCCGGCGATGCGCGCGGCCAAGGGCGTCGTGCTGGAGCTGCTGCGGGACGCCTACGAGGGCCGCGAGGAGGTGGCGTTCGTCGCGTTCGCCGGCACCGACGCCGACGTGTTGCTCCCGCCGACCGACAGCGTGGGGATGGCGGCCCGTCATTTAAAGGACCTCCCGACGGGCGACCGGACGCCGCTGCCCGCCGGGCTCCGCACCGCGGGGGAGGTCGTTCGGCGCGCCGACCCCGCGGCCGGCGTCGTCGTGGTCGTCACCGACGGACGCGCGAACGTCGCGGACGGAAGCCCGAGCGCGGAGACGCGAGCCGCGGCCCGCGAGCTCGCCGAGACGGGCGCACACGTGTTGGTGGTCGACGCCGGCGCGAACGAACCGACGGAATCGGAACGCGACGGGAACGGCCGCCGGTCGGACCGGGACCGGTCGAGCCTCATCGGCCCCCTCCTCGAGGCGACCGGCGGCGAGCGGGTCCCGCTGTCGGCGCTGTCGGCGGAACGGATCGACGGGACGGTCGCGGACGTTTATAAGGGGTAGCGACGGGGAGGAGCCGTGTTTTATAAGTGATCACGGCTCCCGGTCGACGGCATTTATAAGGTCGGCGACGGCGGGACGGAAAACCCATCGCGTGGCCGAGTCCACGGCGCCGCCGCGTCCACCCGAAAGTTTTACAACTTTACTTTATCTTGTACAAGTTGTATTTACAATGACGACCGCGACGGACGTCACGACCGACGCCGCACCGACGACCCCGGCCGGGGGCGCGAGGAACACCGTTCACGGACGGGTCGAGCACGCGCGCAGCGAGGTGACGCCGACGCGGGCGCTCGCCGCGGTCGCGATCGTCGCCGCGCTCGGGTTCGCGCTGCTGTTCGTGCAGGAACCGATGGTCCACGACTCGCTGCACCACTTCCGACACGCCGCCGGCGTCACCTGCCACTGAGGATGCTCGCCGAGTACCTCGTCCGCGGCGTGAAGGCGGGCGCCGTCGCCGGACTCGTCTTCGGGCTCTTCGTCGCGATCGTCGCCGCGCCGACGGTCGCGTTCGCCGACGAACTCGGCCACGGCGACGCCGCGATCGAGACGGCTGGCGCGGACGCGACGGCGACCGATCACGCCGAGGACGATGGCGACCACGCTCACGCCGAGGACGACGGCCATGCTCACGGAGACGATGGTGGCCACGCCGAGGATGGTGGCGGCCACTCTCACGCCGATGCCGGTAGCCACGCCGAGGATGGTGGCGGCCACTCTCACGCCGATGCCGGTAGCCACGCCCACGACACTGCGGTCTCCGGAACGGTCACGACCGCCGTGAGCGTCGCCTCGAGCGTGCTCTGGGGGGTGCTCCTGGGAGCCGTGGTCTTCGGCGCCGGGTTCTACCTCCTGGAACCGCTGCTTCCGGGCGCGCCGGGATCGGGACTTCGCCAGGCCGTCCTGGCCGGGCTCGGGTTCATCGCCGTCTCGGGGGCGCCCTGGCTCGTCCTGCCGCCACGGCCGCCGGGCGCCGAGTCGGCCCTCCCGGTCGCGACGCGCCTCGAGCTCTACGGCGGGATGATGGTTCTGGGTGCGGTCTGCGGCCTGCTCGCGCTGTGGGCCTTCGCGCGGCTGCGCCCCGACGACGGAGCTGCTGACGACGCGGGCGGCGGCCGATCGACGGCGCTTGCTGCGCTCGGCGCGCTGGCGCCGTTCGGACTCCTGGTCGTCGCGGCGTCCCTCGCGCCGACGGCTTCGGCCGGGAGCGCGCTCCCCGCGACCCTCTCGACCGGTCTCGTCGGGATGACCGTCTTCGGACAGCTTCTGCTGTGGGCGACGCTGGCCGGCGCGCACGCGTGGCTGCGACGCGGGCAGCGCCGAAGCGACCGGCCGATGGACGCGGCCGCCCTCGCGAACGACGGCGGAGCGGCGTCGAACCGCCCGCGGAGCGCGGACTGATGCGCGACCGGACCGACGCGGTCCGCGAGCGCGGCTTCACGGACCACGTGCTGGTCTGCACGCACGACCGCGATTCGGAGTACGCCTGTTGTGCCGGCGCGGGCGGCGAGGCGGTTCTGGACGCCGTCCGGACGTGGCTGCGCGACCGGGACCTGTTCTGGTCGGACGTCTACGTCGCCGAGACGAGCTGTCTCGGGCTCTGCAGCGCCGACGGGGCGGCGGTCGCGATCCATCCGCGCGGTCGCTGGTACGCGGACGTGACGCCCGGTGACGTGCCCGAACTGCTCGGCCGGGAGTTCGGGACGCGCGAGATCGTCGAGGAGTGAGGCGGCGACGGGAGTCGAGCTCAGTCCTGCAGAAATCGAGCGCCGAGCAGGAACGCGTATCCGAATCCGCCGAGGATCGAGAGGGCGCCGCCGAGGCACCGAACCGGAAACGTCCCGAGGAGGAGCCCGATCGCCTGACATCCGGCGCCGGCGGCGAGGAGCACGACGGTCGTGCGGGCAGTGCGCGCGCTCGCGCCGGGGTATCGCCCGGACGCGACCGGGAAAAACAGGAAGGCGTATCCGGCGATCGTCAGCGGAAAGAAGCCGCCGAGCACGAGCGCGCGGTGGATCGCGAGGGCGGTTCCGGGAGTGACCACGACGAGGCCACCGAACGCGACCGTCGCCGCGGCCAAGACGGCCGCAACCCCTGCGATCGCGCCGAGCAGGACGCCGAATGCGCCGACGCGACGCCGGTCCGCCCGCCCGATGACGACCGCCACGATCGCGAGATAGCCGACCATCGCGATCACGGCGGCCGCGGCGCCGAGGCCGAACCAGGGGTCGACCCAGCGCGCCGCCCCGAGGAGAGCGGGCGCGACCACGCCCGCGGGAAGGACGACCGCGGCGAGCGGTCCGGGAACCCCGGTATGAAAGAAGCCGGGAAGTAGCCGGATCCCGACCGCGTACACCGGGAGCGCGCCGAACCCGATCGCGATGAGGTGCACGGCCCGGGGGAGCGTGACGACGCCGACGACGTCCGGAACGACTGCGGTCGAAAGCGCCGTGATCGGGGTCATCGCGGCCGGAGCCGCCTCCGGAGGGACCGTCGCGGCCACGAGGGCGACGGTTCCGAAAAGGAGGAACGCGGCGGCGACCGGGATCGTCGCGGTCGCGACGCGTGCCGCTTGATCGCCGCCGGCCAGCGCCCGTCGGGCGGTCTCCGGCGACCCGCGAACCGCGACGACGACGGTCGCCGAGATGGCGGCGAGGAAGACGACCGCGCCGAGCGACCAGAGGCCGACGCCGGCGAGGGCGGCGGGACCATCCGGACGCCCGGAGAGCCGCCCGAACGCGAGCAGCCCGAGGCCCGCGTATGCGAGGCCGAAGTGAACCCCGGCGAACCGCCGGTCGATGAGCGTCTCGCCGACGAACGACGGAAACAGGAGGTAGCCCATACCGAAGACCATCGGACAGACGAACCCGAGCACGCCGACCAGGGCGGCGGTCGCCGGATCGACGTCCGAGAGTGCAAGCGCCTGGAAGGCAACGAACGAGCCGGCGCTCGCGAGGACGAACCGATATGTCCACCGGCGTAAACCGCTCGATCGTCCGGTCACGGGAGGTATCGATCCGGCGTTCGTTGTCGCCGCCGATACCGTCTCGGGGGAACGTGTTCGCCGGTTGGTCTCATCGGTCGGGCGTCGCGTTCATCGGTCGGGCGTCGCGTTCATCGGTCGTCTCCTTCCTCGGGTTCCTCGTCGAGCCCGGTGTCCCGTGGCGGATACGACTGCCGCGAGCCGGTCGACTTCCGCGCGACCACCCGGGCGGTCGCCCGTGATTGTCCGTCCGGCGGGTGCTCTCTCCCCTCGTCGTACTGCAGGATCGTCAACCCGAGGGACGCCCGGAGCAGCTCGTTCGCGGCCAGCCGGTAGCGCGGATCGCTCGAGCCGCCCGGGGTCGGATCGGTCGACCGCAGGTGGTGTTCGACGAAGAGGTAGCCGCCCGGGGCGATCGCCTCGGTCAGGTCCGCGAAGCGGTCGAGACACCGGAAAAAGCTCACCGTGACCAGCGCGTACCGCTCGGCCGGAAGCCCGTACGTCGAGAGGTCGGCCTGTACCCAGTTGATCCGGTCGTCGACGCCCCGGTCGACCGCGTTCGCGCGGGCGGTCTCGAGGCCGGCCCGCGCCAGATCGACCGCGTCGACGGTGTATCCCGACTCGGCGAGGGCGAGCGCGTTGCGACCGGTTCCGGTGGCGACGTCGAGCGCCCGGCCGTCGGGCGCCGCGGACAGATATCGACGCAACACCGGGGAGGGATCGGGGTCCGTGGGGTACGACTCCTCGCGGAACCGCTCCTCCCACTTCGATCGAATGGTCCGGTCGGTCATCGGCGAAGTGTTCGGACGGCGGGAATACGGAGGTGTCGATCGGCCGGGTCGGCAGGGGTCCTCGATGGTGTCGGTCGACCGGGATACCTCGGTGGTGTCGGTCGACCGGGATACCTCGGTGGTGTCGGTCGACCGGGTCACCCCGGCGGGGTACTCCCGGCTAGGGCCAGAGTCCCCGGACGTCGTGGGCCTCGGCGACCCGGGAGAGCGCGACCACGTAGGCGGCGTCCCGCCAAGTGACTTCGCGCGCCTCGCGCTCGCGCCGGACGGCGTCCCAGGCGTCCAGCATCTCCGATTCGAGCTCCTCGCGGACGCGCTCGAGCGACCACGACCGGCGGTTGATGTCCTGGAGCCACTCGAAGTAGGAGACGGTGACGCCGCCGGCGTTCGCGAGGATGTCGGGGACGACCGGGATCCCCCGGTCCGCGATGATCCGGTCGGCGGCGCTCGTCGTGGGGCCGTTGGCGCCCTCGACGACGAGATCCGCCCGGATCCGGCCGGCGTTCTCGGCGGTGAGGACGTTCCCGATCGCGGCCGGGATCACGACGTCGACGTCGAGCTCGAGCAGCTCCCCGTTGGAGACCGTCTCGGGCGCCGGCTGATCCAGCACCGCTTCGGGCTCCTCGTCGTGTGACGGGATCGCGTGCGTGTCGAGCCCGTTCGGGTCGTAGAGCCCGCCGTTGACGTCGCTCACGGCGACCACGTTGGCGCCCCAGTCGTCGAGCAGCCGGGCCGCGTTCGACCCGACGCTCCCGTAGCCCTGGATCGCGACGTCGGTCTCGCGGACGTCCATCCCGTGGTAGTCGATCGCCTCCCGGGCGATGATGGCGACGCTGCGTCCGGGGGCCTCGGCGCGGCCCTCGCTCCCGCCGATCACGGGCGGTTTGCCCGTGACGACGCCGGGGACGGTCTCGCCCTCCTGCATCGAGTAGGCGTCCATCAGCCACGCCATGGTCTGCGGGTCGGTCCCCATGTCGGGAGCCGGGATGTCGACGGTCGGTCCGATCGAGTCCCGGATCTCCTCGGCGAACCGACGGGTCAACCGCTCCGTCTCGGCGGTGCTCAGATCCTTGGGATTCACCGCGACGCCGCCCTTCGCCCCGCCGAATGGCAGGTCCATCACGGCGCACTTCCAGGTCATCCACATCCCGAGCCCGACGCACTCGTCGCGGGTGACCTCGGGGTGGTATCGCAGACCGCCCTTATACGGGCCGCGCACGCTGTCGTGGCGGGCACGGTAGCCGGTGAAGACCTCGACGGTTCCGTCGTCGCGCTCGACCGGGACGGTCACTTCGTGGACCGCCTTGGGATGGGCGAGCCGCGCGACGATGTTCGGGTCGATGTCGATCCGGTCGGCTGCGCGATGTAGCTGGCGGCGCGCGGTCTCGAGGGCCGATTCGGGTTCCGAATCGGCGTCGGCGGCGACGGCAGCGTCGGCGCCGGAGTCGGCCTCGACGCCGCGCTCCGGCTCCGATTCCGCCGCCATTATTCGATGGGTGTGCCGCGGTTGCGAAGCTCGCCGCCACACTCCGTGCACTCGCCCGGCGGCTCGGCGGCCACCACGGTGGTTCCGCACTGGAAGCATTCGTACTGCGTTCGGTCGTCGGTAGAGAGGGTTGCGTCCTTCATGGGTTCGTGAGCGCCGTCCCGCGGCGCGCTCTATCAGGGGATAATAGGCGTATAAGGGAATGGGTGATCGTTAACCACAGAACGTCGGTTCTCCATAGGGGTTCGTTATTGAACCACCCACGGATCGGCCGTTCGGCGACGGGTCACTCCTGGACGGCTCACGTCGCGACGGGTCACTCCCGGACGGCGAGCGGTACGCCCCCGTCCTCGAAGAGCGCGCCGAACACCTTCCGCTGGACCGTCCGGACGTGCCGGTAGAACGCGGGCGGGGAGATGTCCAGCGTTTCCGCGACCTCCTCGCCGGTGTGCTCCCGTGGCGACTCGAAGAAGCCGCTGTAGTAGGCCGTCCGGACGACTTCCAGCTGGCGGTCGGTCACGTCCGCGAGGACCCGCGCGGACCGGTCGTGGTCGGGCGCCCGATCCAGGGTCCGCTTCGACCGGAGCTCGACGTCGGAGAAGGCCTCGCGGACGAGCTCGGTGACCTTCCGGAGGTCGATCCCGTCCGGGACCTCGACGACGAGCGTCGCCCCGTCGGGATCGGCGGTCGCCTCCCGGAAGACGGCGCCGTGGTCGGCGAGTTCCAGCGCGAGGAAGGGCCGGGTGAGCCGGAGCCGCAACACGCCGCCGTCGCCGTCCCCGGGAGCGCCGTCACCGCCGCTCGATCCGTTCGCGCTGATCCGCCGAACTTCGTCGATCGCGACCAGGCCGGCGGCCGCCTCCGCGACCGCGTCGATCGGCGCGTCCTCGACGGTGACGAACACGTACCGCCCCTCGTCGGTCTGTCGAACGCCGCCGTGGTAGGCGATCGTGCAGTCGGCCCGGCGGGCGAGCCGCGAGAGGACGAACGTCGGGTCGTCGACCGCGAACTCGACGCGGGTCATCGAGGTCGTGAGCAGGGCCTTCTTGCGCTCGTTGGCGCTGAGTCCGGCGGCGATCGTCTCCCCGAGCTCGTCGAGGACCGCCCGGGTCGTGTCGTCGAAGGCGTCACGGGTCGCCGCGTAGACCGTGAGCACCCCGTGCGAGAGGTCGTTGTACACGAGCGGGATGCTCACCGCCGAGAGGTACTCCCTGGAGAGGGCCTCCGTGCGCCACGCTTCATCGCGAAGTCCGTCGGCGACGTTCTCGACGACCGTCGTCTCCCCGGTCGCCGCCGTCCGTCCGGTCGGGTCGCCGTCCGCGGCGCCGACCGTGAACGGTCGCGCGTCGAGGTAGCCGTGTTCCTCCCCCGCCCACGCCCGGGGCTCGACGGTCCCGGTCCGTCGGTCGACCGTGCCGATCCACGCGAACCGGAACCGGTCGTCGGCGCTGAGGAGTTCACAGACCGAGTGGTCGATCTCCTCGCCCGTCTCCGCCCGGACGACCGCGCGGTCGATCGCCCGGATCGTCTCGTTGACCCGGTTCAGATCGGTCAGCTCCTCGTTGCGGCGCTGGAGCGTGCGGTCCTGCTCGCGGAGCCGGGATTCGCGGGACACGCGGTCGAGCGCCGCCTCGGCGGTCGCGGCGAGCAGGTCCGCAAGCTCCCGCGTGACGTCGTCGAAGGCGCCGACCGCCGTGGACCCGGCCATAAAGACGCCGTGGTCGCCGAGGGGGATGTAGGCGACGCTGCGGAGGTCGGTCGCCCGGTTCGCGAGCCGGTCGTCGTCGTGGACGTCGTCGACGAACAGGGGCTCGTCAGCGACGAAGCTGTGGCCGACCAGCGTCGTCCCGTCGGCGCCGACGGCCGGAAGGGGTCCGTGCACCGCCCGCATCCGGGCCGAGCGCGCGGCCGGCCGGAGCTCGGTGGCGTCGGCGTCGAAGAGGTAGACCGCGCTCGCGTCCAGGTCGAGCACGCCCGTCGTGTCGTCGACGACGTGGCTCGCGATCTCCTCGTGGGTCTCCGCGTAGAGGAAATCGCGTGCGGTCTCCTGCAGGGTCGCCAGCGCCTCCTCGCGCTGCTTCCGCTTCGTGACGTCCCGACAGCTGTACAGCAGCGTTCCGCCCTGGATATCGACCTCGCGGACGTTGACCAACAGGGTGTGCTCCCGGCCCGCCTTGTCGGTGGCGGTGCACTCGATGTTCTTCAGGACGCCCGTCTCGGCCAGCTCCTCGCGGTCGAAGAGGTCCGCGCCGAGGAGGTCGTCGATCGTCCCCAGATCCTCGATCTCCGCGGCGGTGTACCCGAAGATGAAGTGGACGTTCGGGCAGACGTAGGTGTACTCGCCCGCCTCGTCGGTGATGAGGACGGTGTCGGTCATGTTGTTGAGCGTGACGCGGTGGAGCTCCTCGGACCGGCGGAGGTCACGCTCGAGCGCGACGCGGTCGGTGACGTCGACGCCCTCGACGACGATCGAGGTGACGGTTCCGCGGTCGTTCCGGACGGGCCGGATCGACAGGTCGATGACCGCCGGGTCCTCGAGCGACGCCGACCGCGAGACGACCGCGTTGCCGAACGACCCCTCGCGGGCGGTCTCGACGAGCCGCCGGACGTCGGCCATCGTCCCCTCGGCGGCCGACCACCAGGGAAGCGTCCAGAACGGCTCGCCGACGAGGGGCCCGGCGTCGGCGTCGATCAGGTCCCGCGCGGTTCGGTTGGCGCGCTGGAGGGTTCCGTCGGCGTCAAGCACCCACGTCGCGGTACGCGTGTCTTCGAAAACAGCGTCGAACCGCCGGGCCCGCTCGCGGCGCGTCTCGGTCCGCCGGGCCGTCGAGATGGCGCGTTCGGTGCGGTCCAGCAGTTCCTCGACGGCGGCTTCGCCCGGTTCGACGGATCCCTCCATCGACTCGGGGAGCGCGAGGTAGTCCGTGACGCCGGCGCCGATCAGCTCGCTCGCGACCGTCTCGTCGCCGTCGGCGGCAGCGACGATTACGGGCAGCGTCGGCGATTCGTCCCGGACGTTCGCGAGGAGGTCGACCGCCGTCGCGTCCGGAAGGTCGACCCCGCTGACGAGACAGTCGACCGGCTCCGACCGGACGGTCTCGAGCGCTGCAGCCGCGGTATCCGGTCTGCGCACGTCCGCGCCCGCCGCCGCGAGCGCGTTGGCGTACCCGTCGAGCGCCGCGGCGGCGACGACGACCACGCGGGCCGACTCGAGGGATGCCGTGGTCGCCGTCATGGTTCGGTGGTCGCCGTCATGGTTCGGTGGTCGCCGTCATAGTTCGGTGGTCGCCGTCATAATTCGGTGGTCGCTGTCATGAATTGTGTGTGACCCGGTCGGTTCCGGGAGTCGAACTCGGTTGGATGGGGTTTATAATCACATGGCCTAGACGTTGCCGGTTCGGTATTGAACTACGCCATCAGTTGACGGTGAGCCGCTTTCCCGGTCGGAACCGCTGCGATCGGATGGTCCGAGATACGGTTATAGGACCGTCACGCCGGATACGCGTCGTGCCACGGTCGCTCCCGCTCGATCGCGGCGCTGGCCGCCAGCACGACGTCGTCCGCGTGGCGGCGCCCCACGACCTGCATCCCGACGGGGAGCCCCTCGTCGGTGAGGCCGGCCGGAACCGCCCCGACGGGGTGGCCCGAGAGGTTGAACGGCTGCGTGAGCAGCCAGCCGCGCAGCCGGTCGACCGGCGTTCCGTCGACCGTCTCGGGATGTTCGCCGTGTTCGAAGGGAACGACGCCCAGCGTCGGCGTCACGAGGAGGTCGTACTCCCGCAGCAGGTCGACGATGCCGTCGTAGACGCCGGTCCGGACGACCTGGGCCCGTTCGTACTCCCGGGTGGAGACGTCGGACGCCTCGAGGATCGTCTCGACGGTGACCGGGCGAAGGCGGTCGCGGTCCGCCCCGCGCGGGTCGAGTCCGTGGTCGCGTTCGAGGCCGTCGAACAGCGACTCCCAGAGGACCTTCGCCATCGTGTAGTACGCCTCGAGGATCTCCGCCCGGTCGTACCCGAGGTCGGGGTCCGCCCGCTCGACCGTCGCGCCCGCGTCGTCGAGGGCGCCGACGGCGTCGTCGACGATTTCCCGAACCGTCGGCTCGACGGGATACGTGCCCAGGTCGGAGCTGTAGGCGACGCAGAGGTCGTTCACGGGACGCTCGGTCGCAGCCAGGTAGTCCGTCCCGTCGGCCGGGAGGCTGAACGGGTCGCCCGGGTCCGGTCCCGCCATCACCTGGAGCATCAGCGCCGCGTCCGCGACCGACCGGGCCATCGGTCCGGTGTGGGAGAAGGGCGTGTGGTCCGCGAAGGCGTTGGGACGGTCCACGCGGGGCACGCGTCCGAACGACGGCTTGAGCCCGAACACGTGACAACACGATGACGGCGTCCGGATCGACCCGCCGGTGTCCGACCCCTGTGCGATCGGTACGAGGCGGTCGCCAAGCGCGGCGCCGGCGCCACCGGAGGACCCGCCGGCGATCCGGTCCGGGTCGAACGGCGTGCCGGTCGGGCCGACGACGCGGTTGTCCGTGGTACAGCCCAGTCCGAACTCCGGGGTGTTCGTCTTGCCGACCACGATCGCCCCGGCGTCCCGGAGCCGGCGCACGAACTCGTCGTCGGCCTCGGCGACGTGGTCAGCGAACAGCTTCGACCCGAAGGTCGTGCGGACGCCGGCGACGTCGTCGAGGTCCTTGATCGCGACCGGCACGCCGTGGAGCGGACCGAGGTCGTCGCCGCGCTCGATGGCCCGCTCGGCCTCCCACGCGGCCTCGCGGGCGGAGTCCTCGGTGACGGTCACGAAGGCGTTCGTCCGGTCGTTTCGCGCCGCGATGCGGTCGAGCACCGCGTCGACGACGTCGACGGGCGAGCGGTCGCCGGTTCGGATGTCACGCGCGAGACGCGTCGCGGAGAGCGTGTGGATGGCAGGCACGTTCGTACGGGGATCGATCGGCACAAAAACCTGCCCCTCACCGGCGAGGACGCACGTCCGCAACGCCGGGACCGCGTCCTACTCCTCAGCCGGGAACGTCTCGTGGAGCACGTCGTGGGCGTCGGCCAGCCCCGCGAGCACGCTCTCGCCCTGGTCGGTCAGGCGGTGTACCGCGCGTTCGGCGTCGCGGACCGCGACCAGGCGGCCGCGAAGGTAGTCGTATTCGGGGTCGTCCGGGTCGGTCGCGGCGACCTCGGCCTCCAGGTCGACGAGCGCGGCGTCGAGGTGGCGCTCGATCGCGTCGAGCGTCCCGGCGTTCGCGAGGGCCTCGATCGGCCCCTCGAGGTGGCCCTCGAGTTCGGCCTCGGCGTGTTCGCGGGCGGCTCGATCCCCGGTTCCGAGGACGTTCAACAACGCGAGTCGGAGCGCTTCGAGTTCGTGGCAGCTCATGGGTGAATGGTGTGGTGTCTCAGGGTCGGTTGATGGGTCGTTCAGCGGTCGGTGCGTCGTTGAGTGGTGGATACGTGGTTAGTAGTCGGTACGTATACGGTAACGGTCACAACGTGACGTCGACGAGCTCGGAGACGATCCGCCCCCGGTCGAGATGTGACGAGACGATGCGTTCGGCATCCGCCTCCGCGACGTCGCCGTACCAGACGCCGTCCGGATAGACGGCGACCATCGGTCCGTCGCCGCAGCGACCGAGACAGGACGACCGCGTGATGCGCGCCTCACAGGCGTCCGAGTCGCGGGCCGCCTGCCGCAGACGCTCGAGGACCGCCGCGGAGCCGTCCGCCGCGCAGGTGCGGTTCGTACAGACCGCGACGTGGTGCTCCGGCGCGTCGTGTGTATGCGGTTCCGCGTCAACGTCGTCCCGGTCCGCGTGGGAGTCGCGGTGGGTCATCGCCCGCAGCATCGCCCGGGCGCCGCCGACGTCCTCCTCGTAGCCGTCCAGCTCTACCTTGTACTTGCAGGTGTCACAGGACATCTCGACGCTGTCGGTCCGGGCCGCCTGCCAGCGGTCGCCGAGCACGTCCAACAGTCGGTCGTCGGTCCCGAGCGGGTCCCCCGCGGCGGCGGCGACGTAGGGGTACTCCGCGTCGAAGGTCGCGGCCCCGTCGCGGATCCGCTCGGTCAGGACGCCGTCGCCGAGCATGTACGGCAGCACGACCACGGCGTCGGGCCGTCCGGCGGCGAGCCGGTGGAGCGTCTCCGCGAGCCGCGGCTCGGTCACGCCGATGAACGACGCCGCGACGCGGTCGAAGGCGCGCCCCTCCCGGAGCAGCCGGGCGAGCTTGTGGACGTCGCCGTTCGCGTCCGGGTCGCTGGACCCGCGGGCACAGACGACGACCGCGACCTCGTCGGCCGTCCGGTCGACGCCCAACTCGGCTTCGACCGCCGCCGCCCGATCGTCGAGCAGGTCGACGATGGCCGGATGGATGCCCAGATGCGAGCCGTTGTGGATCGTCAGCTCCGGGTGCGCCGAGCGAGCCTCCCGGACCGCCAGCGGCACGTCGGCCTTCACGTGGCTCGCGGCGAACAGCGACAGCTGCACGACGGTGACCCGCGAGACGGCGCCGGCGAGCCCGGCGATCGCCTCGTCGATCGACGGCGACGCCAGCTCGATGAACCCGGCGTCGACCGGGATCCCGAGCCGCCGTTCCAGGCCGGCCGCCAACTCGCGGACCTGCTCGTTCGACCGCTCCCGACGCGACCCGTGGCCGACCAACAGGACGGCCTCGTCGTCGAGCGCGGTCGGAACGGTATCTCCCGTCACCGGCGATTCGGCTCCGGCCATCACTCGTCCTCCGGCGCACTCACATCGTCCAGCGCGCCCACGTCGGCGCCGGTCGCGCGCTCGACGCTCCGGCGGAGTTTCGCCCGTCGGTCGGCCGCGTAGAGCCCGGAGTCCTCGCTGCCGGCGTAGACCCACTCGGCGAACTCGGCGACGTCGGCGTCGTCCGCCAGCCCGAACCAGTAGCCGCCCGACGACGTCTCCGCGAGGTCGTCGGTCGGCACGTGCGGCGTGGCCGCAGACAGTTGCGAACGGACCGTCTCGAGCAGCGCGCGGTCGTCGTGAACGAACGAGACGCCGACCGAGCCGGTCGACTCCCGAAAGCACACCGTCCCGCAGGCCTCGAGCAGCCCGCGGATCAGTCGTGCGCGGTGCTCGCGAAACGCGTCGAAGCGGTAGCCCCCCGGCTGGCCGTCGATGGGGAGGCCGAAGGCCGCGCTCGCGCGCTCGGCCGGCGCGCCGATCACCTGGATCTCGTACTCGTCCTCGAACCGGACGATCGAGGCGTCGTGTGCCGACTCGCGGGCCTCGACCCGGTGGTCGGTGCCGGCCCGGCTCGTTCCCGCGATCGCCGCGAGCGCCTCGGCGGCGGTGGCGTCGCCGGCACGGGTCGTGACGCCGTCCGTCGTCACCTCGCCGTCGCCGGCGACGCGTCCCCAGAAGTACGCCGTCTCCGGGGTTGCATCGAGCAGATCAGCGGCGGGCTCGATCCCCACGTCGTGGTCCGGAGCCGCGTCACTCATCGGTGGACACCTCCGACCCGGCTGCGGGAGCGTCCGTCACGTCAACCGCGGGACCATCGGCTGCGTCGACCGCAGGATCGTCGGTCGCGTGGACCGCAGGATCGTCGGTCGCGTCGACCGTGATCGCGTTCACCGGACAGGCCGCGGCGGCCGCCTCGGCATCCGCCAGCCGATCGTCCGCGAACCGGGCGACGATCGTGTCCGCGCCTGCGGAGGCGCTACCGAGCGCGTCGTCGCCGGGTTCTTCCTCCCCGATCGTCGCCAGCCCGTCCGCCGCCTCTCGAAAGCGGTCGTCGCGGACGAGGCAGGCGAAGACGCCGTCGCAGGCGTCCCGGTCGAGGGTCACGCGGTAGGCCCCGTCTCCCCGTGTCGACTCAGTAGTCATACTTGGACTCGTAGCCCCGGGGGGTCACCATCCGATCGTCCCAGACGTACGTCTCCGCGTTGCCGACCAGGATCGTCGTCGTCATGTCGATCAGGTCGGTCTCGCCGAGGTCCTCGAGTTCGCCCAGCTCGACGATCTCGACGCGCTCGTCCTCGCGGCCGGCGCCGTGAACGATCCCGACCGGCGTCTCCGGGTCGCGGTGTTCCAACAGGATGTCACAGCACGTCTCGAAGTTCTCCCGCCGCTTCCGGCTCCAGGGGTTGTAGATCGCGATCGTGAATCCCTCGGGCGCGACCGCGTGGAGCCGCGACTCGATCTCGTCCATCGGCGTCAGGTGGTCCGACAGCGACACGCTGACGGTGTCGTTGACCAGCGGCGCGCCGAGCCGGGCGCCACAGGACTGGGCCGCGGGCACGCCGGGGACGACCTCGAAGTCGACCGCCTCGGCGGTCGCGCCCTTCGACTCGAGGATCTCCAACGCCAGCCCCGCGAGCGCGTAGACGTTCGGGTCGCCGCTGCCGATGATCGCGACGTCGTTGCCGGCAAGCGCCCGGTCGATCGCCTCCTCGGTTCGCGAGACCTCCCCGCACATCGGCGTGTCGTAGAGCTCCTCCGCGGACTCGACGACGTCCTCCGGAAGGAGCTCGATGTAGGTCGTGTAGCCGACGATGTGGTCGGCCGCGGAGAGGGCCGCGCGGGCTCGCGCTGTCATCCCGTCCGGCTGGCCGGGGCCGAGCCCGACCGCCACGAGCCGGCCGGGGTCGGCCGCGAAGTCGTCGGCGCTCGAGCCGACCCGCTCGTCGGTCGCCTCCCGTTTCGTCGCTGCACCGTTCGATCCACCGCACTTCGAGGCCGAATCCGTCGTCGATCCCGAGTCCGCGGTGGAGGCCGAATCGGCCGTCGAGCCGGCGGTCGACGCGCCGCATTTCGAGGACGATCCGGCGTCGAGGTCGGTGGAACCGGTGGTGTTGCTGGTGTCGGTTCGGTCCGTCGAATCGGCGTCGTCGGTGGTGTCGTTCGTGCTCATAGTTAGAAGTCGTCGACGTCACGCCCGCCGCGTGGGGTGACGAGGTGTTCGCCCTGGTCGTTCTCCCAGACGGTCGTCTCGTGGGTGCCGACGAGGATGGAGGTCCCCATCCCGCCGACCTCGTCGTCGTGGTCGGTCGCCTCGCCGAGGGTGGTGATGGTGTGCGTTTCGTCCTCGAGGTTGCGCCCCGCGTCGCCGCGGCCGGCGTCGTTGACGATGCCGACCGGCACGTCGTCGGACCGCTCCTCGCGGATCACCTCGATCGCGCGCTCGTAATCGCGCCAGCAGTTGTACAGGACGATCACGAAGCCGCTGATCGCGGCCGCGCGCAGCTTCTCCTCGATCTCCTCCCAGCCGCGCCACTTGTCCGACAGCGAGACGGTACAGAAGTCGTTCGACAGCGGCGCGCCCAGGTTGGCCGCACAGCCGAGCGCCGCGGTGACGCCGGGAACGATCTCGATCGGCACGTCGCGGGCGTCATCGGCGTCGGCCATCGTATACAGGAGATCGCTTTTCCCGTAGACGTTGGGGTCGCCTCCGGAGACGTGCGCGACGTCCTCGCCGGCCCGAACGCGCTCGAAGGCCTCTCGGGCCAGCTCGACCTGCCGGCCCATCGAGGACCGGACGAGCGTCTGCCGGGTTCCGTCGGGGCGCTCCAGGACGGTCCCGTCGTCGGTCTGAGCACCGCCGTCCGTGGCTGCGGAATCCGACGTCTCGGCCGCCTCCTCGACCGCCGCGCTCTCGGGCGGCAGCGTTCCGTCGCGCCGCAGGAACTCCTGGTAGAGGTTCGAGGCGATCACGCAGTCGGCAGTGGCGATCACGTCGCGAGCTCGCTGGGTCATCGCGTGCGGGAGCCCGGGACCGATCCCCACGACGTAGAGGGTTCCGTAGTCCGTGGTATCGGAGTCGGTTCCCGCCATCCTATCGCCCCACGGCCACGGTCACGGCGTCGTCGAACCGCTCCTTCTCGCGCGCGAGCTCGTGCTCGCGGCCGCCGGCGATCGCGGACGCCTCGGCGATCCCCGGCCAGCCGATCAGCTCCTTCGAGCGGGACGGCGACGGGCCCTCGAACTCGAGGAGCGTCTCCTTCTCGAAGAGGACGACGCCGGCGTCGATCGCCTGCGCGGCCTCGTAGAGACCTTCCTCGTCCTCCTTTCGGGTTCCGGTCGCGACGAAGTCGACGTCGTCGACGGTCAGCTCGAGATCGTCGAGTGCGGTCTCCCAGGCGTCGAGGACCTGCTCCGCCCGGACGCCCGAGACGGTCCCGGTGCCGAGGACGACGCGATCGGTCGCACTCTCGTCATCGCCGTCGTCGCCACCGCCGTCGTTCCCGCCGTTTCGCTTGAGGACGGTCACGTCGTCGTCGACGAGGACCGCAGCCGGTCCGTCCAGGCGGGCGACCGGTCCCAGTTCGTCGTTCAGGACGGCCAGGTTCGTCGCCACCGTCGAGTCGCCGTTGACGACGTGGCTATCCAGCGCCTTCGCCTTGCTCTCGACGCCCTGCTTGCCGGCGGCCTCGCTGGCGGTGGTCATCGCCGGGACCGCGCCCAGCCGCGAGAGGTCGTGGGCGACCTGGTTCGCGCCGTGGTGGCCGCCCGTGATCGGGATCGCCCAGGTGAGTTCCTCGTCGACGACGACGATCGCGGGGTCGTCCCACTTGTCGTCGAGTAGGGGCGCAGTCTTGCGCATCGCGATGCCGGAGGCCATCAGCCCCAGGAAGCAGTCGTACTCGCCCCAGTGCTCCGCGAAGACGTCACCGTGGTACTCGATGACGTCGATCCGGTCGTAATCGTCCGCGAGCTCCGCGACGATCTCCTCGGCGGTCTCGAGCTTGCGCTCGAAGCTGATGATCGCGAGCTCCTCGGCGACCTCGCCGTCCGAATCGGGCGTCGAGCAGTGGCCGCCGGAGTCGTCGGCGTTCGCGTCGGTCGCTGCGTCGGCGTTCGCGTCGGTCGCTGCGTCGGCGTTCGCGTCGGTCGATGCGTCGTCCGTCGTCGTGTCAGCGTCGATGTCCGTGCTCATCGGTGAATCAGTCGGATCAGTCGTCGTTAGTCGTCCGCCCCGCCCACGTCGGTCCCGGGAGCCTCGCTCGCGTCGGCCTGGGGAGTCGCATCGCCGTCGGCCTCGGAGGCCTCGCTCGCGTCGGACTCGGAGACCTCGTCCCCGTCGGCGCCGCGGTTCGCCCAGTCGCCGTAGAGGTAGGACCGCTCGTAGCCGGTCTTCCGGGCGGCGTCGCCGATGACCACGAGCGCGGAGGCGCGATAGCCCGCGTCCGCGACCGTCTCGCCGATCGTCGCGATCGTGCCCTCGATCACGTCCTCGTCGGGCCAGGAGGCGTGGTAGACGACCGCCACCGGCGTGTCGGGATCGTGGCCCTCGGCCAGCAAGCGGTCCATCGTCTCGGCGATCGCGTGGGTGCCGAGGTAGATGCAGGTCGTCACGTCGCCCATCCCCACGAACTCCCCGATGTGGTCATCCGCGGGGTCGAGCGTCTTCCCCTGCGGACGCGTGAACGCGACGTGGTTGGCCACGCCGTTGAGCGTGAGCTGGGTTCGGAGGGTCGCGCTGGCGGCGAACGCCGACGTGACCCCCGGCACGATGGAGGTCGAAACGCCCTCGTGCTCGAGCGCGTCCATCTGCTCGAGCGCCGCGCCGTAGATCGCGGGGTCGCCGCTGTGGAGTCGGACCACGTTCCGGCCCCCCTCGTGGGCGTCCCGCATCAGCGGGATCAGCTCCTCGAGGTCCTTGCCGACGCTCGAGACCAGCTCGGCGTCGGCGCAGTACGCCTCGAGCAGCTCGCTGTTGACGAGCGACCCCGCGTGGACGACCAGATCCGCCGCCTCGAGGAGCTCGCGACCGGTCACGGTGAGCAGCCCCGGGTCGCCGGGACCGGCCCCGATGAAGGGGATCACCTCGTCGAGGTCCCCGACCTCGCCCGCGGTCCGCTCGTGGATTCGCGGGTCCCTGGATTCGGCGTCAGGTCCCGTCCCGGAACCGCCTGCATCGCCGGTTTGGGCGTCGATGGCCGCCTGTGGGTCGGTCATCGGCGACCGCCTCCGGTTTCCTCGAGATTCGCAGTTCCCGGGGTCGTTTCCGGCGGTTCAAGCGGTCGGTCGCCGCAGGCCTCGCTCTCGGCCAGCTCTGCGGACGCGTGGTGCTCGTCGGACGCGCGGTGCTCGTCGGACGCGCGGTCGAGGGCCCCGGAAAATCGGACCCCGCCGTCGGCGGCGGTCCCAGTCGCGTCGGTGGCCGCGTCGCCGGTCGATTCGGAGGCCGCATCGGACGCCGATTCGAAGGCCGCGGTCGCCGGCCGGTCGAAATCGACGTCGCGTCGCTCCGCGTACGCGAGCGTGTAGTAATCGCGGTCGGCCAGCGCCGCGGGATCGTCGGTCACGACCGTCTCCCCCTGCTCCATGAAGAGTCGGCGGCCGTAGACGACGTCGTAGCCCGCATCGACCAGTTCGTCGTGGGTCGCCGGGACGTCGGTGACCTTGAACAGCACCATCCGGTCGGGGCCGGTCGGCGCCGTGCCCCGGGGCGCCTCGCGGAGCGTCAGGCTCGAGCCCGCGGCGACCTCGACCCCGAGCGCGGTCGTGAAGGCGGTGACGGCGCTCACGCCGGGAACCACCTCGAGGTTGACGTCGGGGTGGAACGCCGCGAGCGTCCGCCGGAGGTGCCCGAACGTGGAATAGACGTTGGGGTCGCCGAGCGTGACGAACGCGGCCGTCCCCTCGCGAGCACGCGGGGCGATCTCGGCGGCGGCCTCACGCCAGGCCGTCCGGAGTTCGTCCTCGTCGCGGGTCATCGGGAAGTCGAGATCGCCGATCCGGGACTCGGGAACGTGTTCGGTCGCGACCGACCGCGAGAGCCGGCCGGGCGAGTAGACCACGTCCGCACGGTCGAGGACGTCCCGGCCGCGAACCGTCACGAGGTCGCCCTCGCCGGGACCGAGCCCGACGCCGTAGAGGGTCATCGGTCGGCCTCCGCGTCGCCACCCGTCCCGCCGATCAGCATATACACCGGATTGTCCGAGTCGAAGCTCGTCGCGCCGGCCAGCTCGTAGCCGTGGCTCACCTGGAACTGCAGGACGTCCTCGAGGAGCCCCCGGTCCCGGAAGGCGGTCGCGGCCGCGCCGGCGACCTCCAGCCGGGAGACGTTCATCACCACGCGATCGACGCCGGTCTCGACGGCGTGGTCGAGCACCGCCTCGTAGTTCCGGCTGCCGCCGAGAAACAGGACGTCGGCGTCGGCCGGGAGCCCGGCGGGCGCCTCCGTTTCCCGGATCTCGACGGTCGCGTCCGCGGTGCCCTCGCCGACGTCCGTGGTACCGTCGCCGGCGTCCGCGCTGACCGTCCCCGTCTCGGTGTCGTTCGCTGCGACTTCGGTGTCGTTCGCCGCGGCCTCGATACCGTTCGCCGCGAGGTTCTTCCGCGTGACCGCCGCCCGTTCGGGCTTGCGTTCGATCGCCGTCACCCGACCCGCCCGGCGTGCCGCCTCGACGGTGACGGCGCCGGTGCAGGATCCGACCTCCACGAGGTGGTCGGTCGGATCGAGATCGAGTTTCGACAGCAGGACGGCCCGAACCGCGGGTTTCGTCGGGCCGGCCTTCGCGTCGTGTGGGAGCGAGACCTGTGCCATCGATGGAAACAACTCGGGTGGACCGTAAAACAATTTTGGTTGTTTTAGAACTAATTCAGTTGTTCAAATGGCGCGAGAGCGGGCGAAGAGCACAATCTCGGACGGGATAGACCAAAGATATTTGCGTTCACCGCCCGCAGATCCGACGATGGCGGAACACGCGGCGGAATCCGAGGAGTTCGGCGTGCTCCGGAGCAAGCGCAACGCCACCCGGTATCAGATCCTGGTGGAGATCGCCGAGCGCCAGCCGGCGGTCAACCAGCGGGAGGTCGCCGACGCGATCGGCATCACCGCCCAGGCGGTCAGCGACTACCTCGGGGACCTGATCGAACAGGACTACGTGGAGAAACACGGCCGGGGGCGCTACGAGGTGACCAAGGAGGGCGTCGACTGGCTGATCTCCCAGACCGAGGAGCTTCGGGGGTTCATCCAGCACGTCTCGGAGGACGTGATCGGGCAGGTCGAGGTGGAGACCGCGATCGCCACGACCGACGTCGCGGAGGGCGAGACCGTCTCGCTGACGATGCGCGACGGCGTGCTCCGGGCGATGGCCGGCGACACCGGCGGCGCGACCGCGGTCGCCGTGACCGACGCGGACGCCGGCGGCGACGTCGGGATCACCAACTTCCAGGGCGTCGTCGAGTACGACCTCGGCGCCGTCACCGCGGTGTCGATCCCGCACGTCCGCGACGGCGGGAGCCGGACCGTGGATCCGGACCGGCTCCGGGAGCTCGCCGCCGACCACGACCTGCTGGCGGTCGCGGGCGTCGAAGCGTTGGTCGCCGCGACCGACGCGGACCTGGAACCGGACGTCCGGTTCGGAAGCGCGGCGGCGGTCCAGGAGGCCGCCACCAAGGGGATCGACGTGCTGTTGCTCGCCACCGCGACCCGGCTGTCGGCGCACACGGACGAGCTCCGCGAGGGCAACGTGAGCTACGAGGTCGTCGACGCCGCCGAGGAGTAGCCGGTCATTCCGGAACTGAGCCGATCATTCCGGAACCGAGTCGATCATTCCGGAACCGAGTCGGTCGCTCCCGCCCGAAGTGGCCAGCTATTTGACCGCCGGCGCGAATGGGCCGGATATGAGCCAGCAGACGGACCCGTTGACGTGGGCGCGCGACTACTGTCCTATCCTCCGATCGTTCCAGGACGAGTACGGCGACGACGAGCCCCTCGCGGGCCACACCGTGGCCGTCGCGACGCACCTCGAGGCGAAAAGCGGGATCCTGGTCGAGACGCTGCACGCCGCGGGCGCGGACGTGTTCTTCACGCCGAGCGAGCCCCAGTCGACCCACGGCGACGTCGTGGAGGCGCTCGACGCGATCGAGGGCGTCACCGCCTTCGCCTGGGAGGGAATGACCGACGAGGAGTTCGACGACCAACAGCACGAGCTGCTCGAGAACGAGCCCGACTTCATCCTCGACGACGGCTGTGAGCTCATCTCGAAGGCCCACGCCGACCACCCCGACGTCGCGGCGGACGTGATCGGCGGCGGCGAGCAGACGACCGCCGGGATCACCCGCGTCGAGGCGATGGAGGAGGAGGGCGTGTTGGAGTTCCCGGTCTACACCGTCAACGACACGCCGATGAAACATTTCTTCGACAACGTCCACGGGACCGGCGAGTCCGCGCTCACGAACATCGCGATCACCTCGAACACGATCCTCTCGGGCAAGGACGTCGTCGTGGCCGGCTACGGCTACTGCGGCCGCGGGATCGCGCGCAAGGCCCGCGGGATGGGCGCACAGACGATCGTCACCGAGGTCGACCCCCGAAAGGCGCTGGAGGCGCACATGGACGGCCACCGCGTGATGTCGATGGCCGAGGCCACCGACGTCGGCGACCTGTTCATCACCACGACCGGCAACCGCGACGTCATCCGGAAGGAGCACTTCGAGGCGATGGCCGACGGCGTCCAGCTCGCCAACGCCGGCCACTTCGACGTCGAGATCGACGTCGACGCGCTCGCGGGGCTCGCAAGCGACACCTCGACCCCGAAGGAGGGCGTCACCCGGTACCACATGCCCGACGGTCGCGACATCAACCTGCTGGCGGACGGCCGGCTCGTGAACCTCACCGGGCCGTACAGCCAGGGTCACCCCGCCGAGGTGATCGACACGACCCACTCGATGATGTTCGTCGCCGCCTACGACCTGATCGTCGAGAACCGCGATCTCACGCCCGGCGCCTACGCGATCCCGGACCGCCTCGACCGCGAGGTCGCCGAACGGAAGCTCGAGACCCTCGACGTCACGATCGACGAGATGATCGAGTCCCAGCGCGAGTACGCCACCGACTGGCGGCACGAGGGGAGTAGCTTTTAACTACCGGCGTTCGACTCGCCGGTATTGCTTATAAATCCGGGAGCTACCGTTTTTGCGCCGGGGGCCGTCGTCCGACATAGAATGCCCGAGCTCGTGGTCTTCGTCCTCCTCGCCCTCCTGGTCGTGCAGATCCCGATCGCGGCGATCGTCTATCTCGATGCCCGTCGACTCGGACTGGAGAACCCCGAGACGTACTGGCTGGGGATCCTGATCCCGACCGGCGGCCTGATCGTGATCCCGGTGTATCTCTCGCGGCGACGGGAGCTCCCCAGGAAATCGTCGACTGAGGGAGAAGACGAGGAAGCCGGAGGTGGGGGAGAAGCCGGAGGTGGGGGAGAAGTCGGAAAAGATGGAGGAGACGAAGAAACCGAGGATGATGTATTTAAGTGATTTATAAAGTGCCGTACCCGGCGAGCCGCAGCCCGACGACGCCGACGATCACCACGAGCGAGGCGACCGTGACCGCCCAGTCGATGCCGCCCATCGAACTCGCGCCGTAGAAGGTCCGGTCGCGGCGGGTGTCGAAGCCGCGAGCCTCGAGCGCCATCGACTGGGTGTTGACGTTCCGGAAGGCGGTCATGAAGACCGGCACGAGCAGGGGGACGAAGCTGCGAAGCCGCTCGATCAGGTTGCCGTCCGAAAGGTCCAGCCCGCGCGCCTCCTGGGCCTGCTTGACCGTTCCGGCGGCGTCGATGAACGTGGGGAACAGCCGGAGCGCCGTTCCGACGGCGAAACAGAACGCGAACGGGATCCCGAGCTGGCGCATCCCGCTGACGATCTCCTCGTTCGAGGTCGTCGTCACGAACAGCAGTCCGCCGACGATGAAAACGGCGATGCGCTCGGAGCGACCCAGCGCGAACAGCAGCTCGCGCTCGGAGAGCACGAGCGGGCCGAGGTCGATCACGGTCGGGCCGCCCGGGCCGGTGAACAGCGGCCAGACGACGAGCCCGACGACGAACAGCGCGGCGACGATCGGCGAGAGCCGCTTGAAGTTTGGCCAGCCGCCGACGGCGATCAGGGAGACGAAGGCGACCACGAGCGGGACCGCCGCGAACCGCGGGTCGTCGAAGATGTATCCCGAGACGAAGATCGCGAGCACGAACGCGAGGGTGCTGCGCGCGTCCAGCCGATGGATCCACGTCCCGCGGTCGACGTACAGCGAGGTCGCGCTCATCGGTCCACCTCCGCGTCCGCCTCCTCCTCCGCGTCCGCCTCCGACTCCTCGGCGGCATCAGCGGCCGTGTCGGTTTCCAACCCGGCCACGAGCTCGTCGATCGACAGGGCGGGCAGCGCGTCGTCGATCCCGGCCGCGGCCGCCAACTCGTGTGACGCTTCGACGACGTGGGGGGGCTGGAGGTCGTTGTCAGCCAGCAGGTCGGCGTCGGCGAACAGCTCGCGCGTGCTCCCGTCGAAGACGACCCGCCCATTTTTAAGCACGGCAGTGCGCGGTGCATACCGCGCGACCGTGTCCATCGAGTGGGTGACCATCACCACGGTGACCGCCTCCTCGCGGTTGAGCTTGGCGACGAGCTGCATGAACTGCTCCTGCTGGGTCGCGTCGAGGCCGGTCGTCGGCTCGTCGAAGACGATCACCTCGGGGTCGGTCGCGAGGATCCCCGCGAGCGCGACCCGCTGGCGCTGTCCCTTCGAGAACGCGAAGGGGTCGGCGTCCTCGAGCCCGTCGAGCTCGACGGTCTCGAGCGCCTCGCGCACGCGCCGGTCGAGCTCCTCGCCCTCGAGCCCGAAGTTCTCCGGGCCGAACGCGACCTCCTCGCGCACCGTGTCCGCGAAGATCTGGTGGTCGGGGTTCTGGAAGACGTACCCGACGTCGCGGCCGATCCCTGACATCGAGTAGTCAGCGACCTCCCGGCCGTCGTATCGGACGCTGCCGGCGTCGGGCTCGTGGAGCCCGTTGAGGTGTTTCGCGAGCGTCGTCTTCCCCGAACCGTTGTGGCCCACGAGCGCGATCACCTCTCCCTCCCGGACCGTCAACGAGATCCCGTCGACTGCACGGACCGGTCCCCGGTCGGTTCCGTACTCGAAGACCACGTCCTCGAGCTCGAAGACCGGATCGCCGAGATTCGTCCCCGTGCCGGCGGGCGCGCCGGGAGCGTCCGTGGAGCTCGCAGCACTCGGCGCGTCGGTCGTGCCCGACGATCCGGATGTCGGCGTCTTCCCGTCAATCCGGGCCGGCGGCGTCCACGTCAGCCCGTGGTCGGCGGCGGCGCCGGGAACCTCCTGGGGGATCAGCGGCAGGTCCGCGTTCGGGAGGCCGAGGCGGTCGAACGCCTCCACGAGCGGCGGGACCGCCACGCGGGACTCGCGGAGCGACTCGACGTCGGTGAACACCTCGCGGGCCGGCCCCTCCCGATAGACGGTTCCGCCCTGCAGGAGGACCGCGTGGTCGGCCAGCAGCGCCTCCTCGATCTTGTGAGTTACCATCACGATCGTTTCGGGACCGTCCCAGTCCGCGTCCGCAGCGACGGCCGTCGCGGACGCGCCGGGGCTCCGGTCGAGGTTCGCGCCGGCCAGCGAGCCGATCGCCGAGAGGAGCTCCCGGGTTCCGGAGGGGTCGAGGTCGCTCGTCGGTTCGTCGAGGACCAGCAGCCGCGGGTGCATCGCGGCCACGCCCGCGAAGACGAGCCGCTGTTTCTGTCCGCCCGAGAGCCCGGAGGGTTCTCGCCGGCGGTCGAGCGACTCCAGGCCGGCGAGCCGGAGCGTGTCGTCGATCCGGTCGTCGATCTCCGCGGGCGGGACCGCGATGTTCTCGGGACCGAAGGCCACCTCGGCCGCGACGCTGGTGCCGAACAGCTGCGCCTCGTAATCCTGGAGCAACATTCCGACGTCGGTCGCCATCTCGCTGACGCGCGTGGCGGTGGCGTCGCGTTCGAGCACGTCGACCTCCCCGGCGAAGGAGCCGGTGATGAAGTCCGGAATGATCGCGTTGAGCGTCCGGAGCAGCGTGGATTTCCCGCCGCCGGAGGCGCCCATCACGACCGTGAAGGAGCCGGCCGGGACGTCGAGATCGACGCCCCGGAGAACGGGCCCCTCGCGCTCGTCGGGGTCGACGTCGGTGGTGTCGAGGGTCTCGGGGTCGGGAAGCGTCTCGTCCCGGTCGTAGGAGAAGACCACGTTTCGGAGCCGGGCCGCGATACCGTCTTCCTCGTCCGTCATTGGATATCTGTCCAAAACGAGGCCGCCCGGGTAGCTGTTTCGACTCGGATCGATCGTCGGGCCGGCGCCGACCACGGTCGGCGGTCAGCGGGGCTCGACGGCAACGTCCGTCAAAGCCCGGATCAGACGCGACCGACGATCGTCGAGAGCCGCTCGCCCACGATGACCGCGCAGGCGGCGAGGACCAGAATGCCGACCGCGCCGAGCGCGGTGACGCTCGTGAGGCCGGCGCCGGCGCCCGTGCTGAGGAGGAACCCGACGCCGAGCCAGACCAGCGGCACGACGACCAGTCCCCACGCCGCGATGGGGTTCAGGTTCGACCCGGCGCTGGAGAGGTCCTCCGAACGGAGCAGGTCGGGATAGAGCAGTCCCATCTCCTTGAGCCGCGGGTACGTCAGGTACAAAAGCGGCGGACCGAGCACGATCGCGGCGATCGAGTTGTTGATCAGGATCGTCGGTCCGAGGACCGCGAAGGGAACGAGCCCCAGAAGGTCGACGACCCACGCGATGATGACCGCACACGCCGCGGAGGCGGCGATCGCGATGACGGCGTACTCGACCAGCTGGACGCCGGCGTTCTCGCGGAAGTCGGGCTCGACCCGCGAGGACAGCGGGGTGAGGTTGCCCCACAGCTTGTAGCCGATCAGGCCGAACGTGAAGTTCCCGACGAACCCGCCGACGCTGCCGGGGCCGAAGGTCCCGCCGAAGATGTCGCCGATCAGGTTCCCGATAGCCGACCCCCACGCCGCCGCGGGACCGAACATGATCCCGAAGATGACGGGGAAGACGTTCGCCGGCCGAATGCTGGTGATGCCGGGAATGATCTGAAAGGTCTGGAACGGGATGAGTACCGCCGCGTACACCGCCGCGACCACGGCGACGAGCATGATCATCCGCGTGTCACGCCACATCGTGAATATTTCGCGCATCGGCCGAGAGGTTACGAGGAAGAACCATAAGCTGATCGGTGGACGGCACGCGTCCCGGATCCTGGACGGCCGGTCTCCGTCGGCGACGGGGATTCCCACACGTGTCGGTCGGATTCGTCAGCGGTCGGAGCTGACGAACTTCCGCACGTCGCCGAGCGATGCCGACGGCACCGGCAGGTCCAGCATCGTTTTGAGGCCCGGATCGGCGTTCAGAACGCTTGGTAGCGCGTTGACGACCGTCGCCCACGTCGTCGGACCCGGCTCGAAGGGCTCCTCGGTCGTGACGGTCGTGTCGGGGACGCCCCGAACGGCGATGCGGTCGCCGCCCTCGAGCTCCGATGCCTCGGGGTCGACGACGGCGGCCAACGAGAGCGTCACGACGTCGTCGCCGTCGACGACGCCCGCATACGTCTGTCGGAACCCGGCCACCGCTCCGGCCTCGACGTCGGGATAGGCGCTCGAGACGGGACGACGCTCGTCGGCGATGAACGGATCGAACTCCCGTTCGACTACCTCGTCGAGTTCGAGACCGACGCCGTCGGCGATCGTCCGAATCTGCGCCGCGAAGGACTCGTGGCCCGCCAACTCGTCGGCGTCGCGCCGGCGCTCCCACTCGTCGGGCTCCAACCCGAATCCCCCCGGCTCGAGCACGCCGGCACCGTACGGCGAGAAGTCGACGGTGCGACTGGCCTCGATACCGTCGATGGACTCCGAGACGGCCGTCAGCGCGACCACCAGGGTATCGAGTGCGAACCCGGGGTTGAGGCCGGTACAGAGTACCGACGCGTCGTTCTTTTTCGCCACGCGGTCGACCTTCCGTGCGAGCACCGGATGGGTGTGATACGGGTAGAAGAATCCGCCGTTCGAGGACACGACGTCCGCCCCGGCGCGCAGGCAGGCCAGGAGATCGTCCAGCATCGCTTCGGCCGCGGCGTCCGCAGTCGCCAAACAAACGGCGTCGGGTTCGGTGGCCGCCAGCGTCGCGGTCAGATCGTCGACCACGTCGACGCCCACGTCGTCGATGCCGGCGACGTCGCCGGCGTCTCGCCCGACCTTTCCGGGGTCGGTGTCGACTGCTCCGACGACGACCACGCCGGGGTCGTCGGCCAGCATCCGGAGCATCTCCTGTCCCATCGCACCGATGCCACATTGCACTACGCGTACCGGTTGTTCGCGTTCGAACACACATGGCCATCGTCGATCCGTCACATATAGCTACCGTTCGTCAGGATGACGTCGCTACGGGAGAGATCCGAGGGTACCGTACGATCCCGTGACGCGGACGTTCGACGATCGGCCTACGGGACGTTCGACGATCGGCCTACGGGACGTTCGACGATCGGCCTACGGGACGTTCGACGATCGGCCTACGGGACGTTCGACGATCGGCCTACGGGACGTTCGACGATCGGCCTACGGGACGTTCGACGATCGGCCTACGGGACGTTCGACGATCAGCCTACGGTGCCCGGTCCACGAACGCGACCGCACGCACGGGTGCGCCGTCGCACTCTCTCAGCGGAAGCGGGAACGCGTACAGGGTGAACCTGTCGGGGAGCCCCGACAGGTTCGTGAGGTTCTCGAGGATCGGGAGATCGGCGCCGAGGAGCGCGTGGTGGACCGGTAGGCCCTCCGGCTCGTCCGCATCGGCGTTCTCGGAGGACGTTGGGTCCGGATTGAGCGCATCGACCGCGACGCCGCACCCGGCCTCCCGGAGCCGCCGCGCTGCCGACGACGACAGGTAGGGATGGTCGCGGTAGCGATCGTCGTTCCAGTGGGCGTCCCAGCCGGTTCGGACCACGAGGATATCGGCGTCGTCGAGGGCGGCGTGACCCGGAAGGGCGTCGACCCCGATTTCGCCGCGATCCGTACAGGGCGTGACGTCGAGGAACCGGGCGTCGAAGACGTACTCGCCGATCGGGCGATCGTCGAGGTCCTGCCCGCCGGGTTCGGTGTGGCTCGGCGCGTCGATGTGGGTGCCGGTGTGGCTGCCACAGTGGAGCTCGTGGACGGCCGCCCCGTCCGCGTCGATCGTCGCGGTCGGCGCGAGTTCGACCGGCGGGTCGCCGGGAAAAGTCGGCATGCCGGCCTCGATGGGCTGTGAGAGGTCGCGATATGCGTCGGATCGGTCGGTCATACGCGCCCCTTTGGAGGGCCCCGTGTGAGAAACGTCCGGATCGTGCGGACGGCCGGTGGATGTTCCCGGCGTTATCGAGACGCGGTTACTCGAGCGACGGTTCGTCGGAGATGCTCTCGAGCCAGGCCTCGAGCTTCTCGCGCGGCGGCGGGCCGGTGACCAGGCTGACGCCCACGAAGAGCACGAGGCTGGCGACGAGCCCGTAGATGATCGGCCGGTTCGAGCCGAAGCCGTAGACGGCCATCGTCGCCACGACGACGACGGAGCTGCCGAGGATGGCCGTGATGGCACCCTGCCAGGTCCCGCCGCGCCAGAAGAACGCCGCCATCAGGGGCACGAAGATCGCGCCCGTCAGCAGGTTGTACGCGAGCGTGAGCGCGTTGACGACGTCACCGATGAGGATCGCCACGCCGATCATCCCGACGCCGAGGACGAGGATCCCGACCCGGGAGACCCACGTGTACCGCTGCTCGCTGGCGTCGGGGTCGATGAACCGCTTGTAGACGTCGTTGGTGAACAGCGTGCTCGAGGCCAGCAGCGCCGAGTCGGCGGTGGACATCATCGCCGAGATGAAACCGGCGAGGATGAGCCCCGAGAGGCCGGTGGGAACCGTCTCGAGGACCAGCTGCGGCAGCGCGAGGTCCGGGTTCTCGAGCGCGGGGAACAGCACCAGCGCGATCATCCCGAGCACCGCGGTCGCGATCCCGTAGACGACCGCGTACGCGCCCGTGGCGATGTTCCCGATCCGGGCCGTCTCGGGGCTGTCGGCGGTGAAGACGCGCTGCCAGATGTCCTGTCCGATCATGATCCCCAGGAAGTAGAGCAGGAAGTAGCTGATCACCGTCTCGATCCCGATGCCGGTCGGGCTGAAGTAGGAGGGGTCGAGCTCGGCGGTCAGCCCCGAGATCCCGCCGACCTCGAGCAGGCCGAGTGGGAGCGCGAACAGGAAGACGCCGACCGTCATGATGATCCACTGGACGAAGTCGGTGATCGTGACCGAGAACATCCCGCCGAGCGCGGTGTATCCGATGACGATGACCCCGGCCACGAGGATCATCGCGTTCAACTCGTAGTCGAGCAGCGCCGTCAGGACCGTGCCGATCGAGATCACCTGCGTGATCGCGATCGTCAGCGCGTAGATGCCGGCGACGACAGCGCCGACGGTCGCCGAGTACGTGTCGAAGCGCCGCTCGAGGATCTCCCCCAGCGTGTACGCCTTGAGGTTCGCGAGCTCGGTCGAGATCAGGAACCCGACCGCCGCGACCCCCAGCCCGAGCCAGACGACGAGCCACGCGCCCGAGACGCCGTGTTGATACCCCAGTCCGCCGCCGCCGATCGTCGACGCGCCGCCGAGGATGACCGCGGACATCACCGGCACGTACATCCAGATCGGGATGTCCCGCCCGGCGACCAGGTAATCGTCGAGGGTGTCCGACCGCCGGTATCCCCAGTAGCCGACGCCCAGCAGGCCGATCATGTAGAGCACGATGATGCCGAAGTCAATGCCGACCAATGACATGGAAAGTCCTTGCCACCATATGCGTTGTAAGCGTTTCGCTCCGTGACGGGTTCGTCACGATACGCTCATCGATGGCAAAACGCGCTCGTCGATGGCACGACGCGCTCGTAGATAGTACGACACGCTCGTTGATGGTACGACGCGCTCGTTGATGGTATACGATACGCTCGTCGGTTCACGCCGGCGACGTCGGTGATACGGCGACGAGAACGGCGACACCGTGAATCGATCGGTGTTCCGGCAGCCTTCGTTCCGGGTCGACGTCACCGCGGTTCGGAACCGCCGACGTCGAGCACCCCGTCGGGACCGAACTGGTCGATCGGGCCGAGCCGCTCCCGGTCGACGGTGCCGTACAAGGTCTCCCAGTCGGTCGAGAGTTCGCGTTCGGACAGCGCCGCGATGGCGAGCTCGCCGGTTCCGCCGTAGGTCGCGGCCGCGAACTCCCAGCCCGGCGGTCCGAGAGGGAAGGGACCGCCTTCGCGGGGACGGCGGACGTCGATCACGCCGCCGAGCGCGTCACGCGTCGCGAGGGCGAGATCGCGGGCCTCCTCGAAGCGCGTGAGCGGGAATTCGCGGTAGTCGACCACGACGACTCCCCGGTCGGCTCCCTCCAGGATCGGCGCCACGTCGCTGCGGTCCGCCTCCACGAACAGCGAGAGGACGTCCACCGAGGCGTCCTCGCCGCTGATCACGTCGACGTATCGGTCGATCGTTCCGCCTCGGCGATCGTCCGCTTCGGCATCGTCCGCGTCATTCTCGGGATCGTCCGCCTCAGCATTGTCCGCCTCGGTTTCGGCATCGTCCGCATCGACGTCGTCGGGTCGGGTCGATGACCGCGTGTAGGCCGCAACCCCAGCGGTTCGCAGGTCGGTTTCGATCCCGTGTGAAACGAGGGTCCCGTCGAGGGTGAGACTCGAGGGGGCAAGGATCCGGTAACGATCGGCGTCGTCATCGTCCGAGCCGTCGGGACCGGCCGGCTCGACCGCCGCGGGAAAGGGACCAAACGGGCTCGCGTGCAACGCTCGAACCGTCTCGAGCGCCGGCTCGAGATCGACCGCATCGACGAGCGCGCTCGAGACGATGAGGGTCCCCGCGTCCTCGAGCGGGTCGTAGGTCACCCGGCTCCGCAGTGTCGCGATGCGCGACCGAACGCGGTCGAGCCGGTTGCTGACGTTCCCACGGTCGAGCTCGGCGTGCCCCGCCGCAGTGAGTCGCCGACCCTTTCCGGGAACCTTCTCGGTGAGCCCCGCCTCGTCGAGGTCGGCGAGCGTGAGCCGGATCGTCCGGCCGGTGATCGAGTAGCCGTGCTGGCGCATCAGTTCGACGAGCCGGATGCTCCCGACCGGCTCGTGGCGATCCACGAGCCAGAGCAGGTCGTAGGTCCGCCTGTCGAGGTCGGGCTCCATCGTCGTCATCCACGGCCACGTCCTACAAGACACCGACGGTCTCGGACGGCCCACCAGGAAGCTTTATGCGCCACCCACACGGATGGTGGCATTGTACTTCCACCAATGCGCGCAAACGCACACGGGACCGCCGATCCCACGGCGGACCGACCCGACGCGAGCGGGATGCAACGCCACCACCGACCGATCCGGCCGGCAGCGCGTGGTCCGACCCGACCCGTTTCGGGGGGATCCGCATGACCGACGGGCCCGGGACCCCTGCAGGCCGCTTCCGCAGCGAGCACCCCGCCTCGTCGATCGAGTTCGCGTATGCGGGCATTCCGACCTTTCTGAAGGCCGACCACCGAAACGTGGAGGACGTCGCGGGCTACGACGCCGGCGTCCTCGGCGTGCCGTACGACTCGGCGGTCAGCAACCGGCCGGGAACGCGGTACGGACCGCGTGCGGTTCGGGAGGCCAGCGGCTGGTGGGACTACCTCTCCGGATACAAGGGCGGCCTGACGAACATGCGGACGGGCGAGGACGTCGACTTCGACGCGCTCTCGGTCGCCGACTGTGGCGACGTGCCGGTGTTTCCGATGGATCAGGAAACGACCGCCGAGAGCATCACGGCCCACGTCGCGACCGTCGCGGAGCGCGCGTTTCCGGTCCTGATCGGCGGGGACCACTACTGCACCTATCCCGCCTTCCGCGGCTTCGCCGAGGGCGCGGGCCACGACAGCGTCGGCCTCGTCCAGATCGACGCCCACACCGACACCGTCTCCGAGAGCCCGATCTTCGGCCGCGAGTTCCACGGCTCGAGCACGAACCTGATGGCGGACTCGCAGTACACGAGCTACGAGAACGTGAGTCAGGTCGCCATTCGCGGCTACGAGTCGCCCGCATTCTTCGAGTTCGCCGAGGAGACCGGGCTCAACCTGTTCGCGATGCCCGAGGTCGAGGAGCGCGGGATGGACGCCGTGATCCGCGACGCGGTCGCGGCCGCCGCCGACGGGACCGACGCGGTCTACGTCACCTTCGACATCGACTCCGTCGACCCGAGCGTGGCGCCCGGAACGGGCACCCCCGAGCCGGCGGGCCTCTCGGCCTCGCAGGCGCTGACCGCGATGGAGGTCCTCGGCGACCACGACGCCGTCGGCGCGGTCGACCTGATGGAGGTCGCTCCGGACTACGACCCGGCCGGGAACACCTCGCGGCTGGCGGCGAACCTGCTCGTCGCGTTCCTCGAGCGGAAGTTCGCGGCGTAAAGATATTTAAACCCGAGTCGGAGCGATCGCCGCACTCGGCGGCCTCATTCGTTCGGCCCGACTCGATGGCATCGGTCGACGCCGACCTCGGCAGCATCGTTCGATCGACCTGTCCGCTTTTATACTGGCACGGACGACCCCCCCTCGAGCAGTCCCGACAACGTTCGCTTGACCGCATCGCCCGCCCACTCGACCTCACGCACGCGGACGTACTCGCGGTCGGCGTGGGCCACCGCGCCGTCGGCGTCCGCCAGGTCGCCCGGCCCGAAGACCACGGTTGGGGCTGGCGCGAAGTAGGAGGCCTCGGTCGCGGCCGAGAAGGGGCGGACGGCGCCGCCGCGGTGGGCCTCGTGGCCGGAGCGACCTTCACGGTCGCGGTCGGCCACGGCCTCCGGACGCGTCGCCGCGACCGAGTCGGCGAGCAGGCGGACGAGCTCGTGGTCGGGATCGGTCGCGAAGGCCTCGAGGAACGGCGACTCGCGGTCGGTGAGATCGAACGCCACGCCGACGTCCTCGGAGACGGTCGTCCGGACGTCGCGCTCGAGGGACTCGCGGAATCCCGCGGCCGTTTCGGGGGGGATCGACCGCCGGTCGACGACGATCGCACACCGGTCGGGGACCTGGTTGGTCGCGCCGCCGCCCTCGATCACGGTCGGCGTGAGCCGCGCCGGGCCGAGCTGCGCGTGCGGGGCGCGGTCCGCGTCGAACCCGCGGACGGCGGCCAACGCTTGCTCCGCCGCCGCCACCGCGTTGGCGCCCGCGTCCTCGGCGGCGTGAGCCGTCTCGCCGGACAGCTCGATCGTTCCCTCGAACCGGCCCTTTGCCGCCGTACAGACGTCGAGGCCGGTCGGCTCGCCGACGAGATACAGGTCGCCGTCGAGTTCGTTCACGGAGCCCCGGGAGTCGTCCGCGGCCCTCTCGAGCCCGCCGGTGAGCGCGGCGGCCCCGAGGGAGTGAACCTCCTCGTCGGGCGTGATCGCGAGGGTGAGCCGCCCGCGGTCGGGGTCGGTCGCGAGAAAGCCGACGAGCAGCGCCGCGAGCGGCCCCTTGGCGTCACAGGATCCGCGACCACGAATCACGTCGACGCCGGATTCGCCCTCGACCGTTGCATCCCGATCGCGCTCGAACGGGACGTGCGGCGTCACCGTGTCGATGTGGGTGTTACAGACCACGTGTGGGCCGGCGTCGGGAGCGGCTCCGTGTTTGCTCGCGAGGACGTTGCCGGCGTCGTCGACGGTCGCCTCGACGCCGTAGTCGGCCAGCGTCTCGACGAGGAACGCGCGCATATCGTCGACGTCTTCGTGGGAGGGATGACGGACCGCCGCCTCGAGGAACGCGACCGGGTCGAACCGGTCGGCGGCGGTACCGGGGGCTGGCGTGGTTGGTTCGGTCATCGTGAGTTGGGTTCGGAATCAGGGTCGCTGGCCGAGTCGATGCCCGACTCGCCGCCCGGATCGACCGCGGGCATGGCGCTGGCGGCCCGGTCCGGATCGACGTCGGGGTCCGACCGGAGTTCGCCGGCGCCCTCCTCGGCGACCGGCCCGGAGAGGGTCGCGGGGCCCTCCTCGGGAACCGTGATCTCGAGTTCCCCACCCGGCGGACGTGAGCGAACGGTCTCGGCGTCGACGCGCCCGGTCCGACGCGCGACCGCCGCGATCGCGACTGCGCCGGTGCCACAGGAGCGAGTCTCGCCCTCCACGCCCCGTTCGAAGGTGCGCTGGCGGTACGTGGGGACGAGCCCGTCGAACTCGCGGTCGTCAGCCGACCCGTCGTCGGGGACGTACTCGACGCGCTGGGCGAGGTTCACGTTCGCGCCCTCGGGGAAGACGTCGGCGTGGCGTACGGGCTCGGCGACCGCCTCGAGGTCGACGTCGTCGATGTCCACGTCATCGAGGTTCACGTCGTCGGTGGTGCCGGCATCGTCGCCGTTGCGGTCGCCCTCAAGGAACGCCACCGCGTGCGGGACGCCGGTGTTCACCGCCGAGACGGTCAGCCCCTCGATCTCGGTCTCGAGCAGGGGTGCGTCGGCGTCGCCGTTCCGGACCGCGGGATCGGCCGCGAGCGAGCGATCGACGGGGACGCCGTCGGGGTCGAACCGCGGAATTCCCATCTCGATCGTGACGTCCCGACCGTTCGCGTCGATCGTCGCGCGCCGGTCGCCGGCGGGCGTCTCGATCACGAACTCGGTCTCGCCGGTGCGGTCGCGTGCCCAGGCGGCGACGACGCGCGCCCCGTTACCACACATCGCGGCCGTCGAGCCGTCCGGCTGGACGAGCGACATCGTGACGCGGGTCGGATCGACCGCGTCCTCGATCCCGAGGAACAGCACGCCGTCGGCTCCGCGACGGCCCTTCCCCGGCGAGGTGGCGCCGGTCTCGCGGTCGCAATGAGCGATCGCGAACGTGCGGCGGTCCGCGAGTTCGGTGAGTTCGGCCCGCTCGGCGTCGGCCTCGTCGACGACGATGAAGTCGTTTCCGGTGCCGTGGTACTTCCGGAACGGGACCGTTCCCGCGTCGGTCATCGGTCGTCCTCCGTGGCGCTCGCGCCGTGAGCAGGGCCCGCCGGGTCCGCGAGCGCTGCGAGTCCCTCGTAGCCCGCCCGGCGTTCGACGGCGGTCACGTCCGCGATCGTCTCGCGGTCGCGAACGAGGATCGGTTCGGAGCCCGCCGTGTTCGAGTCTGCACCGGTGCCGGCGGTTTCGGCCGCCTCGGCGCCGATCGCGACTTCGGCCGGTCGCGGCCGGGAGTTGTACTGGCTGGCCATCTCGTAGCCGTACGCGCCCGCGATCCCGACCGCGAGGAGGTCGCCGCGCTCCGGGGCCGGCAGCGGCCGGTTTTCACAGAACACGTCCGCGCTCTCACAAATGGGGCCGGCGACCGTGACCGGAACGGTCTCGCGGTCGTCGCGTCCGTCGTCGTCGGTCTCGGTTGCAGTGCCGGTTTCCGTCGCGGAGCCGGTCTCGACCGAGCAGTTTCGGATCGGGTGGAACGCGTCGTACATCGCGGGGCGGAGCAGGTCGGTCATCCCGGCGTCGACGCCGGCGACCGTGGTCTCCGGGGTCGGCTTGACGGTGTTGACCCGCGTCAGGAGGACGCCGGCGTCGGCGACCACGTAGCGACCGGGTTCGACCGCGAGGTCGATCTCGGCCGCCGCCTCGTGATCCGTTCGAACGTCGTCGATCGCCGTCTCGAACGCCTTCCGCGTCGCGTCGGCGACGGCTGGGAGATCGAGCGGGGGTTCCTCGTCGCGGTAGGGGACGCCGAAGCCGCCGCCGACGTCGACGTATTCGAGGGCGACCGGGTCCGCATCGCCGTCCTCCTCGCCTCCCGATTCGGGGGCGACGAGCCGGCGCGCCAACGCGCCCATCCGCGAAACGAGCTCGCGGTGGCGGTCGAGTCCCTCGGCGTCGATTCCGGAGCCGGCGTGGGCGTGGATCCCGACGACGTCGAAACGATCGGCCGTCTCACGGACGACGCTCGCGGCGCGGTCGTACGGGACGCCGAACTTGGCGTGCGCGCCGGTGCGGACCTTCTCGTGGTGACCCGCGTCGACGCCGGGGGTCACCCGGATGCAGACCCGGCCGTCGAAGCCGCGCTCGGCCAGCCGGTCGAGGGTGTCGACCGCGCCGGCGGTGATCGTGATCCCGGGGTGCTCGCGCCAGCGGTCGACGACGCGGTCGAGGTCACGTGCCGGCGGGTTGACGGCAGTGTAGTGGATCCGGTCGCCGGGGAAGCCGGCCGCGAGCGCGCGCTCGAGTTCGCCCGCGGAGGCGCACTCGGCCGCGAGACCGGCGCGCTCGACGGTTCGGAGGACCGCCTGGCCGGTGTGGGCCTTCACGGCGTACCTGACGTCGGCGTCGGGGAAGGCGTCCCGGAGCCGGGCGCAGTTCTCCCGGACGCGGTCCCGGTCGATCACGTACAGGGGCGTTCCGTACCGGTCGGCGAGGGCTTCGAGACGATCCGGGTCCCAGTCCGCGAGTCGGCGTATCGCGGGGTTTCGCGGCTCGGCGGGCTCGGTCGCGCTCGACTCGCCCGTGTCGCCGGCGTCGGTCGTGCCGTCGGCCTCGCCCGCCCCCGCGGCCGGCGGTGCGTCCCCGGAAACGGGGTCGCTCATTCCCGGAGTGCCTCCTCCCGCTGGGTGGCCTCGAGGGTCTCGTCCTCGACGTCGGTCGCGACGACGGCGGGCTTGTAGGCGCCGCCCTCGAAGAGGTCGTGGTCGCTCACGGAGGACTCGACCATCCGGGTGAACGCGCGGCGGTTCGCGGGGAGGTGGCCGAAGATGACCTCCTCCTCGACGAGGTCGTAGACGGGGATCCGCGGGGTAAGCAGCGTGTTCTCGCCGACGATCGAGTGCTCGCCGACGCGGAACCCGGAGGTGACCCGGCAGCCCGCGCCCAGGGAGACGTCATCCTCGATGACCACGGGTGCGTCCTCGACCGGCTCGAGCACGCCGCCGATCAGCGTGTTCGCGCCGAGCTTGACGTTTTCGCCGATCTGCGCGCAGGAGCCGACCGTGTCACAGGAGTCGACGAGCGTCCCGTCGCCGACGTGGGCGCCGACGTTGACGAACGAGGGGCTCATCATGATGCAGTCGCTCCCGAGATGCGCACCCCGCCGGATCGCGGTGCCGTCCGGCGTGTTTCGGGTCCCGCGCTCGCCCAGATCCGCGGTCTCCCGCAGCGGGAGGACGTCGTGGTAGGTGACGTCGCCGTAGCTTCGCCCCTCGGTCTCGCGGAGCCCGAAGTTGAGGAGGATCCCCCGCTTCACCCAGGCGTTCGCCTCCCAGGAGGTTACCTCGGTGCCGGTCTTCTCGGCCGCGCGAACGTCCCCGGCCTCGAGGGCATCGAGGAAGTCGTCGAGGACCGCCTCGTCGTCCGCGGTCGTCTGATCTGCCGAGAGTCCCTGTTCGGAGCGTCGCCACAGGTCGTTGACGTCTGCTTTGAGTGTCATTGTCGATGAATGGTGGAGTGGGGGTTTTTACCCGTCGGTTCCGGGAGCGGTCGCGAACTCACGCGTCGTCGATGACGTCGCCGAAGTCGTACCAGCCGGCCGGCCGGTCGGCCAGCCAGACCGCAGCGTCGAGCGCGCCGGCGGCGAACACGCCGCGGTCGCCGGCCCGGTGGGTGAGCTCGAGGACCTCGTGATTGCCCGCGAGAAGCACCTCGTGCTCGCCGGTGACGTCGCCCGCCCGCCGGGCGTGCACGCCGATCTCGCCCGGCTGGCGGGGCGCGTCGCCCTCGCGTCCGTGGACTCGGCCGTCCGGGGAGAGGTCCGCGCGGACGTCCTCGACGTCCTCGAGGAGCGTGTTCGCGGTGCCCGAGGGCGCGTCGCGTTTCCCGTTGTGGTGGGTCTCGGTCACCTCGACGTCGGCGGCGGGCAGGGCCGCGGCCGCCTCACGGACCGCGCGGCGCAGCGCGGCGATGCCCCGCGAGAAGTTGGCCGCCTTCAACACGGGGATCGCGTCGGCCGCGTCGCGGAGTGTCCCCAGCTGGGCGTCGTCGAAGCCGGTGGTCCCGGTGACCAGCGGGACGCCGGCGGCGGCGCAGGCCTCGGCGTATGCGACCGCCGAGTCGGGACCGGTGAAGTCGACGACGACGTCCGGCTCGACAGCCGGGAGTCGGTCGGCAAACTCGTCCGCGGGGTCGACGGCGACGCCGGCCACGGGCTCGGTTTCGGTGCGATTGACCGCCAGCGCGACCGCCAGCCCCTCGCGGTCGACGGCCGCCTCGATCACCTCGCGGCCCATCCGGCCGCCGGCGCCGGTGACGGCGACGCGAAGGGGAGCATCGTTCGCGGTGCCCTCGGTCATCGCGACGCCTCCTCGGTCGGCAGGGACCCGCTCTCGCCGGGGACGGCCGTCTCGTACTCCGCGAGCAGATCGGCGAGCGAGTCGCGATGCTCCGCGGAGAGACGGGTGAGCGGCGACCGGACGTCCGGCCGGCCGCGGTCGCGGATGGACATCGCCTCCTTGACCGGGATGGGGTTCGTCTCGACGAAGAGCTCACGACACAGCGGCGAGAGCTCGTGGTGGATCGCGCGGGCGCGCTCGTAATCCCCCGCGAGCGCCGCGCCGACCATCGCGCAGGTGCGCTCGGGCTCGACGTTCGCGACGACGCTTATCGTGCCGGTTCCGCCGATCGAGAGGATCGGCAGGGTGATCCCGTCATCGCCCGAGAGGACCGCGAACTCCTCGTCGGCGGTCCGCTCGATGACCTCGCTTATCAGCCCGAGGTCGCCCGAGGCCGCCTTGTAGCCGACGATGTTCTCGTGTTCGGCGAGGCGGGCGGTGACGTCGACCGGGATCGACCGGCCGGTTCGGGAGGGAACGTTGTAGACGATCTGCGGCAGGTCGACCGCGTCGGCGATCGCGGTGTAGTGTTCGTAGAATCCCTCGGGCTCGGGCATGTTGTAGTACGGCGAGATGAGCAGGAGGCCGTCCGCGTCGGCGTCGGCCGCACGCCGGGACAGGGAAAGCGCCTCCGCAGTGTTGTTCGAGCCGGTCCCCGCGATCACGGGGACGTCGTCGACGGCCTCCGAAACCGTCTCGATCACGTCGACGTGCTCGTCGTGGGTGAGCGTGGCCGACTCGCCGGTCGAGCCGACGGGCACCAGCCCGTCGACGCCGGCGGCCTCCAGGTACTGCGCGTTGGCGGCCAGCTGGTCGTGGTCGATCTCGTTCGATTCGTCGAAGGGGGTCGTCATCGCGGGCATCACGCCCTCGAAGGGTGTCGTGGTGGTCATCGTGGGATCGGGTGGTAGGTCGTGTTATGGTCGTGGTTCGGGTCGTCTGTCGTGTTCGGGTCGTCTGTCGTGTTCGGGTCGTCTTTCGTGTTCGGGTCGTGTTCGGGCCGGTCGTGTTCGAGTCGGTTGGACGGAATCGGTCGGATGGTATCGGTCGGCGATCGTCGATCCGACGATCGCCGACGCGACCGCAAACGCGTCGCTGTGTGGAGTGGTCGGAGGCCGCCCGGGACGGGGTCGCCACTCCCGCCGGTGGGCGTTTCACGCGCGTTTTTTCGAGAAAAGCCGCGTCGCTGGCGGCGAGGTCGTGCTCCGGATGGACGCGGCGGTCGGCACGGGTGTGAGTGTGGGCTTCTGTTTCTTATACGTTCCGGCTTCGAGGGAGGCAGTATGCGTTTGGAGATCCCGAGTCCTCGATCGTCGGTTACTAATATTCAGTACAATAGATATATATTCAATAACAGTCTATTCGATCGTATGTCCGATAACACCGAACCGAGCGACGATCACGCTCGCGACGCGATGACCCGGGGTGACCGGGTACGAGCCGCCGCACGGACGCTTCGAACACCACGGAGCCCAGCGTGGGTCGCCGAGGAGACCGGCGTCTCCGTGAAAACCGCTCAAAAATACCTCGACCAGCTCGTCGAGGACGACGTTCTTCGTCGGATCGAACGGGCGGATCGTTCGCTATACTGCGTCGATCGGTTGATGGCGACCTACCGCGAGGTCGCGGCGCTACAGCGTGAACACGACCGTGAAGAGCTGACCGACGTCCTCGAGTCGATGCAGTCCGAGATCGCGGCGTGGAAAACGACCTACGACGTGGAGACGCCGGGCGAGCTTCGGGCAAGCATCGCGGACGTGGACGACCCCGACGAGGTCGAGGAGCGGCGTGAGGTCGCCGCCGATTGGGAGCATCTCGACGACCGGATCCCCATCGTTCGTGCTGCCCTCAACGAGTACGACTGGGCGAGCGATCGGGACGTCGTGCCGGTGTGACGACGATGGGCTTGCCAGGAACGATCGACAGCTCGACCTATCGGGGGTTAAAGGACGTCCTGCAACGATATCCGGTGGTCACTACCGTCACGTACGAACCGGACAGCATTCGCAAACGATCGATTCGAGCGCGGATCGATCCCGATAGAATCTCACCACCGACGGGACCGGCTACTCCCACCCTTGACGTCGAATGGCGGTTCAAATCCGAGACGCCGTACTATCGCATCCACTATGCGGACCCGAACACGGGATTCAATTGTGGCTGGCATCGTGACCGGGATCATCCGGATCTCGGCAGCGTCCACTTTCAATACCGAACCGAGGGAATGAACCGGCCGGCTCGTGAGGCCGCCGCGTTCGAGCAGATCATCCCGACGGAGATACTCTGGACGGCTCTTGACCGTCTGTTCGAGACACGCCTTCCGTCACTGGTTGGTGAGGAGTGACGGCGAACGGATAAAAGGCCTGAGTAGGGGTAGGAACGGACACCCTCAATCCCGACGGCAAGACAGCTCATGTGTCCCCGTCTCGCCGCCGCCGAACGCCGATCGCGAACAGCACGCAGCCCGCTCCGATCGCGCGAACCACGGAGACGAACCGATCTGACCACTCGAGGTCCCCGGGTCGGTCGTAGGCGACCGACGCGCCGGCACCGAGGTAGCGTCGCGGGACGGCGATGACGACGGCACCGATCACGCCGACGAGCGTCGCCAACCATCGGTAGGGCCGGCCGCCGATGAGGGCGATCGCGAGGTATGCGATCCCCTCGACCCGGATCGCCGATTCGAGCCAGGGCTTCGGGGTCGCCTCGCCGGCCGACTCGAGGGCGACGGACTCGTAGACGGTGAGCGTTCGGTCCGGCAGGACCGCGAGGAGGGCGCCAAGCAACCCCAGAAGTAATCGCGTCATATGGTATCTATGAACGTGATAGTATATAAGTGGTGCGTGGAGACACGATCGGTTCACGGCCGCGGATATCGAACCTTTAAAGACATTATTAACCCACGATCGTGGATTAGATATCTTCCATAGCCATATCGAATCAAAATGCGAGTTCGAATTCAAGATTGAAGATAAAATTTTATCAATAGTCGTTGTCGACGGTTGAGACACTACACGAACCACAACCCATGCCAGAACTCAAATCGACATCCCTCGAAACGGATCTCAGTCTCTTCAAATACGACGATCTCGAGCGGTTGCCGCCGCGATATCGGGATCTGACCGAGGCCGAGCGAACGGAGCGGATCGACGCGGCGCGCGAGGCGCTGGGCGATGACGTGGTGATCCTCGGCCACAACTACCAGCGCCGCGAGATCGTGGAGCACGCCGACTTCGTCGGCGACTCCTACGGGTTGAGCGAGCGCGCCGCCGCGGCCGACGCCGAGTACGTCGTCTTCTGTGGCGTCACGTTCATGGCCGAGTCGGCCGACGTCATCACCGACGACGACCAGACGGTGATCCTCCCCAGTATGGAGGCGTCGTGTCCGATGGCCGGGATGGCCGAGGCGCTGCAGGTGGACGACGCCTGGGCGGAGCTGACCGCGGCCGCGCCGGACGCGGAGATCGTCCCGGTCACGTACATGAACAGCTACGCGGACCTGAAGGCGTTCTGCGCCGAGCAGGGCGGGCTCGTCTGCACCTCCTCGAACGCACACGAGGCCTTCGAGTACGCCCTCGATCGCGGCGACACGGTCCTGTTCCTCCCGGATAAGCACCTCGGGGAGAACACGGCCCACCGGCTCGGGATGGCCGACGAGATCGTCGAGTGGGACCCCTGGGACCCGGCGGGCGCGGACGCCGAGGCGGTGGCCGACGCGTCGATCGTCCTGTGGGACGGCTACTGCCAGGTTCACGAGCGGTTCACGGCCGACCACGTCGCGGCCGTCCGCGACCGCCACCCGGAGGCGAACGTCATCGTCCACCCCGAGTGCCGCCGAGAGGTCGTCGAGGCGGCCGACGTCGTGGGGTCGACGGCGACGATCCGCGAGGCGGTCGCCGCGGCCGACCCCGGCGAGACGTGGGCGATCGGCACGGAGATCCACCTCGCGAACCACCTCGACCGGTGGCACCCGGACGTGAACGTGGTGCCGCTGTGCGGGGACGCCTGCATGGACTGTAACGCGATGCGTCAGGTCGACCCGAACTACCTGACCTGGGTGCTCGAGGGGCTCCTCGAGGACGAGCCGCGGAACGTGATCGAGGTCGCCGACCGCGAGGCCGAGCTCGCGTCGCTGGCGATCGACCGGATGCTGGAGCTCTGATCGACGATGGACGAGACCACCGACCTGCTCGTCGTCGGAAGCGGGATCGCGGGCTGTGCTGCCGCGCTCGCCGGCGCGCGGGCGGGGGCGAACGTGACCGTCGCCACGAAGGCGAGCCGGCCCGAGGAGTCCACGAGCTACTGGGCACAGGGGGGCATCGCAGTCACCCGTGACGATCCCGCGGCGTTGAAACGCGACGTGCTGGCGGCCGGCGACGGCGCGTCCGACCCGGAGGCGGTCGACGTACTCGTCTCGGAGGCGGACGCCGCGGTGCAGGACGTCCTGGTCGAGACGCTCGGCGTCGCGTTCGACGCGGACTACGGGCGCGAGGCCGCCCATAGCGAGGCGCGGATCCGCCACGTCGACGCCGCGACCGGGAAGCACCTGCTCGTCCCGTTTCTCGAGCACCTGCGGGGCCACGAGGCGATCACGATCCTCGAGGACACCGCGGCCCTCGGGCTGTGTACCCACGAGGGGCGGGTCCACGGCGCGCTCCTCGAACGGGACGGAACGGTGACCCCGTGGTTCGCGGGCGCCACGGTCCTCGCGACCGGCGGGATCGGCGCCTGCTACCGCCGGTCGACGAACCCACGGACCGCGACGGGCGACGGGATCGCGATGGCCGCGCTCGCCGGCGCCGACGTCGCCGACATGGAGTACGTCCAGTTCCACCCGACCGCGTTCGCGGGGGGCGGGCGGGACGGGCAGGACAGGCGAGGCGGGCAGGACAGGCGAGGCGGGCAGGACGGGCAGGACAGGCGAGGCGGGCAGGACGGCCGGAACGAACGAGACGAACCAGGCGGGCAGGACGAGAGCCGGGGGACGTTCCTCCTCAGCGAGGCGGTTCGTGGGGCGGGCGCGGTGTTGCGTGACGCGACCGGCGAGCGGTTCATGGTCGACCGTCATCCGGACGCCGAGCTCGCGCCGCGGGACGTGGTCGCCCGGGCGGTCGCCGACGCGCGCGAGCGAACCGGCGAGGTGGTCCTCGACGTCACGCCGATCGACTTCGCCGACGAGTTTCCCGGGCTCGCGAGCGCCTGTGCGGACCGTGGGGTCGATCCCGAGTCGGGGATCCCGGTCGCACCGGCGGAGCACTTCCTCTGCGGCGGGATCGACGTCGACGTCACGGGCCGGACGTCGCTCGACCGCCTCTACGCGGTCGGCGAGTGCGCCCGGACCGGGGTCCACGGGGCCAACCGGCTCGCGTCAACGAGCCTCCTCGAGGGGTTGGTGTGGGGACGACGCGCCGGCGCGGCCGCGGGACGGGCGGGCGCCGAGAACGGTCCCGAGCCGATCGCTGCGCCCGACCTCTCCGACCGTGACCCCGACCTGCCCGACCGCTTCGCCGACGAGAAGGCCGTCCGGCTCCGCCGCGTGATGGAGTCGGAGCTCGGGATCGTCCGCGATCCCGAGGGGATCGAGCGGGCCCGGGCCGCCCTCCGGCGGCTGAAGGGGGAGGTCGACGCATACACCCGAACCCGGACGAGCCGGTCGCTCTACGAGCTGCGCGGCGCCTGCGTGTCCGCGCTGTTGGTCGCGCGGGCCGCGGCGGCGAACGACCGGTCCCGTGGCTGTCACCGCCTGCAGGGGGGAACGCCCGCCGATGCCGATTGAGCGGTCCACGGTCGAGGCCTGGCTGCGGGAGGACCTCGGCCATCACGACGTGACGAACCACGTGCCCGGCGAGACGACGGGCCGGCTCGTGGCCCGGGAGGCTGGCGTCGTCGCGGGGCTCGAGGCGGCCGCAGCCGTCTTCGAGTACCTGGGCGTCGCCGTGACCGACCGGCTCGCGGACGGGGACGCCGTCGAGCCGGGCGCGGTGGTCCTGTCCGTGTCGGGGTCCGCCCGGGACGTCCTGCGCGGCGAGCGCGCCGCGACAAACGTCGTCGCGCACGCGTCGGGAGTGGCGACGCGAACCCGCAGGGCGGTCACGGCCGCCCGGGAGGTCTCGGAGTCGGTCCGGATCGCCGGGACCCGGAAGACGACGCCGGGACTCCGCGGCGTCGAGAAACGGGCGATCGCGGCCGGGGGCGGGGACACCCATCGGCTCGACCTCTCGCACATGGTGATGGTGAAGGACAACCACATCGCCGAGCTGGGTCTCGAGGGAGCGATCGAGCGCGTCCGCGAGCGGGCCTCCTTCGCGACGCTGATCGAGGTCGA